>NZ_JAPSKQ010000129.1 GCF_031181555.1 Streptomyces sp. | reverse complement strand
CGCGCCGGCACCGGACACGTCGGGGCAAAGGCCCACCGGACTCAGGCCGGCGGCCACGCCTCCGCCAGCATCGCGCGGGTGTCGGCCAGCAGCTGCGGCAGCACCTTCGTGTGGCCGACCACCGGCATGAAGTTCGTGTCGCCGCCCCAGCGCGGGACGATGTGCTGGTGCAGGTGGGCGGCGATGCCGGCGCCCGCGACCGTGCCCTGGTTCATGCCGATGTTGAAGCCGTGCGCGCCGGAGGCGGTGCGCAGGGCGGTCATCGCCTGCTTGGTGAGCTCGGCGAGCTCGGCGGTCTCGTCCGCCGTGAGGTCCGTGTAGTCGGCGACGTGGCGGTACGGCACCGTCATCAGGTGGCCGCCGGTGTACGGGTACAGGTTGAGCACCGCGTACACGTGCTCGCCGCGCCGGATGATCAATCCGTCCTCGTCGGACTTGGCCGGGATGGAGCAGAAGGGGCAGCCGTCGTCGGCCCCGGGGCCGGTCGGCTTGTTCTCGCCCTGGATGTAGGCCATCCGGTGGGGCGTCCACAGACGCTGGAACGCGTCCTGCGTGCCCACTCCCAACTGCTGCTCCGGCTCACTCGTCATGCGTGCAGCATATGGCGTCGCCGGAGGGCCGCGGAAAAGGCCCCCGGGATGAGTCCCGGGGGCCTGAGGCCCCGCGTCGGCGGGGAGGGCGTCACACCTGGGCGCGGCGCTCCACCACGTCAACGAGCTTGGCGATCGCCTGATCACGCGGAATGCCGTTCTCCTGCGAACCGTCGCGGTAGCGGAACGACACCGTGCCCGCGTTCATGTCGTCGTCACCCACGATGATCATGAACGGGACCTTCTGCTTCTGAGCCGTCCGGATCTTCTTCTGCATGCGGTCCGAGGAGGAGTCGACCTCCACCCGCAGGCCCTTCTGCCTGGCCTCCGCGGCGAACTTCTCCAGGTACTCGACGTGGGCATCACCCACCGGGATACCGATCGCCTGGACCGGGGCGAGCCAGGCCGGGAAGGCGCCCGCGTAGTGCTCCAGCAGCACGGCGAAGAACCGCTCGATGGAGCCGAACAGCGCGCGGTGGATCATGACCGGGCGGGTCTTGGAGCCGTCCGCGGCCGTGTACTCCAGGTCGAAGCGCTCCGGCAGGTTGAAGTCGAGCTGGATCGTCGACATCTGCCAGGTACGGCCGATGGCGTCCTTGGCCTGCACGGAGATCTTCGGGCCGTAGAAGGCGGCACCGCCCGGGTCCGGGACCAGCGGCAGGCCCTGCTTCTCGGCGACCTGGCGCAGCGTCTCGGTGGCCTCTTCCCAGGCCTCGTCGGAGCCGACGAACTTCTCCGGGTCCTTGGTGGACAGCTCCAGGTAGAAGTCGGTCAGACCGTAGTCGCGCAGCAGGTTCAGGACGAAGGTGAGCGTCTTGTCGAGCTCCTCCGACATCTGCTCGCGGGTGCAGTAGATGTGCGCGTCGTCCTGGGTGAAGCCGCGGGCGCGGGTCAGGCCGTGCACGACACCCGACTTCTCGTACCGGTACACGGTCCCGAACTCGAACAGACGCAGCGGCAGCTCGCGGTACGAACGCCCGCGCGCGTCGAAGATCAGGTTGTGCATCGGGCAGTTCATGGGCTTGAGGTAGTAGTCCACGCCCTCGTCGAGCTGCATGGGCGGGTACATGCCGTCGGCGTACCAGTCCAGGTGGCCCGAGGTCTCGAAGAGCTTCCCCTTCGTCGCGTGCGGGGTGTAGACGAACTCGTAGCCCTCCTCCTCGTGGCGGCGCCGCGAGTAGTCCTCCATGACCCGGCGGATGATGCCGCCCTTGGGGTGGAAGACGGCGAGGCCGGAGCCGATCTGCTCCGGGATGGAGAACAGGTCGAGCTCGCTGCCCAGCTTGCGGTGGTCGCGCTTCTCGGCCTCGGCGAGGAACTCCAGGTGCGCCTTCAGCTCGTCCTTGGTCGGCCAGGCGGTGCCGTAGATGCGCTGGAGCATGGGGTTCTTCTCGCTGCCGCGCCAGTAGGCGGCCGCGTTGCGCATCAGCTTGAACGCCGGGATGTTCCGGGTGGTGGGCAGGTGGGGACCGCGGCAGAGGTCCTTCCAGCACAGCTCGCCGGTCTTGGCGTCCAGGTTGTCGTAGATCGTCAGCTCGCCGGCGCCGACCTCGACGTCCGCGCCGTCGTCCGACGAAGCCGCTCCCTTGAGACCGATCAGCTCCAGCTTGTACGGCTCGTCGGCGAGCTCCTCGCGGGCGGCCTCGTCGGTCACCACGCGGCGGGAGAAGCGCTGGCCGCGCTTCTGGATCTCCTGCATCTTCTTCTCGATGGCCTTGAGATCCTCGGGCGTGAACGGCTTCTCGACGTCGAAGTCGTAGTAGAAG
Source organism: Streptomyces sp. (assembly GCF_031181555.1). Taxonomy (GTDB): domain Bacteria; phylum Actinomycetota; class Actinomycetes; order Streptomycetales; family Streptomycetaceae; genus Streptomyces; species Streptomyces fimbriatus. Next base: position 16,577 of record NZ_JAPSKQ010000129.1, on the reverse strand, counting down.
CCGTCCCGGACCGGCGGGCCGATGCCCAGCTTGGCCTCGGGGAAGAGTTCCTGCACGGCCTGGGCCATGACGTGCGCGGTGGAGTGGCGCAGGATGTTGAGACCGTCCTCGGAGGAGATCTCGACGCCCTCGACGGTCTCGCCGTCCCTGACCTCGTAGGAGAGGTCCTTGAGCTCGCCGGCCACGCGCGCGGCGATGATCGAGCGCTCGCCGGCGAAGAGCTCGGCGGCCGTAGTGCCCGTCGTCACCACGCGTTCTTCCCGCTCGGAATCGCGTTGGATGATCACACGGACGTCTGACACCGGTCTCTCCTGACTGAAGGTGGGGCTGCGGCGCCATACCGGAGCGCGCGCACGAGTCCCGATCGTACCGACCCGGGCCCGCCCTTAGCGAAATCAGTCCGCGCAGTCCGGGCCGCAGGCCTCGCCGAAGAAGGCCGCGGTCTCGGCGTTCTCCTGGATCGCCTTCATCAGCCGGTCCCGCTCCGCCTCGTCGACCTGCACCGGTACGACCTCGCCGGCCCCGGTGAGCCGGCGGAAGCCGCCCCGGCTCTCCAGCCGTCCGCGCACCCGCACCGGCAGCCCGACGAGGTGGGCGTGTCCGGCGATGCGGTAGTCCTCCTCGCCGAGCGCGATCCGCACGTGGCCGACCTCGGCCCCGGCGAGCACACGCAGTCGTACCGTGCCCTCGCCGCGCGGTCCGGACCTGGTCATCCGTACCACCGTGCCGGTGATCCGCACCGGCACGGAGGGTTCCGCGCGCTGGTAGCGGACGCCGGCCTCGCGCAGGACGGGCAGGTCGCCGGGTGAGAACTCGACGGGGTCGGCAGAGGCCGCGCAGCCCTCGGGGACCCCGGCCGCCGGGGACCAGGCCACGGCGATCCGGGCGCCCTCCGTGCCCCGGACCAGGGCGACGAGGGCCTCGGTGAGCTCCTGGCTGACGCCCGCCTCGACGGCTGTGTCGAAGGCGTCCATCCCACCGGTGGCGCGCCGGTAGTCGATGGCCTCGCGGGCCGCGTGCGCGGCGTGGTGGAGGCGGACGGTGAGGGCGCGGCCGGTGGTGACGGGGGCGAACGCGGTCACCCCGCGTCCCCCTGGTGCGGGCCCGACCAGGACGGTGTCCAGCGCCGCGGTGGCCGAGCGGCGGTGCCGGACGCCGTGGAAGCCGGCACGCGCGCGCGTGGCGAGCGCGGCGGCGAGCAGGGTCCGGCGGGCGGCGGAGCGCAGCTGCTCCTCGGAGGTCCAGGCCGTGGCGCCGCCGGGACCGGCCGGTACGTCGCGCCACCAGCGGATCTCGTCGCTGGGCACGGCGAGGGCGAGCAGGACCTCTCGGGCGGAGGGCGTGGCGCTGCGGGACAGCGCGTGCAGGGCCTCGGCGAGCAGGTCCTCGCTGTCGGGGAAGGCGCGGCTCTCCGGCACCAGCAGGCTCGTGCCGCTGCCCGGTCCCGGCGGGGTCCAGCGGCCGTAGCGTCCGGCGGCGCCGCCGCGCCGCCGCCAGCCGTGCCGGTGCAGGAGGGCGGCGAGCACGGCCGGGTCGGTCTCGGCGGGCTCGGGCGGCCGGGCGTCGAGGACGGCGTCGGCGGGATGGGGACGTACGGGCCGCAGGGGTTCCCCGGTCGGGCGGTGCGTCACGGTCTTCCTCCCGTCCCGACCCGCGTCATGATCTCGCACAGCGCCCGGTCGTCGAAGATGCGTGAGGTGGGGATCCGCACGGTGGTGCGGTGCCGGCCGGTGACCGGATGCCCGGCGAGGTTGGTCCAGTAGCAGCAGTGCCGCAGGTCGAGCCGGTCGTGACCGGCCCGCAGCCAGTCGTCCTGCGAGCGCGGGACGAGCATGACGACGAGGATCTTGTGCACCGAGACCGGCGTGCGGGCGAGCTTCGCCAGGTGCGCGTTGTCGAGTGTGAAGGAGAAGGAGCGGCCGGGCGGGTCGGGTGCGACCTGGTAGGTCGCCTTGAGCTGCACCTTGATGGTGACCTCGTCGTCGACCGTGTGCCCGGGGGCGCTGTGGCTGACGTGCCAGTCGATGCCGTTGTCCGGGAAGGGCTGGGACAGCGAGCAGCCCGCGGCGGCCGCGACGGCGTGCAAGTAGCCGACCTGCAGGGTCTCCATGCAGGCGGTGGTGGCGAGGGTGCCGCGAGTGGGTGGCGTGCGCTCGGGCAGCAGCCCGCCCCGTTCGGGCTGCGCGATGGCCATGACCAACAGCCTTCCAGAACAGTCGAGTCTCCGTTGCGTGTCTCTGAACTGCAAAGACCCGTACTCCTGTTGTCTCCTCCCGGCGTACGGTGCAAACAGCCCGGGTATCACCGGATCGGGCAGTGGACGGGACGTCAACTGCCGAAGGTGAATGAGGGGTTGTTGGGTATGACGTGCTGGTACGAGGGGCCGCTGGCCGCTTTCGACACGGAGACGACGGGTGTGGACGTCGAGACCGACCGGATCGTGTCGGCCGCTCTCGTCGTCCAGGACGCCCCGGGGACCCGGCCCCGGGTGACCCGCTGGCTGGTGAACCCGGGAGTGCCGGTGCCCGCCGCGGCGACGGAGGTGCACGGGCTGACGGAGGAGCATCTGCAGCGCAACGGCCGCTGGCCGGCGCCGGTGATGTACGAGGTGGCTCAGGCGCTGGCGGAGCAGGCCAGGGCGGGCCGTCCGCTGGTGGTGATGAACGCGCCGTTCGATCTCACCCTCCTGGACCGGGAGTTGCGCCGCCATCGCGCCTCGTCGCTGGGCCGCTGGTTCGAGCGGACGCCGCTGCTGGTGCTGGACCCGCGGGTGCTCGACAAGCATCTGGACCGCTACCGCAAGGGCCGCCGTACCCTGGCCGACCTGTGCGCGCACTACGGCGTACCTCTGGAGGAGGCGCACGACGCGGCGGCGGACGCGACGGCCGCGCTGGAGGTCACGCGGGCGGTCGGGCGGCGTTTCGCGTCGCGGCTGGAGCGGCTGTCCCCCGGTGAGCTGCACACCCTGCAGGCGGTGTGGCACGCGGCGCAGGCCAGGGGGCTGCAGGAGTGGTTCGCGCGCAGCGGCACGGAAGAGGTGGTGGACCCGGCCTGGCCATTGCGTCCGGACCTGCCGGCGGCGGCGTGAGAAGACCTCCGGCGCGGAAAAAAAGCCGGCCCGTCGGGGACGGACCGGCTTTCCCGGTGGGCGATACTGGGTTCGAACCAGTGACCTCTTCGGTGTGAACGAAGCGCTCTCCCACTGAGCTAATCGCCCGGGAACGCACTGAACAATACAGGTCCGGGCGGGCTTCCTTCAAACCGCTTCCAGGTGGGTGGTCAGTCCGCGCCGTCCGGCCCGCATCATCAGCGCGTGGTTGACGCGGAAGGCCGGCCGTCCCGGCACGGCGAGCCGCCGCAGCAGCGGCTTGCGGACGTCCACCTCCTGTTCGTAGTGGGCGAGGCTGCCGCCGGGGCCCAGCCGGGTGACGGTCCAGCGGGCCCAGCCGTCGATGTCCCCGGACAGGCCCACTTCCAGGATCCCGGCCTCCGCGTCGCGCCGCCCCGCGCGCAGGGCCGCCCTCAGGTCGATGGGCAGGAGGGAGCGGATCCGGACGATCCCGCTGGTGTCGTCGAGCCGGGTGACCTCCCGTACCTGGGGCCACCACAGAGGGTAGTCCTCGATCCGCTCCAGGGCCCGGTAGACCACCGGTGCGGGCGCGGGCAGGGTCCACAGACTGCGGAATCGGTAGTGGTTCCAGTCCATGTACGGAGTGTGCCCGCCCGCGCCCGGGAGGTGCCGCTACGGCATCCGGTCCCCCAGCAGCGCCAGGTTCTCGATGGCGGCGAGGCCGTAGAGCGCGGTGTCGTTGGTGGAGACCCAGGTGGCCTCACTGCCCGCCACCAGCGCCGTCGGGCCGCTCACCTTCTCCGTCCTCCAGGGCGCCGACTCCTTGTACCCGTCGGAGTTGTAGAACTTCTCCCATGCCCTCTTGGCCAGCTTCTCGTCGCCGGTCCGCACGGCGGCGAAGGCGTCGAGGCGGGAGTGGCCCTGGAAGAGGATCAGGCTGCCGAAGTTCGAGCCGTAGCGTGCCGCCTGCTCGGTCTTGCTCGCGTTGAAGTAGCGGCAGTAGTCGTAGTACGCCTCGTTGAACTCCGGCATGTCGACCAGGTCGATGAGCTCGGCGCACAGCTCGTTCAGGCCGAAGACGGCCGACAGGTGGGAGACCTCCACCTTCGGGGTGCCGGCGACGGCGAACCTCCCGGTGTCGAGGTCGTACAGTCCGCTGCCCTGGACGAAGCCGTTGGGCTGGGCGGCGATGGTCTCCATGGTGGAGAGCACGCGCGCCTTCGCCTTCTCCCACTTGGGGCCCTTGCGCTCCCACTCGGTGAGCCAGGCGGAGACCAGTCCGCTCCAGTCGGTGCCGAAGCCGATGGACAGGGCGTTGCGGTCGGGCGTGTAGGGCTCGGTGCGGATCTTGCGCAGGGGGTCGAGGGCGAGGAAGGTCTCGTCGGAGTCGACGTTGGCGTGCATGAGGTCGCCGACGCGTTCGTCGGCGGTGAGGAAGTAGTAGTAGCGCCGGTAGGTGGTGTTGGCGATGCGCTGCTGCTTGGCGCTGTCGGCCCAGTGCTGGACGCCGTGCCGGGTGCCGAGGCCGGCCCACTTGCCCAGGTGGTAGACGTCGACCTCGCCGGTGTGGCGGGTCATCGCCTCGGCGAAGCGGAAGATGTCGGCGCGGCCGCTCCTGAGGTACGCGTACCAGAGCCACAGGTCGGGCGAGAGCTCGGAGTTGTCCCAGGCGTAGCCGCCGACGTCGTAGCGCCACTGGTGCCGGACGGTGTCGTAGGTGTGCATGATGTCGCCGTAGTCCCAGAAGCCGTACCAGCGGCGCATCTCCACCTGGTCCTTGTAGTAGGTGAAGAGGAAGTCGAGGTGGTCCTCGATCTTCGCCTTGGCGGGCGTGGAGCGGTCGGGCTCGGCGAACAGGCCCTTGCCGAACACCCCTGCCCTGATGAGCTGCTTGGGCGGGGCGGCGAGCTGCGGGAGGACGCGGACCGCCTCGACCTGTTCGGCGAGTCTCTCGGCGCTCGGGGTGGACTCGTTGGCCCAGAAGAGGAGTTCGGAGGTGCGGGCGATGCCGTACGGGGTGCCGAACCCGGGCTCGTAGTCCTCGTAGGTGATGTTGAGGCCCTCGATCTGCTCGGGGAAGGTGTCCTGGCCCATGCCGTCGTGGTAGAAGCGCAGGTCCATGGGCTGGGCCTCGGGCGACCAGAGCCAGAGCGTGACCTCGGCCTCGTCGGTGTGGGCGTCGCGGATGTCGAGCTGGGCGGGGAACTTCTCCCAGAAGTCGCGCAGGCCGAAGGAGAGGCCGCCGCTGACCCCGCCGACGTAGCCGAAGCCGGAGGCGCGCCGGCCGCCGCCGGCGCCGATCCAGCCGTAGCCCTTCTTGGTGCGCTTGCGCAGGGCGAAGCCGTCGGCGGAGAGCTGGGAGAGGGTGTAGTCGCCCCACTCGGGGATGTACTGCAGGCGGGTGGTGACCCGCTGGTCCCAGGTGGACGGGTCGGGCAGCTTCTTCCCCTCGAACTGGGCCTGCTGCACGGCGATGCCCGGGTCGCGGCGCAGGCCGGTGATGCCCTTGACGGCCTCGCGCAGCATTCCGGTGCCCTCGCCGCCGATGCGGATGTGCCGGTCGTAGGACTCGTCGCGCAGGGGCACGCCGAAGCGGACGCCGATGCCGCGGACGAAGTCGCCGCTCGCCCTGCCGGGCTCCTGCGTCCCGTCGTAGGTGATGGTGTGCACCATGCGGAAGGAGTCGGCGCCCGCGTAGAAGTAGAGGCGGATGGAGAAGGGGAGCCAGCTGCGGCCGCCCTTGCGGTGCTTGCCGTCGACGCGGACGACCGCGCGGACCGGTCCCTCCTGCTCGACGGTGACCTCGGAGACCGCTCCGTCGAAGCGCTCGGTCTTCACCGTGGTCTGGTCGCCGTCCTCGTACTCGGGCTGGCGCAGCAGGACGAGGCGGCCGTTGCGGGCGATCTCGGTCGAGCCGCGGGTGACCGACCTGATGAGGGTGGTGCCGGACGTGCCGATCTTCGCGGTGATGACACCGGTCGAGATGTCGATGGTGCCGCCGCGCCTGTCGACGGTGACCTTCTTCTCGGGCGCGGCGGGTGTCCCCGCGGTCAGGGTCAGCTTGCCGGAGCCGGAACTCACCGCGTGCGCGGTCCACTTGAGGGACCCGTCCGGCCAGTAGGCGATCGGCCAGGACTGCACGGGGACGGATTTCCCGTCGGCGTCGGTCAGCGCGAAGGTCTGGTCCTCCCGGTGGGCGCCCTTGGGCCAGGGCACGCCGACGGTGGAGCCGGGCGCCGCACCCAGGCCGCCGTCCTCCAGCCAGTCCAGGGTCACCGGGTCCGCGTCGGCGGTTTCGGCCCGGGGCGCGGCGGCGGCGTTCTGCGCCCCCAGCGCCCAGCTGAACTGGGCGGCGGCTCCGGCGACGGCGGCCGCCTTGAGAAGGGATCTGCGGGGAAGGGGGGACATGGCCTTTCCTTTCCGTGCGGGTGCGAGGAAATGACAGGGGCATGACAGGCAAAGGTGCGGCGCCGGGGCGCCGACCTCGAAAGGGGGGCACCACCCGTCAGCGGTGCCGGTACCGCTCCTCGACGGCGACGGCCGCCGCCGCGACGGCCCCCAGGACGGGGGCCGCCAGCGGCGGGAGGAACCATGCGGACAGGGCCACGACGGCCAGCCCGCAGACGACCAGGAAGGACCCGGCGGGATCGAGCACGGTCCGCCGTCCGGCGTCCGCGAGCAACACCCGCCAGGCCGCGCCGGGCGCCCAGACGGCGGCCGCCCGCAGCAGAGCCACGGCGGCCCCGATCAGCGCGAAGACGCCGACGGCCCCGACGAACGGCCCACCGGGAAGCCCGGCCCGGGCGGCCAGGACGTCCACCCACACCGCGCCGGCCACCGCCCACCCGGCGAGCCCGACGACCCACCCGCCGCGCACGGCCGTACGGAAGTCCAGGGCGAACTCCCGCAGACCACCGCCCTGGTGGGTCGTACGACGCCGCAGGTGCCGGGCGCCGGCGGCGAAGGCCGCGGGGTAGGTGACGACCCCGAGACAGGCCACGGCGATCCACACGCCGGTGAGCAGGCACTCGGCGAAGACCGCGAAGCGCTCGCCGAACACGGACTCCTTGCGCGGGGCGCGGGTCTTCACGCGTGCTTGCGCCATGGTGACCGCCTCAGCCCTTCAGTCCGGAGGTCGCCATGCCGTCGATGAGATAGCGCTGGAAGGCCATGAAGAAGGCGATGACCGGCACCAGCGCCACCAGCGACATCGCGATCATGCTGCCGTAGTTCGAGATCCCCTCCTGGTCGCGGAACATCATCAGGCCGAGCGAGACGGTGTACTTCTCGGGGGTGTTGAGGTAGATCAGCGGCCCCATGAAGTCGTTCCAGGCGTTGATGAAGGTGAAGATCGCGCTGGTGATGATCGCGGGCCGGCTCAGCGGCAGCACGATCGACCAGTAGGTGCGCAGATGTCCGCAGCCGTCGAGCTTGGCGGCCTCGTCCAGTTCCCTGGGCAGTCCGCGCATGAACTGCACCATCAGGAACACGAAGAAGGCTTCCGTGGCCAGGAACTTGCCGACGACGAGCGGCACCAGGGTGTCGGTGAGCTCGAGGTTGCGGAAGAGCACGTACTGGGGGATGAGCAGCACGTGGTACGGCAGCAGCAGGGTGCCGATCATCAGCGTGAAGAGCAGGTTCCGCCCGGCGAACCGGATCTTGGCGAAGGCGTACGCGGTCAGCGAGCTGGACAGCACGACACCGACCACGGCGAGGACCGCGTACATCAGCGAGTTCCAGAAGAAGCTGCTGATCGGGATGCCGGAGATGCCGTCGGCGAGTCCGGAGAAGTTCGCCCAGACCGGCTTGGTGGGCAGCAGGTCGAGGCTGGCGATGATGTCCTTGCTCGGCTTGAACGAGGCGCCGACCACCCAGACCACGGGATAGAGGACGACCGCGAGTACGGCGAGCGCGCCCACGTGCCAGGCGATCGATCCGACGCGCCGCCGCTCGTTCGCGGCGGGCAGGGCAGGGCTGGTGGCACTGGTCACTTGGCGGCCTCCTCGTAGTGCACCCACTTCTTCTGCGACCAGAACAGGACCGCCGTGACGAGCGCCACCGCGATCACCAGCGTCCAGGCCATCGCGGAGGCGAAGCCCATCTGGGCCTCCTTGAAGCCCTTCTGGTAGAGGTAACAGGTGTAGACGAGCGTGGCGTCGGCCGGCCCGCACCGGGTGTCGGAGACGACGTAGGCGGAGCCGAACACCTGGAACGCGTGGATGGACTCCAGCAGCACGTTGAAGAACAGCACCGGAGAGATCATCGGCAGCGTGATGCTCCAGAACCGCCGCAGCGGGCCGGCCCCGTCCACCTCGGCGGCCTCGTACAGTTCCTGCGGGACCTGCTTGAGGCCGGCCAGGAAGATGACCATGGGCGCGCCGAACTGCCAGATGCTCAGGGCCACCAGGGCGTAGATGATGTAGTCCGGGTTGCCGATCCAGCCGCCCACGTCGAGACCGAAGACCTTCTGCGTCCGGTCCACGATCGCGTCGTCGGAGAACAGCGCCCGCCACACGAAGCCGACGGAGACGCTGGCACCGATGAGCGAGGGCATGTAGAACGCGGCCCGGTACAGGCCCTGTCCGCGCCGCTTCTGCGCGAGCAGCAGCGCGACGCCGAGCGCGAGCAGCAGCTTCAGGGGGGTCGCGACGACGACGTACTTGAGCGTGACCTCGACCGACTTCTGCCAGCGCGGGTCCTGGAACATCGTCGTGAAGTTGTCCAGGCCCACCCACTGGGGCGGCGTGAACAGGTTGTAGCTGGTGAACGCGTAGTACAGCGACGCGATCATCGGCCCCGCCGTGAGCAGCAGGAACCCCGCGATCCACGGCGACATGAAGAGGTAGCCGGCGAGGTTCTCGCGGCGCCGCCCGCGCCGCCCGGCGGCGGGAGCGGCGGGCCGCTTCCCGGCCGGGCGCACGGGCGCTTCCTTGACGAGCGTCATGGTGGTACGTCCCCTCAGCCGGCGAACGCGGCCTTGGCCTCGCTGAACAGTGCCTTGGCGGCATCGGCCGGCTTGGTCTTGCCCTGGGCGACCTCGCCGCCGATGCGCAGGAACGCCGCCTCGATGACGTCGGCGCCGGACGGGTGCGGGGTGATCTTGCCGAGGACGCCGGCGTCGGCGACCTTTTCCTCGTAGGCCGCGACGCCCTTGCTGTTGTCGTCGGTGGGCTTGAACGCCTCGTACTGCTCGGTGGTGGCGAGGATGCCGCGGTCGTAGCCCATGATCTTGCCGACCTCGGGGTCGTGGACCATGAAGTCGATGAACTGGGCGACCTCCTTGGGGTGCTTGGTCCCGGAGAAGGCGCTCAGCATCAGCGAGCCGAGGTACTGGCCGGTGTCCTTGCCGTCCGTGGTGGGGATCGGTGCGAGCCCGTAGTCCGACTCGCCCTCGCCCTCGTAGCGGATGGAGAAGTTGTCCCAGGTGAACTCGGACGCCGCGAGGCCCGCGGAGAGCGCGGACTTGGGCTTGACCTGCTCGACCTTCTTCGGGTCGGCGACGAGGCCGGACCGCACGCGCTTGTAGCCGTCCTCCCACCACTGCGTCAGATCGTCCTCGGTGAAGCCGAGGTCGGTGTCCGTGAAGAAGGCCTTGCCGTTCTGACGCAGGTACAGGTCGTAGAGGTACATGATGCTGAAGTAGCCGGTGTCACCGGCGATCTTCAGCTTGTCCTGGATCGTCTGGAGCGCGTCGAAGTACTCGTCCCAGGTCCAGCCGAACTTCGCCTCCACGCCGGCCTTCTCGAAAGCCTTGAGGTCGATGACGAGCGCCATGGTGTTGGCTCCGACGGGGATGGCGATCTGCTTGCCGTCGACCTGACCGTTCGCCAGCACGCCGTTGCGGAAGTTCTCCAGGCTCAGATTCCCGGCGTCCGCCTGCGTCTTGAGGTCCAGCAGAACACCGCGCTTGTCGTACTTGCGCAGGAAGCCGACCGCATTCTGGAAAACGTCCGGCGGATTCCCGCCGGAGGCCTGGGTCTGGAACTTCTCCCAGAACGCCTCGTAGTCGGTGAATTCAGGCTTGATCTTGATCTTCGGGAACTTCTTCTCGAAGAGCGCGATCGTCTTCTTGATGGCGATGGTGCGCGGCTCGCCACCCCACCACGCGTAACGGAGTGTGACCGTCCCGTCTCCGGAACCGCTGCCGCCACCACAGGCGGTGGCCGTCGCACCCAGCCCCGCGACGGCCAGCGAGGTCCCCGCCGCTTTGAGGATCGTCCGCCTCCCGACCCGCCCCTCCGCATTCCTGCCCTGCTGCATATCAGCCTCCCCGCGACGTCGCGTCCGCCTCATGAATCGTTTCAAGTAAGCGCTTGCTGGCACAAGTTACGGAGGGCCTACGGGCACGTCAATGATTCGGACAGGAATTGATGGCCGCCCGGACCGCACGAGGACGGCACCCGCCTCGGTCACACGCCCGCGCGGGACATGAAACCCGCAGGTCGGCGCCCTGCGGCCGACCGGCCGAACACCTGCGGGCCGGACGGAGGGGGCGACGCGGAAGGTTACGGTTGGATGAAGACGGCCGGAAGCGGAACGGCCCGGCCGTCACCCGCTCCGCAGAAAGGACCGGCACACCGGCGCGCGGAGAGCGAAACCCGCCCCTGACACCACGGCGGCCCGGCTCACGATGTGTGAGCCGGGCCGCCGTGGATCCGGTGGGCGATACTGGGTTCGAACCAGTGACCTCTTCGGTGTGAACGAAGCGCTCTCCCACTGAGCTAATCGCCCGGGTGCAGGAAGAACATTACCCCATGTCAGGGGATGCCCGTGACCAGCGGGGGCCGGCCCACCGCACCCCGCCGGGGATCACTGGTCCTCGATCTTCCAGGGCATCTGGAGGCCGAACTTCCACAGATAGACCCCGGCCAGCGCGGCCGCGATCACCACGCCGATCGAGGTCAGGATGATGTTCCGGCGCCGCACCTTGGGGTCGAGCGCGCGCTGCGCCGCCTCGGTGACCTTGCGCTTGGTCCACCGGAGCACCAGCTGGGCCCAGACGAACTCGGTCGCCCAGATCGCCATGCCGCCGAAGATCACCACCCAGCCCGGCCCGGGCAGCACCAGCATCGCGGCGCCGGCCGCCACGACCGCGAGGCCGACGATGAAGACGCCGACCTGCCAGCTCAGGTGCAGGACGCGGCGCGCCCTGATGAATTCCGGTGCTCGCGAGCCGAGTCCCCGCGTCTCGTCCCGGCTCTCGTCCGGTGCCGCCCCGTGAGCCGCCACGACAGCCTCGCCAGGCTTGTTACTCCCCGTGTTCATACAGCCAAACCCTACCTGAGCGAATCACATCACCGGAATGGGTGCACGTCGCGAGGGATCTCTCGGCCGGAAGAGTTACGTAAACACACGCAAAACACTCAGAGGGGTTTACAACGGCACCGTAGGTGGCATGTCGATTTCGCCGACGTGCGAATCCCCGAGCGCACACTGAGCGAAAGGCCCTGGCGCTTATGAACACCACGGTCAGCTGCGAGCTGCACCTGCGCCTCGTTGTGTCGAGCGAGTCCTCCCTGCCTGTCCCCGCAGGCCTGCGGTACGACACGGCCGACCCCTACGCCGTGCACGCCACCTTCCACACCGGAGCCGAGGAGACCGTCGAGTGGGTGTTCGCCCGCGACCTCCTCGCCGAGGGGCTTCACCGGCCCACGGGCACCGGCGACGTCCGGGTCTGGCCGTCGCGCAGCCACGGTCAGGGCGTCGTCTGCATCGCCCTGAGCTCCCCGGAGGGAGAGGCCCTGCTCGAGGCTCCGGCACGGGCTCTGGAGTCCTTCCTGAAGCGCACCGACGCCGCCGTGCCCCCCGGCACGGAACACCGGCACTTCGATCTCGATCAGGAGCTCTCGCACATCCTGGCGGAAAGCTAGGCGAGGCTCGCCAAGCCGCCCGGCGCCGTCGACTCGGGGAGACGGCTCGGGCCCGGACAGCCGCATCACGGACAACCGCATACGGCACACACCGGCGCCGGCGCCGCGGGGCGCTCCCGCGGGCGGCGCCGCTGTGCTGCGCACCTGCCACGACCGAACGTGCGCGTCGCGTCACCGCCCCGGGAACGCCGGAAGGCGCTCCGGCGTTGTGTTCGAAACCACGTGCGGACGGGGGCGGTGCGGTGCTTGCCGGAGCCACTACCATCGGCCAGCATCGACGGGCACCCGCCCGACCCCCAGGCCAGGGAGCGAATCGTGCTGATCACCCACGACACCCGGTGCGCGCTGGAGACCGTGGTGGATCTGGTGAACACCGCACCGGAGGACGACTCGTCGCCGGACGGACTGCCGGATGTCGCGGCTCTCGAGGTTTTCGTGCAGAGGCACGAAGTCAGCGAGGTCGGGGTGCTCACGGAGTTCGACCTGGCCGCGGTGCGCAAGATCCGCGGACGGTTCGCGGCGGTGTTCGCCGCTCCCGACGCCCGCAGCGCCGCCGGTCTGATCAACGAGCTGATCGCGGCCGCGGGCACCACTCCCCGGCTCACGGACCACGACGGCTACGACTGGCACGTGCACTACTTCGCGCCCGGCGCCTCCGTCGCCGACCACCTGGCCGCGGACTGCGGGATGGCGCTGGCGTTCTTCGTGGTCGCGGGCGAGCAGGAGCGTCTGCGGCGCTGTGAGGCCCCGGACTGCCGGCATGCCTTCGTCGACCTCTCCCGCAACCGCTCGCGCCGCTACTGCGACAGCCGCACCTGCGGCAACCGTCTGCACGTCGCCGCGTACCGGGCGCGGCGCAAGGAGGCGGCGGGCTGACCGAGGAGGCGGCGGGCCGGCCGTCGGGCGGCCCGGCGAGGCCCCGGCACGCGGGGGCGCGGGCCGACGGGAGAACCACCCGGTGCTTCTCGGTGCCGTGCCGACGCGGTCCCGACGGGTGACGCCGGGTACCGCGGGTACGGCTCACAGCCACAGCAGGTCGTGCAGGGCAGCCGTGAGCAGCAGACACCCGATCACCGCAAGGAAGATCATCAGCGGTGGCTGGGAAAGGGCGAAGAGGCATCCACGCGGCTCGTCCTGCGGCGGCGCGGCATCGCTCTGTGTCGTGTCCAGCATCTCGCGGCGATGATGACGCATCGGGAGCACCGGACGCGATCAAGACGCACGGAGTGAACGCGGGTTCGCCGATTCCGTGATCTACGGTTCGGGTTGTGACCGCTTCCGGACGCTGTGGGATTCCCTATGACGTTTCAGCCCGCTCCCGCCCGTCACCTGCGGTGCGGCGCGCCGTCATATGCCGTGCTTCTTGAGAATGGCCTCGATGTCGCTGAAGTCGTCGTCGCCCCGGGAGGCGGGCGCCGGCCGGGCCGCCGGGCGGGGCCCCTGGCCCAGGGAGGGCGCCGAGGCCGCCGGGGCCACCGCCTCCGGCTGTGCCGCCGCCCGGGCCGCCTTGCGCTCCCTGCGCGTGCCACCGCGCCGGCGCTCCACGACGCGCGTGGTCGCGAACAGCACCCAGGACAGGCCGAGCACGCCGAAGCCCGCCCAGGCCGTCGGGCTGAAGGCGGTGTCGGCCAGCCAGTCGACGACACCGGTCATCACCAGTCCGACGGGGATGAGCGAGTAGGCGGCGATGCGGGCCGCGGCGAGGAAACGCTTGCGGTAGGCCGTGACCACCGCGATGCCCAGGCCCGCCGCGGAGACGGCGGAGCAGACGGTCTCGGCAATCATCCGGTCCTCCAGGCGGCGTGCGGTGCAGCGGGTGCGTCCCTTCCATCCTGCACCTGCCGGGCCCCGCCGGGCCATGCCCCGGCCGGACCTCAGGGACATCTCCGGGTCGGCTCCTCCGCAGGTGCCGGTACCGGCGTACGACCGGGCCGGGAGCGATTCCGGGGTTCCGTGGATCGTGCGAGGTCCGGTTGGGTGGTCCCGGGGCGGGGCTGGGAGACTGTGGCCATGAGCGACTCCTCCCCCGACCGTCCCGCCGTCCCCGTCCTCGACGTGTGGTGCGAGCTCCAGTGCTCGGACTGCCGCACCGCCCTCGACGACCTCCGCGCCCTGCGCGCCCGCTACGGGGACCGTCTGGAACTGCGGCTGCGGCACTTCCCGCTGGAGAAGCACAAGCACTCCTTCGCCGCCGCCCAGGCCGCCGAGGAGGCGCTGGAGCAGGGGCAGGGCTGGCCCTACGTCGAGGCGGTGCTGGAGCGGGTCGAGGAGCTGGACCGCCGGGGGGAGCCTCTGCTGGTCGAGGTCGCCCGGGAACTCGGTCTGGACGCCGAGGAGTTCGACACCGCGCTGATCGACGGACGGCACATCCTGATCGTGGACGCGGACCAGGCCGAGGGCAAGGCGATCGGGGTGACGGGCACCCCGACCTATGTCATCGGCGGTGAGCGCCTCGACGGCGGCAGGAGCCAGGAGGGCCTGCGCGAGCGCATCGAGGAGATCGCGGACCGGCTGCTGGCCGGACGGGAGGGGTGATCCGAGGGGCCCCACCGGCGGCTACAGCAACGGCTTGTACACCGCGTACCGGGTCGTCGTGTAGCCGAGTGACGCGTAGAGCCGCTCGGCCGGCGTGTTGCCGGCGAAGACGTTGAGGCCGAGGACGCGCCTGCCCGCGGCGATCGTCCGGGCCTCGGCGAGCAGCATGAGGGAGCGTCCGTGTCCCCGGCCGCGGTGGGCGGCGTCGGTCTCGACGTCGAAGACGTAGCCGTGTTCCCCGCGCATCGCCAGCCACAGGGTGCCCACGGGTGCGCCCTCGTGTTCCAGGACGCTGAAGAGCATGCCCTCGGTGGTGCGGCCCCGGGGCAGCAGGGCGGCGTGGTCCCGCTCCGCCTTGGCCCGCGCCTCGGCCTCCGGCACCCCGCGCTCGATCCAGTTCCGCGCGTAGGCCTCCTTGCCCTTGGCCCTCCAGGGCCCGAACTCGGCCTCGGTCATGGGCCGGGCCCTGCTGCCCTCCGGAAGCGCGGGCGGGGTGTCCCCGAGCGGCTTCTCCATACCGCGGTTGCGCACCACGTAGCCGAGCGCCGTGGCGAGGCGGAGGGCCGGTCCGGCGTCGGCCGGGACGGTCGCCTCGATGCGGCGGCAGCCCCAGCCGCGCACCACCTCCTCGGCGGCGAGCGCGGCCACCGTGCCCCGGCCGCGCCGGCGGTCCGGTTCCTCGATGCGCAGGCTCATGATCCGGGCCACGGCGTCACCGAACACCGGATGCGTGCCGAGGTGGATCGTCCCGACGGGGCGGCTGTTCACGCACACCTGGTAGCGGCGCGAGCGCGTGCCGTCGGGATTCTGCTGAAGCGGCTCGGCCGGCCGCAGGGTCGTGGTCATCACGGATGTTCTACCCGCCCACCCGTCCTCCGCCACCGCCCCCGGCCGAGGGCCCTGCGGGCCCGCCCCTTCTGTCCGCGCCCCGGATCAGCCGGATGTCCGGACCGTCACGGGTCGAGGTCGGTGCCCGAGCGCTCGTCGAAGATCCGCATGGCCTTGGCGGTCACCGGACCCGGGGCGCCGGGCAGTTCGCGGTCGTCGACGCGGTGCACGGCCTGCACGTCGCGCAGGGTGGAGGTGAGGAAGACCTCATCGGCCCGCTGGAGGACGTCCACCGGCAGGTCGGTCTCCCGGGCGCCGGTCCACTCGACGGCCAGGGCGCGGGTGATGCCCGCGAGGCAGCCGGAGGCGAGCGGCGGGGTGTGGATCTCGCCGTCGAGGACGACGAAGACGTTGGACCCGGTGCCCTCGCAGAGCTGTCCGACGGTGTTGCCGAACAGCGCCTCGGAGGCGCCCTGTTCGCGGGCACGGGCGAGGGCGACGACGTTCTCGGCGTACGAGGTGGTCTTCAGGCCGGCGAGCGCGCCGCGCTCGTTGCGGGTCCAGGGGACGGTGATGACGGCGGTGGAGTCGGGCCGGCGGGTGGTCTCGCCGAGGGCGACCACGAGGGTCGGGCCGTGGTCGCCGCGGTCGGAGCCGAGCGGGCCGTGGCCGCCGGTGTAGGTGATGCGCAGCCGGCCGAGCGGCATCGGGTTGGCCTCGAGGACGGCGGCGCAGGCGCGGCGGACCTCGTCCGGGTCGGGGTCGGGCAGCCCGAGCCCCCGGGCGGACCGGGTCAGCCGGTCGAGATGCCGGGTGAGCGCGAACGGACGGCCGTCCACGGCCTTCACCGTCTCGAAGATGCCGTCGCCCACGGTCAGCCCGTGGTCGAAGACGGAGACGCGGGCGGACTCGATGTCCTGCAGCCCGCCGTCGAGCCAGATCTTCACCTCTTAGGTCCCTTCACTCACCTCGTACGTTCCCGACGCTACCGCGAGCAGCCGGGAGGCCTTCAGTTCGGTCTCCCGCCACTCCCCCTCGGGGTCGGAGCCCCAGGTGATCCCGGCGCCGGTGCCGAACCGCAGGACGGCTCCGTCACCGGCGTCCCGGTCGATCCAGAAGGTGCGGATGCCCACCGCCAGCTCACCGGTGCCGCGGTCGGCGTCGACCCAGCCGACGCCGCCGCAGTAGGGGCCGCGGGGCGCCGTCTCCAGCGCGTCGATGATCCGCAGGGCGCTCGACTTGGGCGCGCCGGTGACGGAGCCGGGCGGGAAGGC
>NZ_JAPSKQ010000297.1 GCF_031181555.1 Streptomyces sp. | reverse complement strand
CGTCATGAAGTACGCGATGCTCGGCTTCGCCGGGATCGCCTTCCTCGTCGGCATCTTCCTGATCATCAACACCTTCTCCATGCTGGTCGCCCAGCGCACCCGGGAGATCGGCCTGATGCGGGCGATCGGCTCCTCCCGCAAGCAGGTCAACCGCTCGGTGCTGGCCGAGGCCCTGCTGCTCGGCGTCGTCGGTTCGATCCTGGGCGTCGGTGCGGGCGTCGGGCTCGCCGTCGGACTGATGAAGCTCATGGGCCAGATGGGCATGGAGCTGTCCACGGACGACCTCACGGTCGCCTGGACGACCCCGGTGGCCGGGCTCGTCCTGGGCGTCGTCGTCACCGTGCTGGCCGCCTACCTGCCCGCGCGGCGGGCCGGCCGGATCTCCCCGATGGCCGCGCTGCGCGACGCCGGGACCCCGGCGGACGGCAGGGCCGGCTGGATCCGGGGCGTCGTCGGTCTGGTCCTCACCGGTGCCGGCGGGTTCGCCCTGTACCTGGCGGGGGCCGCGGACAAGGCCACGGACGGCTCCCTGTGGCTGGGCGTGGGCGTGGTGCTGTCCCTGATCGGCTTCGTCGTCATCGGGCCGGTGCTGGCGAGCGGTGTGGTCCGGGTGCTCGGCGCGGTCCTGCTGCGGGCCTTCGGCCCCGTGGGCCGCATGGCGGAGCGCAACGCCCTGCGCAACCCGCGCCGTACCGGCGCGACCGGCGCCGCGCTGATGATCGGCCTCGCGCTGGTGGCGTGCCTGTCGGTGGTGGGTTCCTCCATGGTCGCCTCGGCCACCGAGGAGCTGGACAAGACCGTCGGCACGGACTTCATCGTCCAGAACGACAACGGCCAGCTGATCACCCCGCAGGCCGTCGAGGCCGTGAAGTCGGCGCCGGGGCTGGAGCGGGTCACCGAGTACAAGTGGACCGAGGCCGACTTCACCACGCCCGACGGCAAGACGCTGAAGGAGACGGCGATCACCGCGGCCGACCCGACGTACGCGACCGACCTGCGGGTCGAGACGGTCGCCGGGAAGCTCGCCGACGCCTACCGGCCCGACTCGATGTCCGTCCACGAGGACTTCGCCGAGGACCACGGCATCAGCATCGGCTCGAAGATCGAGGTCGCGTTCAAGGACGGCTCGACGGGCGCGCTGACGGTCCGGGCGATCACCAGCAGTGAGGCCGTCGTCGACGCCGGCGCGATGTACACGTCGATCGACACGCTCGCCAGGTACGTCCCGGCCGACAAGATGCCGCTGGACACGCTGCTCTTCGTCTCGGCGAAGGACGGGCAGCAGGAGGCCGCCTACAAGGCCCTGAAGGACGCGCTGCACGAGTACCCGCAGTACACCGTGCGCGACCAGACCGACTACAAGGAGGCGCTGAAGGACCAGATCGGCCAGCTGCTGAACATGATCTACGGCCTGCTGGCCCTGGCGATCGTCGTCGCGGTCCTCGGTGTGGTGAACACCCTGGCCCTGTCGGTCGTCGAGCGCACCCGGGAGATCGGCCTGATGCGGGCCATCGGCCTCTCGCGCCGGCAGCTGCGCCGCATGATCCGCATGGAGTCGGTCGTGATCGCGCTCTTCGGCGCCCTGCTGGGCCTCGGACTGGGCATGGGCTGGGGCGCCACCGCGCAGCAGCTGCTCGCCCTGGAGGGCCTGAAGGTCCTCGACATCCCGTGGCCGACGATCATCGGCGTGTTCATCGGCTCGGCGTTCGTGGGCCTGTTCGCGGCCCTGGTCCCGGCGTTCCGGGCGGGCCGGATGAACGTCCTGAACGCCATCGCCACCGACTAGCCACCGCACACGGGGGTGGTGGTGGGGGAGCGCCCGGCGCCGGGGAGTCCTGCGGGACTGTCCGGCGCCGGGACGTCCGTGCCCGGCGTCCCGGCCGGCCGCGCCGGGCGGCGGGTGCCTCCCCGGCCGCCCGAGCCGGCCGGTGGAAAGGCCCGGGGGTCCAGGGGGCGGAGCCCCTGGTGGTCCGGCAGCAGCGCCGGTGACCGGTCGACGGACGTTGTCCACAGCCCCGGCGTCCGCAAGCGCGGCGTCGTACGCTGGACACCCCCGGCCCGCAGCGCGTGTCGGGCCCGTCGTGTTGCACACCCCCGGACGGAAAGCGCCCCGAATGAGCCTGCACGGTCTGCTCGACGCCGTCGTCAAGGACACCGCCCTCGCGGAAGCGATCTCGGCGGCTTCCGACGGCAACCGCATGCACGTCGACCTGGTCGGCCCTCCCGCGGCCCGCCCCTTCGCGGTCGCCGCCCTGGCCCGCGACACCGGCCGCCCCGTCCTGGCGGTGACGGCGACCGGCCGCGAGGCGGAGGACCTGGCCGCGGCGCTGCGCTCCCTGCTCCCGCCGGAGGGGGTCGTGGAGTACCCGTCCTGGGAGACGCTGCCGCACGAGCGGCTCAGCCCCCGCAGCGACACCGTCGGCCGCCGCCTGGCCGTGCTGCGCCGCCTGGCCCACCCCCGCCCCGACGACCCCGAGACCGGCCCCGTCTCCGTCGTCGTCGCGCCCGTGCGCTCCGTCCTCCAGCCGCAGGTCAAAGGGCTGGGCGACCTGGAGCCCGTCTCCTTGCGGACCGGGCAGAGCGCCGACCTGAACGAGGTCGTCGAGGCGCTCGCCGCCGCCGCGTACGCGCGCGTGGAGCTGGTCGAGAAGCGCGGCGAGTTCGCGGTGCGCGGCGGCATCCTCGACGTGTTCCCGCCCACCGAGGAACACCCGCTGCGGATCGAGTTCTGGGGCGACGACGTCGAGGAGATCCGCTACTTCAAGGTCGCCGACCAGCGCTCCCTGGAGGTGGCCGAGCACGGCCTGTGGGCGCCGCCGTGCCGCGAGCTGCTGCTCACCGAGGACGTGAGGGCACGCGCGCGGGCCCTCGCCGAGCAGCACCCCGAGCTGGGCGAACTGCTCGGCAAGATCGCCGAGGGCATCGCCGTGGAGGGCATGGAGTCCCTCGCGCCGGTGCTCGTCGACGACATGGAGCTGCTGCTGGACGTGCTGCCCGAGGGCGCCATGGCCGTGGTGTGCGACCCGGAGCGGGTGCGGACGCGCGCGTCGGACCTGGTGGCGACCTCGCAGGAGTTCCTGCAGGCGTCCTGGGCGGCCACCGCCGGTGGCGGCGAGGCACCCATCGACGTCGGCGCGGCCTCGCTGCGGTCCATCGCGGACGTCCGGGAGCGGGCGCGCGAGCTGGGCATGATGTGGTGGTCGGTGTCGCCGTTCGCCGCCGACGAGGAGCTGACGGGGACGGGTGCCGCCGACGCGGCGGGCGACATCCTCAAGCTCGGCATGCACGCCCCCGAGACCTACCGCGGCGACACCGCGCGGGCGCTCGCCGACACCAAGGGCTGGCTCGCCGACGGCTGGCGCACGGTGTTCGTCACCGAGGGCCACGGCCCGGCGGCCCGCACGGTGGAGGTGCTGGGCGGCGAGGGCATCGCGGCCCGCCTGGACCAGGACCTCGGCGAGCTGAGCCCCTCCGTCGTGCACGTCTCCTGCGGCTCGATCGACCACGGCTTCGTGGACCCGGCGCTCAGGCTCGCCGTGCTCACCGAGACCGACCTGACCGGGCAGAAGGCCGCGGGCCGCGACGGCGCCCGGATGCCGGCCCGGCGGCGCAAGACCATCGACCCGCTCACCCTGGAGGCGGGCGACTACATCGTCCACGAGCAGCACGGCGTCGGCCGCTACATCGAGATGGTGCAGCGCACCGTGCAGGGCGCCACCCGCGAGT
>NZ_JAPSKQ010000011.1:55869-72601 GCF_031181555.1 Streptomyces sp. | reverse complement strand
CAGAGCGCTGCTGCGCGACGTACACGTGTGATCACCGTATGAAGGTAGGAGGGGATGTGTTCCCGTTCTCGCTCCGCGCGCCGTGCCCCGGCCGGTGTCACCCGGCCGGGGCACGGCGCCCGCACCGCCCGGGGCGTCCCGCGCGCCGCCCCGGGTGTCCCGTCAGATGTCCCGCCGCTCCAGCGGCCGGGTCGCCGGGCCCTGGATGACCTTGCCGTCGGTGTCGAAGCGGGAACCGTGGCAGGGGCATTCCCAGGCACGCTCCGCGGAGTTGAAGTTGACCAGGCAGCCCAGGTGGGTGCAGCGGGCGGAGACCGCGTGCAGGGTGCCGTCCTCGTCGCGGTAGACCGCGAGGCGACCGCCGTCGGCGCGGACCACGGCGCCCTCGCCGGGGGGCAGGGCCTCCACCGGCGGTGAGGGGCGCAGCCGGTCGCCGACGAAGTGCCGGGCGACCTCGGCCTGGGTCTTGAGGAAGGACGGCGCCTCGCGTACGGCCGGACCCAGCCGGCGCGGGTCGTACAGCCCGCTCCACGCGCGCTCCTCACCGGTGATCTGCGCGGTGAGCAGCAGGCCCGCCATCACCCCGCCGCTCATGCCCCAGCCGCCGAAGCCGGTGGCGACGTAGGCGTGCCGGGCCCCGTGGTGCAGCGGCCCGACCAGCGGCACGGTGTCGGTGGGGTCGTTGTCCTGGGTGGCCCAGCGGTGGGTGAGCTCCATGTCGGGGAAGTGCTCGCGTGCCCAGGCGGTCAGGCGGTCGAAGCGGGCCCGGGTGTCGCCCGTGCCCGGGGTGAAGTGCTCCCCGGTGATCACGAGCAGGCGCCGGGTGCCGTCCTCGCCGTAGGGGGCCGTGCGCACCGAGCGGGTGTTCTCGTCGGGGGTGATGTACATGCCGTCGGGGTCCTGGCCGGCGGGGAGGGGGCCGGCGACGACCAGTTCGCGGCGCGGGGAGAGGCGGGTGAACAGCATGGCCCGGTCGAAGATCGGGTAGTGGGTGGCGACCACGACGTCCCGGGCGGTCACCGCGGCCCCGGTCGCGGTGGACAGGCGGCAGGGCTCGCCCTCCTCCAGGCCGAGGACGGTGGTGTCCTCGTGGATCCGTCCGCCGCGCGCCACCAGGTCGTCGGCGAGGGCCAGCAGGAACTTGCGCGGATGGAACTGTGCCTGGCCGGTCACCTCGACCGCGCCCGCCACCGGGAACGGCAGTCCGGTCTCCGTCACGAACGAGGCCGGCAGCCCCGCCTCCCGTGCGGCCCTCGCCTCCGCGCGCAGCTCCTCCACCCGGTCCGCGTCGTGGACGAAGGTGTACGCGCTGCGGCGCTCCCACTCGCAGTCGACGCCGAGCTCCGTCACGACGTCGGCGAGGTGCTCGATCGCCTCCGACTGCGAACGGGCGTAGAGCCGTGCGCCCTCGCTGCCGCGGGTGCGGCGCAGCTTGTCGTAGATCAGCGTGTGCAGGGCGGTGATCTTGGCGGTCGTGTGTCCGGTGACACTGGCCGCGATCCGCCCGGCCTCCAGCACCGCGACGCTCTTCCCGGCCCGCGTCAGCTCCCACGCGGTGCACAGTCCGGCGATTCCGCCGCCGATCACCGCCACGTCCACATCGAGGTCGTCGGTCAGTGCGGCATGCCGGCCGCCCGGTGCGGTCTGGAGCCAGTACGAGCCGCTGACCTGCTGCTTCTCCGTCATGGATGCCGAGTACCCCGGTGTGCCGGGTTCACTGGCCCCGCGACGGCCCGCGCCCGCTCCTCTTGCGCGCGGGAGTGGGCGGGACTAACGTACAACCAAATGGTTGTAGATGGAGTGACCGACGAGGCCGTGGACCGGCTGTTCCACGCCCTGGCCGACGCGACGCGGCGCGACATACTCCGTCGCTGTGTGCGGGGTGAGCTGTCCGTGTCACGTCTGGCCGCGGCGTACCCGATGAGCTTCGCCGCGGTGCAGAAACACGTCACGGTGCTGGAGCGGGCCGGTCTGGTCACCAAGCAGCGACACGGACGGGAGCAGCTCGTGCGCACCGATCCCGACGCGGTGGGGCGTGCGCGGCAGGCCCTCGACGAACTGGAGTCGGCCTGGCGGGCGCGGGTGGACCGGATGTCCGGTCTGCTCTCGGACGACGGCACCGGAGCCGGGCCGGGACCCGGGACCGGCCCCCGTGCCGACCCCGGCCCCGACGCGACGACGAACACGAAGAAAGGACAGGACGGATGACTGTCACCAGCGTGGACAAGGACGTCGACCACCTCACCCTCACCCTGACCGCCGACTTCACCGCCCCGGTCGAGCGGGTGTGGCGGCTGTGGGCCGACCCGCGGCTGCTGGAGCGCTGGTGGGGACCGCCCGGCTACCCGGCGACCTTCGAGGAGCACGACCTGACGCCCGGCGGGGAGGTCCGGTACTTCATGACCGGCCCGGAGGGCGAGAAGTACGGCGGCTGGTGGCGGATCACCTCGGTGACGCCGCCGGCCTCCCTGGAGTTCACCGACGGCTTCTCCGACCAGGACGGCAAGCCGAACCCCGAGATGCCGACCACCGCGGTGCGGATGACCCTCACCGAGCGCGGCGGCGGCACCCGGATGGAACTGCGTTCGGTCTTCGACAGCCGGGAGCAGATGGACCGGCTGGCCGAGATGGGCATGGTCGAGGGGCTGCGGGAGGCGGTCGGACAGATGGACGGCGTGCTGGCGGGCTGACGGCCCCGCCCGGCGATCCCCGGCGGCCGGGGGAGCGGGACCGTGACGTCCCGCCCCCGGCCGCCGGGCCGTTGCGCGGTCATCTGCGCCACGGCCCCGTCACCGCGAACGTCGTCCCGGGGTCGTAGCAGTTGACGTACATCGTCCGGCCGTCCGGGGAGAAGGCGACCCCGGCGAACTCGCCCCACTCGGGCTCCTGCGGAGTGCCCGTGTTCTGGCGGTTGCGGGCCAGCGCGTAGACCTCGCCGCGCCGGGTGACGCCGTAGACGTGCTGGGCGCCGCCGCCGTCCTCGCAGACCATCAGGCCGCCGCCCGGGGCGAGGCAGATGTTGTCCGGCGACTCGCCGGGCAGCCGGACGTCGGTGTCCGGACCGAAGACGATCACCAGGGTGAGCCGGCGCCGGTCCGGGTCGTAGCGCCAGATCTGCCCGTGGTGGTCGCCCGCCGAACCCTCCGTGCTGCGGGCGAAGGACGACACGAAGTACACCGAGCGACCGCCCCAGTAACAGCCCTCCAGCTTCTGGGCGTGGGTGACGCCCCCGCGTCCGAAGTCCTGGTGGCGGATGGGGGTCCCGGCGGCCAGCGGGTCCGGTACGTCCACCCACTCGACGCCGTCGAAGCGGGCGCCCGTCTCCCGGATCGAGGACAGGTCCGGCACCCCCGGCACCCGCATCGCCTGGAGCCGGCCGCCCGCGCGCAGCGAGCCGGTGCCGCCCAGCGGCTTCTCCGGCAGGAAGCGGTAGAACAGGCCGAAGGGCCGTTCGAAGGCGTCCTCGGTCTCGTAGACGACGCCCCGCTTCGGGTCCACCGCGATCGCCTCGTGCTGGAAGCGGCCCATCGCGGTCAGCGGTACGGCACCCGTGCGGCGCGGGTCGGCGCCGTCGACCTCGAAGATGAAGCCGTGGTCCTTGGCGTAGCCGTTGGTGCCCGCCTTGTCCTCGGTCTCCTCGCAGGTCAGCCAGGTGCCCCAGGGAGTGGGTCCGCCCGCGCAGTTGACGGCCGTACCGGCGATGGCGACCCGTTCGGACAGCACCGTGCCGCGGGAGTCCAGGGTGAGCGCCGTGCAGCCGCCCTTGCCCGCGGGGTCGTAGGTCAGGCCCTCGACCGCCGGGACCGGGATCCGGCCGGTGGCGCGGTTCTCGTGGTTGCGGACGAGATGGACGCGGCCGTGCCGGCCCGCGAAGGCGGCCATGCCGTCGTGGTTGGAGGGGACCGGTCCCTCGCCGGAGCGCAGCCGGTCGCCCTCGCGGGAGAGCACCCGGTAGCGGAAACCTTTCGGCAGGTCGAGCAGCCCGTCGGGGTCGGGGACCAGGGGGCCGTAGCCGCCGTGCCCGAGGTGCTGTGCGGCGGCGGTGCCGGTGAACAGTTCGGAGAGGGTGCCGGAGAACGCGATGCCGATCCCCAGGGCGCCGGAGCGGGCGAGCATCTGACGTCGTGTCGCGGGGGAGCCGGAGGTGGACCCGGTTTCAGGCATGGGGAAACCTTCCTGCTGGCGGACAGGAACTGTGACCCCGCCGTGTCTATCACCTGGTGCGGATCGCGGGAACCACGCGCGTAGCACGTGTCACGGGCCGGGGGTGCGGTCCTCGGTCCCTCCGCGGGCCTCCAGCGCGTGCTCGGGCACCGGTTGCGGAGTCTGCTCCGGAGCCGTCGGCGCCGGCTGCTGGGCCCGTTCCAGGAAGCGCAGCAGCTCCACCGGGAAGGGCAGGACGAGGGTGGAGTTCTTCTCGGCGGCGACCGCCACGATCGTCTGCAGCAGGCGCAGTTGCAGCGCGGAGGGCGTCTCCGCCATCTGCTGGGCCGCCTCGGCCAGCTTCTTCGACGCCTGGAACTCGGCGTCGGCGTTGATGATGCGGGCGCGGCGCTCGCGGTCGGCCTCGGCCTGACGGGCCATGGACCGCTTCATCGTGTCGGGCAGCGAGACGTCCTTGATCTCGACGCGGTCGATCTGCACGCCCCAGCCGACCGCCGGGCTGTCGATCATCAGCTCCAGGCCCTGGTTGAGCTTCTCGCGGTTGGACAGCAGATCGTCCAGGTCGCTCTTGCCGATGATGGAGCGCAGCGAGGTCTGCGCCATCTGGGAGACCGCGAACCGGTAGTCCTCGACGTTGACGATCGCCGCCGTCGCGTCCACGACCTTGAAGTAGACGACCGCGTCGACCCGCACCGTCACGTTGTCCCGGGTGATGCCCTCCTGGGCCGGCACCGGCATCGTGACGATCTGCAGGTTGACCTTGCGCAGCCGGTCCACGAACGGAACGATCAGGGTGAACCCGGGCCGGCGCGCGTCACCGTGCAGCCGGCCGAGGCGGAAGACCACCCCGCGCTCGTACTGCTTGACGATCCGGGCCGCCGCGGCGAGGTAGGCGGTGCCCGCGGCACCGGCCGTGACGGCCGCGGTGAGCAGCTCATCGACCATGACGACCTCCCGTTCAGAGGTCCGCTGTGTGCGCTTTCATCCGCTCCTGCAACGATATGCCCGCCCTCCGGTCCGGGGCCATGCCGCCGGCCCCGGACCGGAGGGCGCCGCGGCGCGCTAGACGGGGGTGACCGGCTTCTCGTTCTCCGGTCGCGTGGCCTTCGCGCCCTCGGTGACCTTCACCGGTGCCGTGCCGGCCGCGCTGTGCCGCTCGGCCCAGTTCTCCAGCGCCGTACGGCAGGCGTGGTCGAGGTGGTGGACCCCGGACAGGTCCAGCTCGACCGGGCGGTCCTCGGGCAGCGCCTCCAGGGTGTCGAGGATCCTCGGCAGCCGCAGGAAGGTCGCGTTGCCCGACAGGTGCACCTGGATCGGTCCCGCGCCCTTGTCTATGACCTCCAGCTTCGCGTGCGAGGCCTGCCAGGCCGTCTTGACGACCGACAGGGCCAGACCGATCAGCACGCCCTCGAACATGTTCACCACGACGATCGACACGGCGGTCACGACGAGGATCAGCGCCTCACCCCTGTGCCCCCGCCACAGCGCGGCGGTCTGACGGAACGGGATCAGCTTCCAGCCCGCGTGCACCAGGATGCCGGCCAGGGCGGGCAGCGGGATCAACGCCAGAGCCCACGGCATCGCGGCGGCGAACAGCAGCAGCCACACGCCGTGCAGCACGCGCGAGGCCTTGGTCTTCGCGCCCGCGTTGACGTTGGCGGAGCTGCGCACGATCACCGCGGTCAGCGGCAGTGCGCCGAGCAGACCGCACACCGTGTTACCCGCGCCCTGGGCGATCATCTCCTTGTTGTACTCGGTGCGCGGACCGTCGTGCAGCCGGTCCACGGCCGCCGCGCTGAACAGGCTCTCCGCCGAGGCGATCAGCGCGAATGCGGCGATGGTGCCCCAGACGGCCGGATTGACCAGCTCGCCGAACGCCTCGGCCCCCGGCGGCTGGATGACACCGAGCAGACCCTCCACCTGCACGGTGGCGACCGGCAGGCTGAAGGCCGAAGAGGCGACCGTGGCCAGGATCACCGCCGCGAGGGCGCCGGGTACGGCCCGCACCCCCTTCGGGGTCTTCCTCCACAGCACGATGACGGCGATGGTGCCCATGCCTGTCGCGAGGGAGGCCAGGGCCTCCGTGCTGCCGAGCGCGTCGGCGAACGCCCCGGGCAGCCCCAGGATCTTGCCTATGCCGGTCTCCGGCGCCTTCATGCCCGCCGCCGCGTAGAGCTGGCCCGCGATGATCACCAGGCCGATACCGCAGAGCATCCCCTCGACGACGGAGACGGAGATCGCCCTGAACCAGCGGCCGATCCCGAGGAAGCCCATGGCGAGCTGGAGCAGACCGGCGATGAGCACGATCACGCCGAGCGTGGCCACGCCGAACTCGCTGACGGCCTCGAAGACCAGCACGGTCATGCCGGCGGCCGGGCCGGACACCTGCAGGCTGCTGCCGCGCATGAGCCCGGTGACGAGTCCGCCCACGATGCCGGTGACCAGGCCCACCTCGGCCGGAACGCCGGAGGCGACCGCCACGCCGACACACAGCGGCACGGCGACCAGGAAGACGACGATGGAGGCGAGGAGGTCCTGCCTCAGGTACGGGAACTTCGACAGCATGGTCATCGGTCGCCTCGGAGCGCCTCGAACGTGTCGGACTCGGCGCGGTGCTCGTGCACGGTCCCGGTGTGGACCTCGTAGTACCAGCCGTGCAGCTGGAGTTCACCGGCCTCGAGGCGCTGCTCGATGCACGGGTAGGAGCGCAGTCGCATCAGCTGCGCCAGCACGTGGTTCTGCACGGCTTCGGCGACCGTCGGGTCGCTGGGGTCGGTGCACTTGGGCTCGTCCGCGGCGTGCGCGAGCCAGTCGCGTACGGCGGGCACGGCCGTCAGGTCGTCGTGGCGCACCACCGCGCCGACGGCGCCGCAGTGCGAGTGGCCGCACACCACGACGTGCTTGACGCCGAGCACCTGCACGGCGTACTCGATCGTGGCCGTCTCGCCCGTGGGGGTGGTGGAGGCGTAGGGCGGGACGATGTTGCCCGCGGTGCGCAGCTCGAAGAGCTCGCCGGGGCGGGCGCCCGTGATCAGGGCCGGGACGACCCGGGAGTCGGAGCAGGTGATGAACAGGACGTCGGGGGATTGTCCCTCGGCGAGGCGGGCGAACTCCTCAGGGCGCTGTCCGAATGCGCGGGCGTTGTCGATGAGGGGTTGCATCTGGTGATCCTCCTGGCGCGCAGTGGGGGCGCGTCGGACGGGCATGACAAGGGTGGGGGGTGGGGGGACCCGCGGGCTCCTGGAGGAGCCTTGGCCTTTGGATGGCGGGCCGTATACGCGGGTGCGAAGGACGCAGAGAATGGGGAAGTGAAGCGCGGGTAAAGCGACAGCAAGGGCCGAGTGGGCGGCCATAACCCACCCACCTCGGAACATGCCTCTCCCTCAAGGTGGTTCGCACCTCTTCTGCATGCCAACGCTTGGTCAACGGTTGGTCAAGAAACACGTTAACCCTGCAAAGGCCTTTGCAGGGTTAACTTCGCGTTTCAGGTTGCAGGGAGCCCGAAAAGAAGAGGTGGATTGGCGTGAATCGGCCCTCGGCCGGAGCGGATTCGCTCGTGTGTCGTAAACCCGGTCACCGGGGTCCGGCGAGCCGTCCCGCGTCCCGGGCCAGCGCGGTGAGCCGGGAGATCGCCCGGAAGTACTTCTTCCGGTAGCCGCCCTTCAGCATCTCCTCGCTGAACAGCCGGTCGAACGGCAGCCCCGAGGCGAGCACGGGCACCTCACGGTCGTAGAGCCGGTCCGCGAGGACGACGAGCCGCAGCGCGGTCGACTGGTCCGGCACCGGCCGCACGCCGGTGAGGCACACCGCGGCGATGCCGTCGGTCAGGGCGCCGTAGCGGCTGGGGTGGACCCGCGCCAGGTGTTCCAGCAGGTCCGGGAAGGCGTCGAGCGAGGCGCCCTCGGTGGCGTGCGCCGCCCTGGTCACCACGTCGTCGGAGTGGGGCGGCGGCGCCTCGGGCAGCCCGCGGTGGCGGTAGTCCTCGCCGTCGATGCGCAGGGCGCGGAAGTGGGCCGACAGGCCCTGGATCTCGCGCAGGAAGTCCGCGGCGGCGAACCGGCCCTCGCCGAGCTTGCCCGGCAGCGTGTTGGAGGTGGCGGCGAGCGCGACGCCCGCCTCGACCAGCTTGCCGAGCAGGGTGGAGACGAGCACGGTGTCGCCCGGGTCGTCCAGCTCGAACTCGTCGATGCACAGCAGGCGGTGCCCGGAGAGGGTCTTCACCGTCTGCTGGAAGCCGAGGGCGCCGACCAGGTTGGTCAGCTCCACGAAGGTGCCGAACGCCTTGAGCGAGGGCTCGGCCGGAGTGGCGTGCCACAGGGAGGCCAGCAGGTGGGTCTTGCCGACGCCGTAGCCGCCGTCGAGGTAGACGCCGCGCGGCCCGGCCGGGGCCTTCTTCGGCGCCTTGCCGAAGCCGAACAGCCTGCGCCTGCCCGAGCCGCCCGCCGGTGCCCCGCCGAGGCCCGCCGCGAAGTCCTCGAGGACGCGCACGGCCTCGGTCTGGCTCGGCTGGCCCGGGTCCGGGATGTAGGTGCCGAAGCGGACCGCGTCGAACCGCGGCGGCGGCACCATCTCGGCGACGAGCCGGTCCGCGGGGACGTGCGGCTCGCGGGCGCACAGGGACAGCGGAGCCACGTCGGCTATCGGACCGGGACGGGAGGCGGCGGAGGAGGACGACACGGTTCCCCATGCTACGGGGCGTGGAACACTGCACGGCATGCGACGCCTGTTCCCCGTGACCGACGTGACCGACGAAACAGCAGCTCCCGCCGGGCAGGCCGGCACCCCGCGCGGCGGCGCCCGGGAGTGGAGCCTGGCCGAGCTGGCCGCCGCCTACGCCTACCCGGAGCCGGGGCCCCGGGGCCGGGAACCGTGGCTGCGGGCCAACATGGTGTCCACCCTGGACGGCGCCGCCCAGCACGACGGCCGCTCCCAGCCCATCTCCTGCGCGGCCGACATGCGCGTCTTCGGCACCCTGCGGGCGCTCGCCGACGTCGTGGTCGTCGGCGCGGAGACGGTACGCCAGGAGGGCTACCGTCCGGCCCGCGCGCGTGCGGAGTTCGCGGCGCTGCGGGAGGCGGCCGGGCAGGGGCCGGCGCCCGCGATCGCGGTGGTGACGGCGAGCCTGGACCTGGACTTCTCCCTCCCGCTGTTCACCTCCCCCCTGGTGCCCACCCTGGTCCTGACGGGCGCCGGGGCCGCCCCGGACCGCGTCGCCGCCGCCGAGAAGGCGGGCGCGCGGGTGGTGACCGCCGGGGAGGGCGCCGGCGTGGACCCCGCACGGGCGGTCCGGGCCCTGGCGGACCTGGGGCACACCAGGCTGCTGACCGAGGGCGGACCGCGGCTGCTGGGGCAGCTGGTGGCGGCCGGGGTGCTGGACGAGCTCTGCCTGACCGTCTCGCCGATGCTCACCGCCGGTGACGCACAGCGCATCGCCGGTGGCCCCGCAGTGACATTTCCACGGCGTTTCGCGCTGAAGTCGATGTTGGAGGAGGACGGGTTCCTGTTCACGCGCTACCAGCGGGAACGGCGGGGGCAGCGGTCCTGACCGGCGGGGACCGACCGTCCCGTCGGCCGGACCGGTGGTCCTGCCGGCCGGACCGGCGGTCCCGGCCGGCGGTCCGGAACGTCCGGAAAGGCGTTCGATGGTGGCCGCTGGTCCGGTAATCGGCGGAATAATCCGATCCGCTTGGTGCGGTGACGGGCACACTGATTCCGGCAGTACCCGTGCGAACGCGGGCAGGATGGTTTCCGCGGGGCCTGGCTCGGCCCACGGAGCGGAGAGGGCCCGCGGGCCCTTCGAGGAAAGGGGCGCCTGGTGTTCACCAGCGTACTGATGATCGAGAAGGCCCTGACGTCCGCCGACGTGGAGTTCGTCACCACCTTGCACGGCGACGAGCCGGTCTCCTTCCACGTGCTGCTCCAGCCGCGCGGCGAGCAGGCGGACCGGCTGCTGCGGGCCATCGACGACGTCGCGCTCGGTGAGCTCGACGAGGCCGTCCGCGAGGGCGAGACCCCCGAGGGCGAGGAGGCCAAGACCATGGGCCAGCGGGCCCTGGAGGTGTCCCTGCAGGCCCTGCGCGCCTCCGGTGACGAGGCCGAGGGCCGCCTCATCGAGGACCACCCCCTGGACGCGCTGAAGGACCTGGTGGAGGAGGTCGGGGCGGACGAGGTGATCGTCCTGACCGACCCGCACTACGTGGAGGAGTTCTTCCACCGCGACTGGGCCTCCCGGGCCCGGCACAAGGTGGGGGTCCCGGTGCTGAAACTCTTCTCGCACAGCAAGGCATAGGCTGGGGCGGCGCCTTCCCCCCGAGGGCGCGCAGACCGTCGTCCCGCTCGTCGCACCACTGGGAGAAACACGCATGGCACCCGGCCTTCCCACCGCCATGGACCGACCGCACTTCATCGGCATCGGCGGCGCCGGGATGTCGGGCATCGCCAAGATCCTCGCCCAGCGCGGCGCCGAGGTGGCCGGCAGCGACGCCAAGGACTCCGCGACCGCCGAGGCCCTGCGCGCGCTGGGCGCCACCGTGCACATCGGGCACGCCGCCGAGCACCTGGCCGACGACGCCAGCTGCGTGGTCGTCTCCTCCGCGATCCGCGAGGACAACCCCGAGCTGCTCCGCGCGGCCGAGCTGGGCATCCCGGTGGTGCACCGCTCCGACGCCCTCGCCGCCCTGATGGACGGCCTGCGCCCGATCGCGGTGGCCGGCACCCACGGCAAGACCACCACCACCTCCATGCTGGCCGTCGCCCTGACCGAGCTGGGCCGGGAGCCGTCGTACGCGATCGGCGGCGACCTGGACGCCCCCGGCTCCAACGCGCTGCACGGCGAGGGCGAGATCTTCGTCGCCGAGGCGGACGAATCCGACCGCAGCTTCCACAAGTACGCGCCCGAGGTCGCGATCATCCTCAACGTGGAGCTGGACCACCACGCCAACTACGCGTCCATGGAGGAGATCCACCAGTCCTTCGAGACGTTCGTCGGCCGCATCGTGCCCGGCGGCACCCTGGTGATCTCGGCGGACCACGAGGGCGCGCGGGAGCTGACCCGACGGCTGGACGGCTCGGTGCGGACCGTGACGTACGGCGAGGCCGAGGACGCCGACGTGCGCGTGCTGTCGGTCGTCGCGCAGGGGCTGAAGAGCGAGGTGACCGTCGAGCTGGACGGCGCCCCGCTCACCTTCACCGTGTCGGTCCCCGGCCGGCACTACGCGCACAACGCGGTCGCCGCGCTCGCCGCGGGCGTGGCGCTCGGCGTCCCGGCCGCCGAGCTGGCCCCGGCGCTGGCCGCGTACACCGGGGTGAAGCGGCGCCTCCAGCTCAAGGGCGAGGCGGCCGGCGTGCAGGTCGTCGACTCCTACGCGCACCACCCCACCGAGATGACGGCCGACCTGGAGGCCATGCGCGCCGCCGCCGGCGACGCCCGCATCCTCGTCGTCTTCCAGCCGCACCTGTTCTCCCGCACCCGGGAGCTGGGCAAGGAGATGGGGCAGTCCCTGGCCCTGGCCGACGCCTCGCTCGTACTGGACATCTACCCGGCCCGCGAGGAGCCGGTCCCCGGCGTCACCAGCGAGCTGATCATCGACGCGGCCCGCGCGGCCGGCGCGGACGTCGCCGCGGTGTCCGACAAGGCGGAGATCCCCGGGGCCGTCGCGGGAATGGCGAAGCCCGGTGATCTCGTTCTCACCATGGGAGCGGGCGACGTCACCGACCTCGGCCCGCTGATCCTGGACCGTCTGTCGAAGTAAGGGGCGCGAGGCACATGCCGTACGACGTGGAGAAGCCGGACGAGCAGTGGCGCGCGGAACTGTCGCCGTCCGAGTACGCCGTCCTGCGCCGGGCGGCCACGGAGCCCGCCTTCACCGGTGAGTACACCGACACCAAGACCGAGGGCGTCTACTCCTGTCGCGCCTGCGGCGCCGAGCTGTTCACCTCGGACACCAAGTTCGAGTCGCACTGCGGCTGGCCGTCCTTCTACGACCCGAAGGACACCGACGCCGTGGAGCTCGTGGAGGACCGGTCCCACGGCATGGTGCGCACCGAGGTGCGCTGCGCCCGCTGCGGCTCGCACCTCGGGCACGTGTTCGAGGGTGAGGGCTATCCGACGCCCACCGACCAGCGGTACTGCATCAACAGCATCTCCCTGAGGCTGCGGCCCGCCGAGGCCTGACCCGCGGGGCGCGGTCCGCGCCCGCCGGCGGGACACTGGCGGTGTGCGGGACGTCGCGGTGCGGGTGCTGGGCCGGTTCCGGATGGGACCGGCCGGGGGTCCGCCCTGGCGGCCGGCGTCCGCACGGGCCGAGTCCCTGCTCGGCTATCTGGCCCTGCACCGGGACGAGCCGCATCCGCGCGGCCGGCTCGCGGGCCTGCTGTGGCCCGAGTCGTCCGAGGCGCAGGCCCGCACCAACCTGCGCCACCTGCTGCACACCCTGCGCGGCGCGGTACCCGACGTCGACCACGTCCTGGAGATCACCGCGCGCACCGTCGCCTGGCGGGCCGGCGCGGCCTGCGCGCTCGACGTCACCGCGTTCGAGTCGGCGCTGGGGCGGGCCCGCTCGCTGCCCGCCGGGCGGCGCGCGCCGGCCCTGGCCGAGGCGGTCGCCGCCTACACCGGTGAGCTGCTCGCGGACTGCGACGACGCCTGGGTCGTACCGGAGCGGGAACGGCTGCGGGCGGAGTTCGCCGACGCCCTGGAGGAACTGGCCGTGCTCGCGCACCGGTCCGGGGACCACCGGGCCGCCGTCGGTCACCTGGAACGGCTGGTCCAGGAGGATCCCGTACGCGAGTCCGCCCACCGCGAGCTGATGCGCGTCCACGCCGCCCTCGGTGACCGGGCGCGCGCGGTACGCGCGTACCACGCGTGCGTGGCGGTGCTGGAGCGCGAACTCGGCGTCGCCCCCTCCCCGCAGACACGCGCCGTCTACGCCGCGCTGCTGTCCCCGCCCCGCCCCGCCTCCTCCGCCGCCCTCCCCGACCGGCCGGCGCCGCCGCCCGGGGACCCGGTGCTCGTGGGGCGGACCGCGCAGCGGCGGCGGCTCACCGAGGCGTGGCACACCGCGCGCACCGGCCGTCCGGGGCTCGTGCTGCTCACCGGCGATCCCGGCATCGGCAAGACCCGCCTCGCCGAGGACTTCGCGGCCCGGGCGGCCCGGCGGGGAGCCGTCACGGCGACCGCGCGGGCGTACGCGGCGGAGGGCCGCCTGGCGTACGCGCCCGTGGTGGCCTGGCTGCGCACGCCCGCGCTGCGGGCCGCCGTGGACCGGCTGGACGCCGGCCTGCGGGGCGAGCTGTCCCGGCTGCTGCCGGAGCTGGCGGTCACCGGGCCGCCGGAGATCCTGCCCCCGGACGAGCAGCGACAGCGGCTGTTCGGGGCCGTCGCGCGGGCCGTGGACGCCGTCGGGCGTCCGGTGCTGCTGCTCGCCGACGACCTGCACCGGTTCGACGAGGAGTCGCTGCGGCTGCTGCACTTCCTGGTGCGGGGCGTTCCGCAGGGGCACGGCGGCCGGTTGCTGGTGGTGGGCACGGCCCGCCCCGAGGAGGCCGATCCCGGGCACCCCCTGCACGAGGTGCTGGACGGGCTGCGGGCGCTGGGCCGCTGCACGGAGCTGGAACTCGGGCCGCTCACCCGCGAGGAGACCGCCGCCCTGGTGCACCGGCTCACGGGGACGGACACGGGCGCCGACCGGCTGCACACGGACAGCGAGGGCAACCCGCTCTTCCTGGTCGAGGCCCTGCGCGCGGGCGGCCCGGCCCACGGCGGCCTCACCCCGCGCGTCCAGGCCGTCATCGGCGCCCGGCTGGCGCAGCTCTCCGCCGGCGCCGCCGGGCTGCTGGGCGTGGCGGCGACCATCGGACGCGAGTTCACCGCGGACGTCCTGGGCGCCGCGGCCGGGACCGACGAGCCCACGCTGATCGCCGGCCTGGACGAGCTGTGGCGCCGCCGCATCGTCCGCGAACACGGCCTCGACGCCTACGACTTCGCCCACGAGAAG
This sequence comes from Streptomyces sp., assembly GCF_031181555.1. Taxonomy (GTDB): domain Bacteria; phylum Actinomycetota; class Actinomycetes; order Streptomycetales; family Streptomycetaceae; genus Streptomyces; species Streptomyces fimbriatus. The sequence continues at coordinate 58,442 of NZ_JAPSKQ010000011.1, read as the reverse complement.
ATCCGCGAGGTGGCGTACGCGACGCTCAGCCCGGCCCTGCGCCGGCGCCATCACCGCCGGGTGGCCGAGGCGCTCGCCCGGCCCGGCGAGGCCACGCCCGACGAGGTCTGCGGCCAGATCGCGGACCACTACCGGCGCGCCGGCGACCCCCTCGCCGCCGTGCCGTGGGCGCTGCGCGCCGCCGACGCCGCCTGCCGGCTGCACGCCGACTCCCAGGCGATCGGTCTGCTCGACCGCACGGCCCGCCTGCTGCGCGAGCAGCCACCGTCCCCCCGGCGCGACACGCTGGAGCTCCGGCTGCTCACCGCGCTGCCCGCACCCCTCGGACGGGTCGAGGGGTACGCCTCCACCACCCTGTCCGCCGTCCACACCAGGGCCCTGGAGCTGTCCGCCCGGCTCGGCACCGAACTCGCGCCGCCGCTGGTGCGCTCGCTGGCCCTGGCGAGCACCGTCGGCTCCGACTTCGCGGCCACCCGGCGGTACGGGGAACGACTCCTGGCCCGGGGACGGGAGTCGGGGGACGACGTCCTGATCGTGGAGGGCGCGTACGTGCTGGGCATCGCGGCGTTCTGGCAGGCGCGGTTCACCACCGCGCGGGAGAACTTCGAGCTGGCGGTCCGCCACTACCGCCCCGAACGGCGGGCGCTGCACCTGCTGCGCTACGCGCAGGACCCGCGGGCGGTGTGCCAGAGCCGGCTCGCCAACACCCTGTGGTTCCTGGGCCGTCCGGCCGCCGAGGCGATCGCGGTGCGGGACGCGGCACTGGCGTACGCGGACGAGACGGGGCACGCGTTCACCCGGATCGTCGCCCGGGTCTTCGCGGGCCTGCTGGCGCTGGACATGGGGGACGAGGAGAGCCTGCGCGAGCACGTGCGCACGCTGCGCGAGCTCGGTCCCGGCTGCCCGGCGCCGCAGGTGTGGATGCCGCTGGAGGCGTTCTGCGGGTACGTGGACGTCCTCGACGGGCACGCGGAGCGCGGGGTCCGCCGCTGCCGGGGGGTGATCGCCGCGCTGCCCGGCATCCAGCCCGCCCCCGGGATGCGCGCCGTGCTGCACCGCGTCCTGCTGGCGGCGGCGGAGGCGGCGAAGGACACGGAGGAGGCCCGCCGGACCGCGGAGCGGCTGCTGGAGATGGGCGGTGCGGCCGCCGTCTGGCGGGAGGAGGCCCTCCGCGCGCGCGAGCGGCTGCGGGCCGCGGACGCCGCGCGGGAGGGGCCGGTGACCGGGGGCGGCGTGCGGGGCGGGACCGGGCCGGCCGGAGGCGGACCGGTGGCCGGGGACGCCGCGAGGGGCGGGCCGGTGGCCGGGGGACGGTGAGGAACGCTCGTGGAACGCCCGCCCGCGCACGCTCGGCACATATCCGCTCCACACCGCGAGCCGAGGAGGACGGCATGTCCACCGCATACGACGCGATCGTCGTGGGGGCCCGCTGCGCGGGCGCGCCGACGGCGATGCTGCTGGCCCGCCGGGGCCACCGGGTGCTGCTGGTCGACCGGGCCGCCTTCCCGAGCGACACCCTGTCGACGCACATGATCCACCCGCCGGGCGTGGCCGCCCTGGCCCGCTGGGGTCTGCTCGGCCGCGTGACCGCCACCGGCTGCCCGCCGGTCACGACGTACTCCTTCGACTTCGGCCCCTTCGCCCTCACCGGCAGCCCGCCGCCCCACGGCGGCACCGGCGTCGGGTACGGCCCGCGCCGCCGGGTCCTCGACGCCGTCCTGGTGGCGGCGGCCGACGAGGCGGGCGCGGAGGTCCGCGAGCACTTCCACGTGGACGAGGTGCTGATCGAGGACGGCACGGTCGTCGGCGTCCGCGGCCACGGGACCGGCGGCCCGCAAGTGACCGAGCGGGCCCGCGTGGTGATCGGCGCCGACGGACGCTCCTCGCACGTCGCGAAGGCGGTCGGCGCCCCCGAGTACCGGACGAAGCCGCGCCTCCAGCGGGCCTACTACGCGTACTGGTCCGGTCTGCCGGTCTCCGGTTTCGAGACGTACGCCCGTCCCGGTCGGGGCTGGGGGACGATACCGACCAACGACGGGCTGACCGCCGTGGTCGTGGGCTGGCCCCGCGACGAGGAACAGGCGTTCCGGGCGGACGTGGAGGGGAACTTCCTGGCCACGCTCGAGCTCGTGCCGGAGTTCGCGCAGCGGGTGCGGGCGGGGCGCCGGGAGGAGAGGTTCCTCGGCGCGTCCGTCCCCAACTTCTTCCGCAGGCCGTACGGACCGGGCTGGGCGCTCGTCGGGGACGCCGGTCACACCAAGGACCCCATCACCGCGCAGGGCATCAGTGACGCCTTCCGGGACGCCGAGCTGTGCGCCGACGCGCTCGACGACGTCCTCACCGGGCGCCGGCCGTTCGCCGAGGCCCTGTCCGGTTACGCGGCGGCACGTGACGCCCAGGTGTCGGAGATGTACGAGTTCACCGCTCAGCTGGCCACCCTGGCGCCCCCGCCGGAGGACACGGCCCGCCTGCTGGCGGCGGCGAGCGGCGACCGGGCCGCGATGAACCGCTTCGTCGGCGTCGTCGCCGGGACGGTGCCCCCGCACGCCTTCTTCGCCCCGGCCCCCGAGACC
>NZ_JAPSKQ010000011.1:42605-55769 GCF_031181555.1 Streptomyces sp. | reverse complement strand
CCCCGTGACCCGCGGAGTTCCCGCGGCCCCCGCCCGGGCCGCCCGACCGCCCCGTGCCGGGCGGGACCCGCTCCGGCACCCGCTCCCCGCACACGGAAAGGGCATACCGGGCATCGGCTCCTTACGGAACACGGACATCGGCGGCCGGCCGCCCCGCCCTCGTGCGGGGGATGCGAGGCTGGCCGCATGGAGCAGCAATCACCGCACGTGGACGCCCGGGCCCGGGTCCTCGTGGTCGACGACGACCCCACCGTCGCCGAGATCGTCACGGGCTACCTCGACCGCGCCGGACACCTCGTCGACCGGGCCGGCGACGGCCCGGAGGCGCTCGCCCGGGCGGCGGCGCACCGGCCGGACCTCGTCGTCCTCGACCTGATGCTGCCCGGCATGGACGGCCTGGAGGTGTGCCGCCGGCTGCGCGGCCACGGGCCCGTGCCGGTCATCATGCTCACCGCGCGCGGCGACGAGGACGACCGCATCCTCGGCCTGGAGGTCGGCGCCGACGACTACGTCACCAAGCCGTTCAGCCCCCGCGAACTGGTCCTGCGCGTCGAGTCCGTGCTGCGCCGCGCCCGTCCGTCCGCCCCCTCGTCCGGCGTCCTGCGGGCCGCCGGGCTCGCGGTCGACCCCGCCGCCCGCCGCGCCACCAAGAACGGTGCCGAACTGGCGCTGACCATACGCGAGTTCGACCTGCTCTGCTTCCTGCTGCGCAACCCCGGCCGGGCCTACGCCCGGGAGGAGCTGATGCGCGAGGTGTGGGGCTGGGACTTCGGCGACCTGTCCACCGTCACCGTCCACGTGCGGCGGCTGCGGGGCAAGGTCGAGGACGACCCGGCGCGGCCCCGGCTGATCCAGACCGTGTGGGGTGTCGGCTACCGCTTCGATCCCGCGGCCGGGGAGGACTGAGCGTGCGCGACATCCTTCTCATCGCCCTGTGCGCGTTCCTCGGCGCCGCCACGGCCGGAGTGCTCGGCGCGTGCGTGCTGCTGCTGATCCGCCGGCGGTCGCTGACCGCGCATCTGGCGGTGGTCGTCGGCGTCGCCGTGGCGGCGATGCTCGGGGGCACGCTGGTCGTGGCCCGGGAGATGTTCCTCTCCGCGCACGACCTGACCGTCGTGACGACCGTCGTCGCCATGGCCGCCGTGGTCTCCATGGTCACCGCGCTGCTGCTGGGCCGCTGGGTCGTCGCCCGCAGCCGGGACCTGGCGCTCGCCGCCCGCTCCTTCGGCGACGGCGGGGACTTCGCCGCGCCCGACGGCCCGTCCACCGCCGAACTCGCCGCGCTCAGCCGGGAACTGGAGGCGACCAGCGCCCGGCTCGCCGAGTCCCGGAACCGCGAGCGCGCCCTGGAGGCGTCCCGCCGCGAACTCGTGGCCTGGATCTCCCACGACCTGCGCACCCCGCTCGCCGGACTGCGCGCGATGGCCGAGGCGCTGGAGGACGGTGTCGCGGCCGACCCCGACCGCTACCTCAAGCAGATCCGCACCGAGGTGGAACACCTCAACGACATGGTCGGCGACCTGTTCGAGCTCTCCCGCATCCACGCGGGCGCGCTGACCCTCTCGCTCTCCAGGATCTCCCTGTACGACCTGGTCGGCGACGCCCTCGCCGGCGCCGACCCGCTCGCCCGCGAGCACGGCGTACGGCTCGTCGGCGCCCGGGTCGAGCCGGTGCCGGTGGAGGTGGACGGCCGGGAGATGAGCCGGGTACTGGGCAACCTGCTGGTCAACGCGATCCGCCGGACCCCGGCCGACGGAACGGTCGCCGTCGCCGTCGAACGCGCCGCCGACGGTGTGGTGCTGTCCGTCACGGACGGCTGCGGCGGCATCCCGGAGGAGGACCTGCCCCGCGTCTTCGACACCGGCTGGCGCGGCACCCACGCCCGTACCCCTCCGGCCGGCGCGGGCCTCGGGCTCGCCATCGTCCGCGGCATCGTCGAGGCCCACCACGGCAGCGCCGCGGTCCGCAACGTCACCGGGGGCTGCCGCTTCGAGGTCCGGCTGCCGACGGCACCGGGCTGAGGGCCACGCCCCGGGCGACGGGGAACACCACCGGCACCACCGTCCCGGAGCGGCGTGGCACGGGGCGTGTTCCGGGGTCCCGTCAGGGGCGCCGTCTACACTCGACCGGCGACAGACCGACAGAACTGGCAGCCCCCGAAGGGTATTCGGCGTTTTGATACGGATCGACTCAGTCACGAAGCGGTACCCGGACGGCACGGTGGCGGTCGACCGGCTCTCGCTGGACATCCCGGACCGCTCGATCACCGTTCTCGTCGGCCCCTCGGGCTGCGGCAAGACCACCACCCTCCGCATGATCAACAGGATGGTCGAACCCACCGAGGGCACGATCCTCCTCGACGGCGAGGACATCCGGAGGCAACCCGTCACCGCCCTGCGCCGGTCCATGGGGTACGTCATCCAGAACGCCGGGCTCTTCCCGCACCGCACCATCGTCGACAACATCGCCACCGTGCCCCGCATGCTCGGCTGGGGCAGGCGGCGCGCCCGGGAGCGGGCCGCGGAGCTGATGGAACGGGTGGGCCTGGACACCTCGCTGGCCCAGCGGTACCCCTACCAGCTCTCCGGCGGCCAGCAGCAGCGCGTCGGGGTGGCGCGGGCGCTCGCCGCGGACCCGCCGGTGCTGCTGATGGACGAGCCGTTCTCCGCCGTCGACCCCGTGGTGCGCAAGGGGCTGCAGGACGAACTCCTGAGGATCCAGGAGGAATTGGGCAAGACCATCGTCTTCGTCACGCACGACATCGACGAGGCGGTCAAACTGGGCACCATGGTCGCCGTCCTGCGCAGGGGCGGCCGGCTCGCCCAGTACGCGCCGCCCGCCGAGCTGCTGTCCGCCCCCGCCGACGGCTTCGTCGAGGACTTCCTCGGCGCCGACCGCGGCATCCGGCGGCTGTCCTTCTTCCCGTCCGCCGCACTGGAGTTGACCACCGACGCGGTGATCCCGGCCGACGCGCCCGCCGAGCGGATCGCCGCGTCGGACGCCCGGTACCTCCTCGTCACCGACTCCGACGGCCGCCCGCTCGGCTGGACCGAACCGGGCGAGCCGGCCGCCGGGGGCATCAGGACGGACCGACTGCTGCCCCACGGGCGGCCGTTCGTACCCGGCGCCGATTCCCTGCGGGTCGCCCTCGACTGCGCCGTGCTCTCGCCCACCGGCTGGGCCGTCGCCGTGGACGACGACGGCCGGGTGACCGGCGTCGTCTCCCAGCAGACCATCGCGGAGGCGATCCGCGCCGCCCACGCGCAGGGCCGTACGGGCAAGACCGAGGTCGCCCGGTGAACGGCTTCTTCGACATCCCGAGCGACCTCCAGCACAGCTGGTCCGGCCTGATCGGGCTGCACCTGAGGGAGGGACTGCTGCCGGTGGCCGCCGGGCTGCTGCTCGCGCTGCCGCTCGCCCAGCTGTGCGTGCGCTTCCGCTGGCTGTACCCGCCCGTGCTCGGGGTGACGACCGTGCTGTACGCCGTCCCCTCGCTGGCGTTCTTCGTCGTCCTCATCGACTACACCGGCCAGACCGAACTCACCGTGATGATCCCGCTGGCCGTCTACAGCCTCGTGGTGCTGATCCCGGCGATCGTCGACGGCGTGCGCTCGGTGCCCGAGGAGACCCTGGCCGCGGCCACCGCCATGGGCTTCGGCCCCGTACGCCGCTATCTCCAGGTGCAGTTGCCGATCGCCGCGCCCGCCATCGTCGCCGGCCTCAGAGTGGCCACGGTGTCCAGCATCTCCCTGGTCAGCGTCGGCGCCCTGATCGGCAACCAGGGCGCCCTCGGCAACCTGCTCGCAGCCGCGCAGAAGTACGACCGGCCCGAGCTGGCGGTCAACTCCGTGCTCACCACGGCCGTCCTGGCGATCCTGTGCGACGCGGCGCTGGTCCTGCTCCGGATCCTGCTGACGCCGTGGATGCCGCGCGGCACGGGCGACCGCCGCGAGCCCGCCGTGCGGCGGGCCCGGCCCGAACCGGAGGGCGCGACCCGGTGAACGTACTCGACTTCGCCCACGCCTTCTTCAGCGACGGCGCCCACTGGCACGGCTACGACGGCATCCCGCAGCGCCTCCTCGAACACGTCCGGTACACGCTGCTGGCCCTCGCCCTCGCCGCCCTGATCGGCCTGCCCGTCGGCCTGCTGACCGGGCACACCGGGCGGGGCGGGAACGCGCTCGCCTTCATCGCCAACGCCGCCCGCGCCCTGCCCAGCTTCGGCCTGCTGGTGCTGGTCGTCCTGCTGATCGGCTTCGGTCTGCTGCCCGTGATGATCCCGCTGGTCGTCCTGGCCGTCCCGCCGATCCTGGTGACCACCTACGAGGCGGTCCGCTCCGTCGACCCCTCCCCGGTGGACGCCGCCCGCGGCATGGGCATGCACGAGTCGCGGATCCTCCTCCAGGTCGAACTGCCGGTGGCGCTCCCGCTGATCCTGAGCGGGCTGCGTTCGGCGGCCATCCAGATCGTGTCGACGGCCACCATCGCCGCGTACGTCAGTCTCGGCGGCCTCGGCCGGTACATCATCGACGGGCTCTACCAGCGCGACTACGAGAAGGTGGTCGGCGGCGCCACGCTGGTGGCCGTGCTGGCGCTGCTCACGCTCGCGGTGTTCTGGGCGGCGGGGCGGTTCGCGGTGTCGCCCGGAGTGCGCAGGCGCTGACGGGCGCCCAGCCGTGGGGGAAACCGTGACCAGGCCGCTCTTGACTGACCGTGAAGCGGCTGGATTGGATCGGTGGATGACTTCTACCGCGCAGAGCAGCAGGTCCAGGACGAGGCACACCGGCGCGGCGGCCGTCGCGCTCACCGCCGTGACGGCGCTGCTCGCGGGCTGTTCCTCCGGCGACACCTCCGACAACCCCCTCGCGGGGGAGAAGGCGGGGGCCGGCACGGTCGTCGTCGGCTCGAACAACTTCGCCGAGAGCACCCTGCTCGCCGACATCTACGGCGAGGCGCTCCGGGCCAAGGGCATCAAGGTCACCTACAAGCACAACATCGGCAGTCGTGAGACGACGTACGGCCTGATGAAGAACGGCTCGATCACGGTCCTGCCGGAGTACAACGGCTCGCTGCTCGCCTACCTCGACCCCGAGGCCGAGCAGAAGTCCGCCGACGCCGTGAACGCGGCCGTCAAGGCCAAGCTCGACAAGGAGCTGACGCTGCTCGAGTCGTCGCCGGCCGAGAACAAGGACTCGGTCAGCGTCAACACCGAGACGGCGAAGAAGTACGGCCTCACGTCGTCGTCCACCCTCGCGGACCTCAAGGACGTCGCGCCGGAGATGGTGATCGGCGGTTCGCCGGAGTTCCAGACCCGGCGGCAGGGCCTGGAGGGCCTGAAGTCCGTCTACGGCCTGGAGTTCAAGTCGTTCAAGGCGCTCGACGCGGGCGGCCCGCTGACCCAGGAGGCGCTGACCAGGAACACCGTGCAGGCCGCGGACATCTTCACCACGGACCCGACCATCGTCAAGGAGAAGTTCGTCGTCCTGAAGGACCCGGAGAACCTCTTCGGGTTCGCGAACGTGACCCCGCTGGTGCACAAGGACGGGCTCTCCCGGAAGGGCGTCGACGCGCTCAACGCGGTCTCCGCCGAGCTGGACACCCAGACCCTCCTCGACCTGGACGCGCAGGTGCAGCTGGAGAAGAAGGACCCGCTGGACGTGGCCAAGGCCTGGCTGAAGTCGGCCGGCCTGGCCTGACTCCCGGTGGGGTGCGGCGGACGGGCCGCACCCCACGGGCGGTTCACCGCGCCGGGACGGCCTCGGCGATCAGCCGGTCGATCAGCGCGACCAGCACGTCCCGGCACGACTCCCGCTCCCGCGCGTCGCACAGCAGCACCGGCACGCCCTCCGGCAGCGTCAGCGCCTCCCGGACGTCCTCGGCCGGGTACGGGTGCTCCCCGTGGAAGCCGTTGACGGCGATCACGAACGGGATGCCCCGGCGTTCGAAGAAGTCGATCGCGGCGAAGCTGGACTCGGGCCTGCGCACATCCACCAGGACCACCGCGCCCAGCGCGCCGAGCGCCAGGTCGTTCCACATGAACCAGAACCGCTGCTGTCCCGGCGTGCCGAAGAGGTACAGCACGAGGTCGTCGGAGACGGTGATCCGGCCGAAGTCCATGGCCACGGTGGTGGCACGTTTCTCCTCGATGCCGTCCAGGTCGTCGACGTCCAGGCCCGCCATGGTCAGCGGTTCCTCGGTGCGCAGCGGGACGATCTCGCTGACCGAGCCGACCATGGTCGTCTTGCCCACGCCGAAGCCTCCGGCGATCAGGATCTTGACCGTGTCGGGTGCCGAACGCCCGGTGGACGCCCGGGCGATGGTGTCAGAGCCGGCCAAGGCCGTCCCTCACTTTCTGCAGCAGGTCCAGGTCCGGGGTGGTGCGGGTGACGGGGTGCGGCGGGTGGACGGTGATCCGGCCCGCCTCCAGCAGGTCGCAGAGCAGGATGACGATCACGCTCACCGGGAGGTCGAGACGCGCGGCGAGCTCGGCGACCGCGACCGGCTCGGCGCACAGCCGCAGGATCCGCGTGTGTTCGGGCTGCGGCCGGGGGGCCGCCTGCGGCTGCGGATCCGCCGCCGTCACCGTCGTGATGAGCGTGAAGTCGGCGCGGCTGGGCCGGGTCCGGCCACCGGTCAGGGTGAAGGGTCGTACGAGCCGGCCCGCCGAGTCGCCTCCGCCCACCTCACACGCCGGAGTCGGCGCCGGCGCCGGCCGAGCCCCGAGGTGCCGCGCTGAGGTGCTCGCCGATCTTCTTCACCAGCATGTTCATCTGGTACGCCACCACGCCGACGTCCGCGCCGGGACCGGTGAGCACCACGAGATGGGCGCCGGGACCGGCCGAGGTGAGGATCAGGAAGCTGTTGGCCATCTCGATGAGCGCCTGGCGCACCGGGCCGCCGCGGAAGTCCATGCTGACGCCCTTGCTGAGACTCATCAGACCGGAGGCGGTCGCCGCCAGGCGTTCCGCGTCGTCGCGCAGGAAGCCGGTGGACTTGCTGACCACCAGCCCGTCCTCGGAGAGCACCACGGCCTGGTTCACGTCGGCGACGCGTTCCACGAGTCCGGTCAGCAGCTGGTCCAGCTGGGTGTGCGTGGCGGGGATGGGGCGTGTCATGGCGGGGTTCCTTCGTGAGCGGTCGGCGTCGGCGTTTCGGCGGTCAGTGGTCGGAGGGCGGAGCCGGGAGCCCGGGGGAGGCGGCGGGCGCGGGCGCCGGTGCCGCCGTGCCGTCCTCGGCGCCGTGCGGCGGCGGACCGGCGTCCTCGGCGTCGCCGGCCCCGTCGTCGTCCCGTGCCCGGAGCGTGCCGCGCTGGAAGCCGGCGAGGGAGGAGGCGGCGCGTTCCGCGGTGAAGTCGTCGCCGGAGCCGTCCTCGGCGGCCGGGGCGGGTTCCTCGCGCAGCTCGGCGGCCAGGCTGGTCTGCGGCACCCGGCGGGGGAGCGGGGCGAGGCCGTCCCGGCGGGCGCCGGACACGGCGGCGGCAGCCGGCGCGGGGGCGGTCCGCACGGCGGTCGCGGACCGGGACGTCGCGGTCCGCGCGCCCGCGGCGGCCCGCCCGTTCGCGGTGGTGTCCGCGCTCCCGCGGTCCGCCGTGCCGTTCACGGCCGCCGGGGCCCCGGTGCTCCTGTCGTCCGGGGCTTCCCGCCCGGTGCCGGGCGGCACGTCCCGCACCACGATCTCGTGCGGGACCAGCACGATCGCGGTCGTCCCGCCGTACGGCGAGGGGCGCAGCGTGACGACGATGCCGTGCCGGTGGGCGAGCTGGGAGACCACGAACATGCCGAGCCGGAGGTCGTCGGCGAGCGCCACCACGTCGAACTGCGGGGGCCTGCCCAACTGGGCGTTGAGGGAGGCGTAGTCCTCCTCCGACATGCCGAGGCCCCGGTCCTCGATCTCGACCGCGAGGCCCCTGGCCACCATCGCGGCCCGCACCCCGACGGGACTCGGCGCCGGCGAGTACGCCGTCGCGTTGTCGATCAGCTCGGCCAGCAGGTGGATCACGTCGGCCACCGCGGGCGGGGCCAGGGCGACCTCCTCCTCGGTGTGCACCTCCACCCGCTGGTACTCGGCGACCTCGCCGACGGCGCTGCGCAGGATGTCGATCAGCGCGACCGGTTCGCTCCAGGAGCGGCCGGGACGCTCGCCGCTGATGATGACCAGGTTCTCCTCGTAGCGGCGCAACTGGCTGGCCGTGGAGTCCAGTTCGTACAGGCCCGCGAGGACCTCGGGGTCGGTGTGCCGGCGTTCCAGCTCGTCGAGCTTGCCGAGCTGGAGGTTGACCAGGTTCTGGCTCTGCCGCGCGATGCCCAGGATGACCTTCTGGAAACCGCGCCGGGTGTCGGCGAGTTCGACCGCGGTGTGCACGGCGGTGCGCTGCGCGGTGTTGAACGCCTGGGCGACCTGGCCCAGTTCGTCGTGGCCGTAGTCCAGCGCGGTCGTCGCCGACTCCGCGTCGACCTTCTCGCCGCGCTGCAGCCGGGCCACCACGTCGGGCAGCCGCTCCTCGGCGAGGCCGAGGGTGGCCATGCGCAGACCGCGCAGCCGGCGGGACAGCGAGCGGGTGATGCGCCAGGACAGGCCGACGCACAGCAGCAGGGCGAGCAGTCCGCCGGCGCTCAGGGAGGCGGCGGTCAGCAGCAGGCCGCGGGCCTCGTCGGCGCTGCGGGTGAGCAGCGCGTCGGTCTGCTGCCGGATCATGGCGTCGTACTGCGGGGAGACCTTGTCCATGGCCTCGTTCCACCGCTCCTGCACGTCCGGCATGTCGACGCCGCGGCCCTCGCCCATGGGCCGGGTGGCGAGCACCTGGTCCTCGACCGCCAGCAGGGCGCGCCACTCGGGGCTCTGCAGGATCCGCTCGGCCTGCGTCCTGGTGCTGCCGTGCAGGGACGGCACGATCCGGTCCTCGACCAGCCAGCGGCGGGTGTGGACCAGCTCCGCGAACTCGTTCCAGCCCTGCGCGTCGAGGCTCCCGGAGGACCAGGCGAGGGTGAGCCGCGCGTCCTCCCGGGAGACCAGCTCCGCCGCCTGCTCCAGCGCGACCAGCGGGCCGGCCTGCGAGGTCAGGTCCCCGTCGTCGACCTGGGACAGCTCCTGGAAGGCGTGGATCTGGTCGTCGATGATCGAGGCGTACTGGTCGAGCGCCTGCTCGGCGGTGATGTCGCCCGGGTCGTCCACCTGGTCCCGGTAGTACTCCAGGCTGCCCACCGAACCGAGCACCGAGTACAGCCGGTCCGAGACGCGCGCCGGTGCCCCGGCGATCGCGTCCGCCTGCCCCACCAGCTTCGCCACCGCCCTGTCGGTCTTCTCGCGCTGCGCCTCGAGGGCGGACCGGGAGCCCCGGGGCTCGGCCAGCCACGCGGCGGTCAGCCTCCGCTCCCGCTGCAACGCGAGCGCGGCCTCCGTCCCCATCGCGCCGGTCGACCGGCTCAGCTCCGTCTGGGAACGCAGCCGCAGTCCCTCCGAGAACATCTGGATCGTCGTCACGCCCCACATGGCCGCGAGGGTGACGCTGGGCACCAGCGCCAGCAGGACCAGCGAGAGACGTATGGAGCCGAGACGGCGCCGGGCACCTGTCCGTGGAGACATCGTCGTCCTAGAGCGGTCGGATGTGCGGGGAAGTGTTCACGGGACGGGCGTCAGCGGGTTCCGTTGGCGGCGAACCCGGCGACCGAGGCGGCGTCGGCCCGCGTGACGAACGCCGGCCCGGTGAGCACGGGCGCGACTCCGCCGCCGCTGACGTTGCCGTTGGTCCGGTACAGCCACAGCGCGTCCACGGCGAGATAGCCCTGCAGGTAGGGCTGCTGGTCGACGGCGAACTGGACGTTGCCGCCGCGCACGGCGTCCACCAGGTCCTCGCTGAGGTCGAAGGTGGCGACACGGGCGTCGCTGTCCGCCTCCTCGACCGCGTCGACCGCGGTGAGCGCGTAGTCCGCCCCGTTGGTGACGACCTCGTCGATGGTCCGGTCCTGCCGCAGCCGGGCGGCGATGATGCCGGAGACGGCGCGCATGTCGGTGCCGTCCACGTAGAGGTTCTCGGTCGTCCCGCCGAACGTCTTCTTCACACCGGCGCAGCGGGCCTCCAGGGCGACGTTGCCGCGCTCGTGGACGACGCACAGGGCGTGCTTGGCCTTCAGGTCGTTCAGCTTGTCGCCGACGGCCTGGCCCGCGACGCCCTCGTCCTGCCCGAAGTACTCCAGCAGTCCTGACGACCTCCAGGCGTCGATACCGGAGTTGAGCCCGACCACGGGGATGTCCGCGGCCCGTGCCTCGTTGACCGGGCCCTTCATGGCCTGCGGCTTGGCCAGCGTCAGCGCGATGCCGTCGACGCCGTCCCGGACCGCGTCGCGCACCAGCTCGGCCTGCCCCGCCGGGTCCGGGTCGCTCACGTACGTCAGGTCGATGCCGTCCTTCGCGGCCGCCGCCTCGGCTCCCTTGCGCACCCGGTCCCAGAAGGCGTCGTCCTCGGTCCCGTGGGTGACCATCGTGACCTTCATCCGTCCGGCGCCGGCCGTGCCCGCGCCGCCCGGTCCCGAGGAGTCGTCGGCCGCGCCGGTCGACGAGCAGCCGGCCACCAGCAGGCCGACGGCGGCTGCCAGGGCCGCCAGGGGGAGAGGGCGGCCCGGGGGGCGGTGCGACGGAGGACGAGTGTTCATGAGGGGTGCGGACCTCGCTGTGCGGCAGAGCAAGAGCAGGGGAGAGCACGGGCGGAACCGCGGGGTGTGCGCCGACCGGGTGACTCTCACTGGCCCGGAGCCAACCGTGTCGAACCACCGGTCGTCAAGTGAACGGCCACGTGAAGTGAGGTGTCGCTGCCGCATCGTGATGAAGCGTGGGGCGCGGGGCGGGAGCGGCGGCGACGCCCGCGGAACCCGAACCGCCCGGACGGTACGGAGTGCGTCCGGCGGAGCCTCGAAGGGGCCGGAACGGGACGGGTCTTACCCGCGCAGTCCGGGAGAACCGCCCGGCGCGCCCGCCCCCGTGGCGAGGCGGGCATAGCGGCCCGTTCCTGGTCAACCGCCTTTCACCGAGGGTGGGTTCCCTGCCGGATCGAGGGTTTCCCCCGTATCCCGCGCCCCCTCGCCGTGCCTATCGTTCGAGCGCAGCCGACCCACAGGTAACCCCGAACGGGCCGCCGCACGCGCCTGGCCGGCCGACGCGTCGTACGTCGATTCACCCCACCGCTTCGAGGACGAAGCGAATCGATCCCCCTCCCCACTCTCCGCGCCGCACGGAGCACTCCGTGCTGCCCGGATCCATGGCACGAAAGGCACACCCTTGCGTACCTCCTCCCCGAACTCCCCCCGGAGCTCCTCCCCGAGACGGAAGCTGATATCCGTCGCCGCTCTCTCCGTCGCCCTCCTGACGACCGCCTCCGCCCAGGTCGCCGTCGCCCAGGACTCCCCCTCCGACGCGCCGGCCGTCCCCGCGGCCCGGACCGAGGCCGCGCCCGGCGTCCCGGCCGAGCGGCTCATCGTCGGCTACAAGTCCGGCGCCGCCGAGGCCAAGTCGAACAAGGCCGCCGCCGCCGACGCCCGGGCCAAGGGCGAGGAGACCGGCGAGGACGTCGGCTTCCAGCGCCGTCTCGGCACCGGAGCCGCCCTCGTCGAGCTGGGCGAGGACGCCGGCGCGGCGGACGTCGCCGACGTCGTCGCCGAGTACAGCGCCGACCCGCAGGTCGCCTACGTCGTGCCGGACCGCCTCAACAAGCCGCTGGCCACCCCGAACGACACCGAGTACACCAAGCAGTGGGACCTGTTCGAGACCACCGCCGGCATGCGCGTGCCCGGTGCCTGGGACCTCGCCACCGGCAGCGGGGTCACCGTCGCCGTGATCGACACCGGTTACGTCGCCCACTCCGACCTCGCCGCGAACGTCGTCGGAGGCTACGACTTCATCTCCGACACCGCCGTCGCCGTCGACGGCAACGGCCGCGACAGCAACCCGGCCGACCCCGGCGACTGGTACGCCGCCGGCGAGTGCGGCCAGCAGACCGGCAGCAACTCCTCCTGGCACGGCACGCACGTCGCGGGCACCATCGCCGCCGCCACCAACAACGGCAAGGGCATCGCCGGCGTCGCGTACGGCGCGAAGATCTCCCCGCTGCGCGTCCTCGGCAAGTGCGGCGGCTACGACTCCGACATCATCGACGCCATCACCTGGGCGTCCGGCGGCGCCGTCTCCGGCGTGCCCGCCAACCCGAACGTCGCCAAGGTCATCAACATGAGCCTGGGCGGCGGCGGAACGTGCAGCACCGCCACGCAGAACGCCATCAACGGCGCCGTCAGCCGCGGCACCACGGTCGTCGTCGCGGCCGGCAACAGCAACGCGAACGCCGCGAACTACTCCCCGGCGAGCTGCAACAACGTCATCACGGTCGCCGCGACCAACCGCTCCGGCAGCCGCTCGTACTACTCCAACTACGGCACGGTCGTGGACATCGCCGCGCCCGGCGGCGAGACCCGTACCACCACCTCCGGCGGCATCCTGTCCACGCTGAATTCCGGCACCCGGACCCCGTCGACCGAGAACTACGCCCACTACCAGGGCACCAGCATGGCCGCCCCGCACATCGCGGGCCTCGCCGCGCTGATGAAGTCGGCGAACACCGCCCTCACCCCGGCGCAGATCGAGTCGGCGATCAAGTCCAACGCCCGCGCCCTGCCCGGCACCTGCTCCGGCGGCTGCGGCGCCGGCCTCGCGGACGCCGCCAAGACGGTCCAGGCGGTCAAGGGCGGTACGTCCACGGGCGGTTCCGCGTACTCCAGCACCACCGCCGTCTCCATCCCGGACAACGGCTCGGCGATCGAGTCGCCGATCACCGTCAGCGGCCGCAGCGGCAACGCGCCGTCGACCCTCCAGGTGGGCGTGGACATCACCCACACCTACCGCGGTGACCTGGTCGTCGACCTGGTGGCACCGGACGGTTCGGTGTACCGCCTGAAGTCCGCCAGCTCCTCCGACTCCGCGGACGACGTCACCACCACCTACACGGTGAACGCCTCGGCCGAGGCCGCCAACGGCACCTGGAAGCTGCGCGTCCAGGACACGGCAGCGGCGGACACCGGCCGGCTCAACGGCTGGCAGCTGACCTTCTAGCCCTCCCCGGCGGGGGGGGGGGGGGGGGGGGGGGGGGGGGGGGGGGGGGCCGCCCCCCCCGCCAGCCGGGGG
>NZ_JAPSKQ010000011.1:35139-42595 GCF_031181555.1 Streptomyces sp. | reverse complement strand
GGGCCGGCCGGTGCGGATGGGGCACCGGCCGGCCCGCCACATGTCGTGCGGCGTCCGACGGCGGGCGCGCGTTACGGTGAGCCGCATGCCCGACATCCCCGCCGCCCCCGTGATCCTCGGCAACGAGCCCGGCTCCTTCCCCCACAGCGTGCTGGCCGAGCGGCACCCCGCGATCATCCGGCAGGTGCGCGAGGCCCTCCCGTACGAGCCCCGGCAGCGGCGCGCGCTCGACGCCCTGCTGACCAACTGCACCGAGGGGGAGATCGAACCCCTCCCCGCCGACGCGCACGACCGGGAGCTGTGGGAGACCTGGGACATGGACGCCTGGGCCGGACGCTCCTGGTACGACGTGCCCTGGCTGTGGTCCGAGAGCTGGTTCTACCGCCGGCTGCTGGACGCGGTGGGCTACTTCGGCCCCGGCCCCTGGCAGGGCATCGACCCCTTCCGCCCTTCCAAACTCGCCGAACTCGACTCACCCGCCACCGACGAGGAACTCGCCGCGCTCGACGACCTCGCCGGCCGGCCGGCGGAGGAACAGGCCCGTGCCCTGCTGCACGGCTCCCTGTGGGGCAACCGCGCCGACCTGGGCTTCAGGCTGTCCGCCGAGGGAGCCGAGGAGGCGGCCCCCGTGCCCGGTCTGGTGGCCGACGACAGCGAGCGTCTGTGGTCGCTGCTCGACACCGCCGGCAGCGGCACGCTGTGCCTGGTCGCCGACAACGCCGGCCGCGAACTCGTCCCGGACCTGCTGCTCGTCGCCCACCTGCTGGCCCACGGCCGGATCGGCCGGGCGGTGCTGCACGTCAAGCCCCACCCGTACTACGTCTCCGACGCCACTCCCGCCGACGTCGTCGACGCGCTGCGCCGGCTCACCGCCGCGGGGGGCGCGGCGGCCGCGTACGGGCGCGGGCTGTGGGCCGCCCTCTCCGACGGCCGCCTCACCCTCCGCGCGCACCCGTTCTCCTGCTCCCCGCTGCCCTACGCCCGGATGCCGGACGACCTCCGCGCCGACTTCGCCGCGGCCGCGGTCACCCTCGTCAAGGGCGACCTCAACTACCGCCGTCTCGTGGGCGACCGGTACTGGCCGCCGACCACACCGTTCGCGGACGTCACCGCCCACTTCCCCGGACCGGTCGCCGCCCTGCGCACCCTGAAGTCCGACGTGATCACCGGGCTGACCCCCGGGACCGAGGCCGCGCTCGTCGCCGCGGAGGGACAGCGCTGGCGCACCGGCGGCACGCACGCCCTGGTCCAGGTCCGGGCGTAGGGAAGGCGATACCGCACCGGTTCACGCGATGGTGTGATCATGTCCCGGCCGGCGGATGCCGCCACCGGTCCCCGGGTAAGGCCCGGCCATGACGCAGCCGTTCGAACTCCCGCACTTCTACCTGCCGCACCCCGCGCGGCTCAACCCGCATGTCGACGAGGCCCGGGCCCACTCGACGACGTGGGCGCGCGAGATGGGCATGCTGGAGGGCTCCGGGGTCTGGGAGCAGGCCGATCTCGACGCGCACGACTACGGCCTGCTCTGCGCCTACACCCACCCCGACTGCGACGGGCCCGCCCTCTCGCTCATCACCGACTGGTACGTGTGGGTCTTCTTCTTCGACGACCACTTCCTGGAGAGGTTCAAACGCACCCAGGACCGGGACGGCGGCAAGGCCCACCTGGACCGGCTGCCGCTGTTCATGCCGCCGGACCCGGCGACGCCCGTCCCCGCACCCGAGAACCCGGTCGAGGCGGGCCTCGCCGACCTGTGGGCGCGCACCGTGCCGGCGATGTCCGCCGACTGGCGCCGCCGGTTCGCCCTCTCCACCGAGCACCTCCTCAACGAGTCCCTGTGGGAGCTGTCCAACATCAACGAGGGACGGATCGCCAACCCCGTCGAGTACATCGAGATGCGCCGCAAGGTGGGCGGCGCCCCCTGGTCGGCCGGGCTCGTGGAGTACGCGACCGCCGAAGTGCCCGCCGCCGTCGCCGGGACCAGGCCGCTCAGGGTGCTGATGGAGACGTTCTCCGACGCCGTGCACCTGCGCAACGACCTGTTCTCCTACCAGCGGGAGGTCGAGGACGAGGGCGAACTCAGCAACGGCGTCCTCGTCCTGGAGACCTTCTTCGGCTGCACCACCCAGGAGGCCGCCGACATCGTCAACGACGTCCTCACCTCACGGCTCCACCAGTTCGAGCACACGGCGTTCACCGAGGTGCCCGCCGTGGCCCTGGAGAACGGCCTGACCCCGGCCGAGGTCGCCGCCGTCGGGGCGTACGCGAAGGGACTGCAGGACTGGCAGTCCGGCGGTCACGAATGGCACATGCGCTCCAGCCGGTACATGAACAAGGGCGCCCGGCCCACCGCCCCCTGGCAGGCGCCGACCGGCCCCGGCACCTCCGCGGCGGACGTCGGCGCGCTGCTCGCCGCGGCAGCCGCCGAGCGGGCGCGCCCCTACACCCACGTGCCCTTCCAGAAGGTCGGTCCGTCGATCATCCCCGACATCCACATGCCGTTCCCGCTGGAGCTGAGCCCCGCCCTGGACGGAGCCCGGCGGCACCTGTTCGAGTGGTCGCACGCGATCGGCTTCCTCAGCGAGGGGGTCTGGGACGAGGACAAGCTCGCGAGCTGCGACCTCCCGCTGTGCGCCGCGGGCCTCGACCCGGACGCCACCCAGGAGCAGTTGAACCTCGCCTCCGGGTGGCTGGCCTTCGGCACCTACGGCGACGACTACTACCCGCTCGTCTACGGCCACCGCCGCGACCTGGCCGCCGCCCGGCTGACCACGGCCCGTCTGTCGGCCTGCATGCCGCTCGACGGGGAGCCGGTCCCGCCGCCGGCCAACGCCATGGAGCGCTCCCTGATCGACCTGTGGGCCCGCACGACGGCCGGCATGACGCCCGAGGAGCGGCGCCCGCTGAAGTCGGCCGTCGACAAGATGACCGAGGCCTGGGTGTGGGAGCTGGCCAACCAGATCCAGAACCGCGTCCCCGACCCGGTGGACTACCTGGAGATGCGGCGCGCCACCTTCGGCTCCGACCTCACCCTGGGCCTGTGCCGCGCCGGTCACGGCCCGGCCGTGCCGCCCGAGGTCTACCGCAGCGGCCCCGTCCGCTCCCTGGAGAACGCGGCGATCGACTACGCCTGCCTCCTCAACGACGTCTTCTCGTACCAGAAGGAGATCGAGTACGAGGGCGAGATCCACAACGCGATCCTCGTCGTGCAGAACTTCTTCGGCGTCGACTATCCGTCCGCCCTCGGTGTCGTGCAGGACCTGATCAACCGGCGCATGAGCCAGTTCGAGCACGTCGTCGCGCACGAACTGCCCGTCGTCTACGACGACTTCCAGCTGTCCGACGAGGCGCGGGCCATCATGCGGGGCTATGTGACCGACCTGCAGAACTGGATGGCCGGCATCCTCAACTGGCACCGGAACGTCCCGCGCTACAAGGCCGAGTACCTGGCCGGACGCACCCACCGCTTCCTGCCGGACCGCCCGCCGGCGCTCCCCGTCCTCAGCTGACGCCCCGCACCCGACGGTCAGTCTCACTCGTTCGTGGCTCGTCGTCTCCCGGTGTTCCGGGTAGCACTCCTGCCGGAGGCGAGGCGAACCATGGAACAGACAGCGTTGCGGCCCAAGCCGATGCCCGGCCGGGAACCGGGCGGCAGCGGGAACAGTACGGGGAACGGGCCCGGGTCCGGTGGGCCGCGGCCGCACGACGTGCGGCGTCGCGGCCGGCGGCTGGTGTCCGCGGTGTCCAGGGCGCTCGTCGCCGTGCTCCTGGTGCTGTCCGGGGCCGGGCTCGGGGCGATGGGCACCGCGGTCGTCGGCGCGGGCGGGATCGCCGAACTGAAGCGGCAGGCGGGGCTGCCGGCCGCCACCCCGTCCGCGTCGGCGCGCTCCGCTCTCTCCGCTCCCTCCGCCGCGGTGGCGCCGCCCGCGCCCGTCGTCGCCAGGCTGGGCGTGGAGGTGGCGGACGACGGGAGACCGGGGGCGCTCGTCGTCGGCGTGCACGTGCCCGGTCCCGGGTTCTCGGCCGGCCTCGTGCGGGGCGACGTGCTCCTCGCGTTCGGTGAGACCCGTGTCGGCTCGGCCGCCGACCTGGCGCGCGCCGTCGCCCGGGCCCGCCCGGGCGCGGAGGTGACCCTGACGGTGCGCCACCGCGGCGGTGACCACCAGCGGCTGACGGTCGTCCCCGGCATCGTCACGTGACCGCGCGGAAGTGGCTCGTCAGCCGCCCGTCGTCGTCCAGCACATGGAAGGCGAGCCCGACCGGAGCGTCCCGGTCCGCGATCTGCTCGCCCTCCCAGGGCAGCCGCAGCGTCCAGGTCACCCCGGGGCCCACCACCAGGGGACGGCCCGCGAACGTCGTGGCGGCCGGGGTGTGGGCGTGACCGGTGATCAGCCCGGCGATCGCGGGCCGGCGCTCCAGCAGGGCGGCCAGCCGATCGGGGTCGCGCAGGGGGCAGGAGTCGGGCAGCGGGTGGTGCAGCGGGACCGGCGGGTGGTGGAAGGCCAGCAGGACCGGGAGGCCGTCCTCGGATCCGTCGAGTCCGTCGAGGGCCGACTCGATCCAGGCGTACGTCTCCTCGTCCAGCTCCCCGTCGTCGCGGCCCGGGACGCTGGAGTCGCACATCAGCACGGCGCCGCCGGGCAGCACATGCGCGCTGTTGACCGGCCCGTCGGCGGCCGCCCGTCCGAGCAGGGCCGTGCGGTACGGCGCGCGGCTGTCGTGGTTGCCCGGACAGGTCAGCACGGGGAACGGGGCGCTGCCGTCGCGCAGTCCCAGCAGATCGGCGGCCTCCTCGTACTCGGCCTCCGTGCCGTGGTCCGCGATGTCGCCGGTGACCAGCAGCGCGTCCGGCCGGCGCGGCAGCTCCCACAGCCGGTCGCGCACCCGCCGGGCACGTTCCGTCGCCCGCGCGGTTCCGTCCAGATGCAGATCGCTGACGTGTGCGAGTACGAGCACGGTCGTACGCCTCCTGAGCCTCGGGTGGTACGAATGGGTAATGGATAAAGCGAATGCAAGCATTAGAACTAATGATTGATCAAGGGTTTTCCGTTAGCTGTTCGGCCGAGGGGCCGGGGCCGTGGTCGAGGCCGTGGGGCGCGCGACCGCCCGGGGCGCTTCCCGGGCGGCGCGCCGCCCGGACGAACACCGCGAACCGGCTCGCGCCGCCCCCTCCCGCCGGGCAGGATGCTGCCCGTAGCCCCTACGTCCGCCCCGGGAGGCCCGGATGACCGGCATCACGCCCGCGCCCTTCACCGCCGACGACTACCAGGCCCGCATGGAGCGTGCGGCGCGGCAGGCCGCCGAGGCCGGACTCGCCGGGCTGCTCGTGGCCCCCGGCCCGGACCTGGTGTGGCTCACCGGGTACACGCCCACCGCGGTCACCGAGCGGCTCACCCTGCTGGTCCTGGCCCCGGGCCGGGACCCCGTGCTGGTCGTCCCCACCCTGGAGGCCCCGGACGCCGAGCGGGCCCCCGGCGCCCGCGCGCTGACCCTGCGCGACTGGACCGACGGCAAGGACCCCTACGCCGCCACCGCCGCCCTGCTGGACGCGCAAGGCCGTTTCGGCATCAGCGACAACACCTGGGCCATGCACCTGCTGGGCCTGCAGAAGGCGCTGCCCGGCACCTCGTACGCCTCCCTCACCGAGGCCCTGCCGATGCTCCGCGCCGTCAAGGACGCGGCGGAGCTGGAACTCCTGGCCGCCGCCGGGGCCGCCGCCGACGCCGCGTTCGAGGAGATCCGGACCGTCGCCTTCGCCGGTCGCCGGGAGTCCGACGTCGCCGCCGACCTCGCCGCGCTGCTGCGGCGGTTCGGGCACTCCCAGGTCGACTTCACGATCGTCGCCTCCGGGCCGAACGGCGCCAACCCGCACCACGAGATCGGCGACCGCGTCATCGAACGCGGCGACATGGTCGTCCTCGACTTCGGCGGCCTGAAGGACGGTTACGGCTCCGACACCTCCCGCACCGTCCACGTCGGCGAACCCACCGACGAGGAGCGCCGGGTGCACGACATCGTGCGCGAGGCCCAGGAGGCGGGCTTTCGCGCGGTGCGGCCCGGCGTCGCCTGCCAGGAGGTCGACCGGGCCGCCCGCGCGGTCATCGCCGACGCCGGGTACGGGGAGTACTTCATCCACCGCACCGGGCACGGCATCGGCGTCACCACGCACGAGCCGCCGTACATGATCGAGGGGGAGGAGCAGCCCCTCGTACCCGGCATGTGCTTCTCCGTCGAACCCGGCATCTACCTGCCCGGCCGGTTCGGCGTGCGCATCGAGGACATCGTGACCGTGACCGAGGACGGCGGGCGGCGCCTGAACAACACCGCGCGGGAGATGGTCACAGTGGACTGAGCGGCTCCTCCGCGTCTCTCCCTTCCCTGCTCGTCCTCTCCCTGCCTCCCGAACGGCAACGGCACGCCCATGACCCAGGCACCGACACCCACCGCGGACACCGTCCGCCGACTGGCCCGTTCCCTGCTGAAGGACGGCGGGGGCGGAAAAGGCGGTGGGAGCGGCAGGAGCGGAGGCGTGGAATCCGCCGCCGGGCCCGAGGTCCGGCCCGTCGCCGGCGGCGACGAGCCCGCCACCTGGTGGGTCGGCACCCGCCATGTGCTGCGCCTCGCCCCGGACCGTGAGACGAGCACGCGGCACCGCCGCGAACTGCGCCTTCGCGAGCTCGTCCGCCCGCACGTCCCGGTCGCGCTGCCGTCGAGCGCGGCGCACGGCGAGTGGGCGCCCGGTCTGTTCTGCACCCTCGACACCAGGGTGCCCGGCGGGACGGGCGAGGAGCACGCCGTGTCCGCCGTCGGCGAGGCCGACCTGGCCGGGCTGCTCACGGGGCTGCGCGAGGTGCCGGTGCGGCAGGCGGAGACGCTCGGTGTGCCGAGGAAGCCCCCGCGTTCCCTGGAGGCCCTGCGCCGGGCCGCCGGACAGGTCGCCGAACGGCTCGCCGAGGCCGACGAGTTCGACCCCGCCCGCCTGAACCAGCTCACCCCGTCCGCGGCGGCCCAGCTCGCCGCCCAGCCCGGCTCGGCGGTCCTCGTCCACCACGCCCTCACCGGCGGGCACCTCGTGGTGAGCGCCGACGGCCGGGTGCGCGGCGTCCTCGGCTGGGGCGCGGCGGTGGTCGGCGACCCGGCCGAGGACATCGCGGGCCTCGCGCTCGCCGTGGGCTCCCCGGCCGCCGTGCGCGCCGCCACCCTGGCCGGCTACGGCGCCCGCCCCTGCCTGCGCGGCCTGTGGCTGGCCCGCTGCGACTCCGTCCGCGCCCTCGCCGAGGGGCTCGTCGGCCGGGGCGCCGACCCGCTGCCCCTGCTGCGCACCCGGCTGCGGCGCGCCTGGGAGCCGATCCTGCTGGAGCGGGTGACGGACCTCGGCCACGGGGACGACGCGCTCTAGGCGTGCCGCCCGGGCAGGTGGGTGACGCGGGGGCCGGCCCGCCCTCCTCCGCCCCGC
>NZ_JAPSKQ010000011.1:13447-35039 GCF_031181555.1 Streptomyces sp. | reverse complement strand
GGCGCAGGGCGACGAGCCGCCGGTACCAGGCCAGCACGCGCGCGTGGGGGTCGCGTTCCGGCTCCGACCAGTCCAGGCAGGAGCGGTCGCGGGTGGCGGGGTCCTGCGGGTCGGGCACGTCCTCCTCGGCCCAGCCGTGCGCCGCGAACTCCCGGCGCCTGCCGTCGCGCACCGCCCTGGCCAGCTCGGGATCGGTGTGATCGGTGAAGAACTGCCAGGGCGTGCCCGCAGCCCACTCCTCGCCCATGAACAGCATGGGCGTGAAGGGCGCCGTCAGGGTGAGGGCCGCCGCGCACGCCAGCAGCCCGGGGGAGACCAGCGCGGCCAGGCGGTCGCCTTGGGCGCGGTTGCCGACCTGGTCGTGGGTCTGGCTGTAGCCGAGGAGCCGGTGCCCGGCCACCCGGTCGCGGTCCAGGGGACGGCCGTGGCGCCGGCCCCGGAAGCTGGAGTACGTGCCGTCGTGGAAGAAGCCGCCGGTGAGCGTCTTGGCCAGGGCCGCCAGCGGGGCGCGCGCGAAGTCGGCGTAGTAGCCCTGCGACTCGCCGGTCAGCGCGGTGTGCAGGGCGTGGTGGAAGTCGTCGTTCCACTGCGCGTGCACCCCGAACCCGCCCTCCTCGCGCGGCGTGACGACCCGCGGGTCGTTCAGATCCGACTCGGCGATCAGGAACAGGGGGCGGCCGGTGCCGGCGGCGAGGGTGTCCACGGCCTCGGACAGCTCCTGGAGGAAGTGGGACGCGCGCGTGTCCACCAGCGCGTGCACCGCGTCCAGCCGCAGCCCGTCGATCCGGTAGTCCCGCAGCCACGCCAGCGCGCTGCCCACGAGGTACGCGCGCACCTCGTCGGAGCCGGGGGCGTCCAGGTTGACCGCCGCGCCCCACGGCGTGTGGTGGGTGTCCGTGAAGTACGGGCCGAACGCCGGAAGGTAGTTGCCGGACGGCCCCAGGTGGTTGTGCACCACGTCGAGGACGACGCCCAGGCCCAGCGCGTGCGCCCGGTCGACGAACCGTTTCAGCCCCTCGGGCCCGCCGTACGGCTCGTGCACCGCCCACAGCGACACCCCCTCGTACCCCCACCCGTGCCGGCCCGGGAAGGGACACACCGGCATCAGCTCCACATGCGTCACGCCCAGCTCGGCGAGATGCCCGAGCCGCTCGGCGGCCGCGTCGAAGGTGCCCTCGCGCGTGTACGTGCCGACGTGCAGCTCGTACAGCACCGCGCCGGGCAGCGGACGCCCGCTCCACCGCGCACGCCAGGCGAACCGCTCGTGGTCGACGACCGCGCTCAGCCCGTCGGGGCCGTCCGGCTGCCGGCGCGAGCGCGGATCGGGCAGCACGGGACCGTCGTCCAGCGCGAAGCCGTACCGGGAGCCGTCGTGCGCCTCGGCCTCCCCCCGCCACCACCCCTCCCGTTCGGGATCGCGCTCCAACGCGCGCGTGACGCCGTCGCACTGGAGCGTCACTCGGCCGGCCTGCGGTGCCCACACCTCGAACTGCACGGACGGTTCCCCTTCGTCTGCTCACCGTGATGTAGCCCGTCCATCGTGCTGCATGAATGATCGCTCCGCCGGTGAATTCTCCCTTTCGCGGCGGGTGTCGCCGGGTACGCGCGCGTGGCGGCCGCTCCCCGGTTTTCTGGACAGCCCGGCCGCGCTGTCCGACAATCAGCAGCGTGACGTCGTCCTTCGAGTTCCCCACGTACCCCGCGCGGCTCTCCGACGCGGAGCGCGACAAGGCACTGGACGTGCTGCGGGACGGCGTCGCCACGGGGCGGCTGTCCCACGACACGTACATCCGGCGCATGGAACTCGCGCTCGCCGCCCGCCGGCCCGACGAGCTCGCCGCGCTCACCGCCGACCTGCCCACGGAGAGCCGCCTCTCGCGACTGGTGTTCGGCACCGTCGAGGCGGTCTCCGGGTTCACCGTGCGGCTGCGCAGGGCCTGGCAGGCCGAGCGGCTGCCCAAGCTGCTGCTGCCGCACCCGGCTGCCGGTCACCCGCTGCGCATAGGCCGCGACCCCGGCAGCGGGCTGCGGCTCAACCACGAGACGGTCTCCCGGGTGCACGCCGAACTCCGCCACCAGGGCGGCATGTGGGTGCTGCGGGACCTCGGTTCGACCAACGGCACGACGGTGAACGGGCGCCGGGTGGTCGGCGCGGCCGTCGTCCGCGAGGGCGACCAGATCGGGTTCGGACGGGTCACCTACCGGCTCGCGGCGAACTGACCGGGACCGGAGGGGGCTTCACCGCCCCGCGCCCTCGCCCACGGCGCCGGCGGGCCTGCCGGGGCACCCGCGCGCACGCTCCCGTTCGGGTGAGCGGGGTGCGGTCCGGGGGCCGTCGTGCCGATGCACCGGGAATGACGCACACCTCACTGAAAGCGGTACGGGGCGCACTGCTGGCGGCCGTCGCCCTGCTCGCCTGCGCCGCTCCCGCACCGGCGAACACCGGACACACCACCACGGACGACTGGCTTCTGCTCGCGGTCGGCCGAGGGGAGACGCCGCCCGTCACGGCGGGCGGCAGCCTGCTGCGGTGCGATCCTCCCCGGGGCCACCGGCACGCCGCCGACGCGTGCGCGGAACTGGCCGCGGCGGACGGGCACATCGCCGGCATCCCGCCGAAGGACGTCCACTGTCCGATGGTCTACGCCCCGGTGACCGCCCGCGCGCACGGGGAGTGGCGCGGACGGCCCGTCACGTACACGGAGACCTTCCCGAACCGCTGCGTGATGGCCGCCCGGACCGGCTCGGTGTTCGCGCTGGACGGTCCGTAGGGCCCGGCGGTCCGCGAGGAGGAGACGGCGGGCGGTCTCAGACCGCCCGCTCGCGCGCGTGGAGCGCCGCCGCGACCACCGTGCGGGACTGGTGCTCCACCTGGTGTTCCACGGGCACCCAGCGGGCGCGGAAGCGCACGGCGAAGGCGTCGCTCCACAGCGCGACCAGGTGCTCGAGACGCGCCGCCGCCTGCGCGTCGGTCCCGCGCAGCGCCCGCCGCAGCATGGCCGCCGCCCTGAGCGGCACCCGGCGCGCGAACGCGTCCACGCTGCCCACGTACGCCCTCGTGCCGTCGGCGGGCGGCGTGCGGATCAGGTCGGCGGCCAGCCCCGGCACCAGGTCCAGCCCCCAGGTGGCCGCCCTCAGCAGGGGGTCGTCGGTGTCCCCGGGCCGGGGCCGCGCGTCCTGGAGCACACGCCGCACCTCGCCCGCGTCGCGCAGCAGCCGGTCCGCGAGCGCCCGCAGCGCGGCGGCCGGTGCCGGATGCGGTGCCGGGTCGTCCACCAGGTCGCCGGCCCACATCGGCACCTCGATCACCGCGGTCAGACCGCCGTACCGGTGGGCGTGGTACCAGGTGCTGTGCCGCGCGTCGTCCGGAAGGCTCGGATAGGCCGGTCCGGCCTCCGGCGCGGGCATCACCCGCACCCCGGGACCGGACGCCGGCCAGCCCGCCGCGTCCGAGGCGCCCGCCTCCACCGGGATGTGCAGCTCCGCCGCGGACTTGACGAACGGCTCGGCGAGCCCCGGCACGTCCCTCGTCAACTGCACCCAGCTGCCGCCCAGATCGGTGCCGTGCAGGGACACCTGGAGGTAGGGCCGCAGCTCGTCGATGACCCCGATCAGGGCGCGGGTCTCGGGCGGCAGCCGGTCCGGCGGCAGCACCGACGGCGCCCACTCCGGCTGTTCCGGCCCCGCGGGACGGAAGAACCCGAGATGGTAGTCGTACAGGCTGCGCGGCGCCGACATCACATGGAGACTCGCCCCGTCGGGGTCCGCGCACAGCAGGAAGTGCCACGACGTGCCGTCCCGCAGCTCCCGCTCCTGGAGGACCCGCCGGGCCAGCGCCAGCAGCGTGCCCCCGCCGGCCGGTTCGTTGGCGTGGGCGCCGGCGACCACCAGCACGGCACGCCGGGCGTGGCCCACGGACAGCAGGTGCAGCGGCCGGCCCGCGCGGGAGACCCCCACCTGCCGCAGCGTGCACAGACCGGGCCGTTGCGCGGTCAGCGCGCGGGCGGAGGAGACCAGTTCGGCCACCGTCGGATAGCACAGCTCCGGCAGCGGACTCACCCCCCGTCACGACCACCCGACCCCGTACTGCGCAGTACCCCACGACCGTGAGGTGGTGTCAAGAGCGTGGCGGGGATGCGCCCGGGGGCGCGTCCCCGCCGACCGCCGCGCGGAGGTCACTGCTGGTGCAGCCCGCGGCCCGCCAGGGTCAGGAACACCTCGCCGACCGCCTCCGAGAGCGTCGGGTGCGGATGGACGTGCCGGGCCACGTCCGACGGTTCGGCGTCCCAGCCGACGATCAGCTGGCTCTCGGCGACCATCTCCGACACGTGCGGGCCCACCAGATGCACCCCGAGCACCCGGCCGCCCCCGGCCTCGGCGACGACCTTCACCATCCCGCCCTGTCCGTGCACCATCCCCTTGGCGACGGCCGTCAGCGGCATGGTGTTGACGGCCACCTCGTACCCGCGCGCGCGTGCCTCCGCCTCGCTCAGGCCGACGGAGGCGGTCTGCGGCGCCGAGTACGTCACCCGGGGCACGGTCGCGTAGTCGACGGGCGCCGACGGCAGCCCCGCCAGCGTCTCGGCCACCAGCAGCCCCTCCGCGAAGGAGGCGTGGGCCAGTCCGAGCGACGGCGGCGGCAGCAGGTCGCCCACGACGTGGATGCCCGGCACCGACGTCTCCAGCCGGTCCCAGTGAGCCGGTACGACGAAACCGCGCTCGTCGGTGCCCAGGCCCGCGGCGGCCGGGTCCAGCCCCTCGGTGACCGGCGTCCGGCCCACGGCCACCAGGAGCCGCTCGGTCCCGACCGTACGGGTCTCGCCCCGGGCGGTGCGCACGCGCGCGCGTACGCCGCCGTCGAGCACCTCGGCGTCCAGCAGCCGGGCGCCCGCCTGCACGTCGATGCCGCGCTTCCTCAGACCGCGTGCCAGATGGCGGCTCACCTCCGCGTCCTCCAGCGGCACGATCCGGTCGGCAGCCTCCACGAGGGTGACCTCCGCGCCCATCGAGCGGTGGAACGAGGCGTACTCCACGCCGATCGCACCGCCGCCCAGGACCAGGACGGACGCCGGCAGCCCGGGCGCGAAGAGCGCGTCGTCGCTCGTCACCACGCGCCGCCCGTCCGGCACGAGCCCCGGGAGCGTGCGCGGGCGTGAGCCGGTGGCCAGCACGATCCCCCGGCGCGCGGCGAAGTCCTGCACGCCGTCCACCTTCACCGTGCGCGGTCCGGTCAGCCGCGCGCTGCCCCGCACCACCCGCACGCCCGCGTGCGCGAGGTGCGCCTCCACGCCCCGGTGGTTCCGGGCCACGATGTCCTCGCGGGTGGCGACCAGCGCCGGCCAGTCCACGGCGTCCAGGGTCGCCTTCACGCCCCAGCGCTCGCGCGCCTCGGCGATGCCGTCGACCAGCTCGGCGGCGTGCAGCATCGCCTTGCTCGGGATGCAGCCGCGGTGCAGACAGGTTCCGCCGACCTTGTCGCGTTCGACCAGGACGACGTCGAGGCCCAGGGCGGCGGCGCGCAGGGCGGTGCTGTACCCACCGGTGCCGCCGCCGATGACGATCACGTCGTGTGTGTTCATGCCCTCAGCCTCCGCGCGGCCCTTGCCATGAGTCCAAGGCAATGTTCTTGTTGATCCGATGCAGAACGTTCATGGCGGGAGCCGGTGACGGTCCCGGGGCGGGGACGGGGGCGGGGATGAGTCTGCGGCAGATGGAGTACTTCCTGACCGTCGTGGAGGAGGCGTCCTTCACCCGCGCGGCCGAACTCCTGCACGTCACGCAGTCCGCGCTCTCCCACCAGATCAAGGCCCTGGAGCGGTCGGTCGGCGGCGCCCTCCTGGAGCGCATGCCGCGCGGGGTGCGCCTGACGCCGATGGGACGCGCCTTCCGGCCGCACGCCGAACTCGCCGTCCGCAGCGCCGCCCAGGCCCGCCGCGCGGCCCGCGCCGTCGCCGGGGCCGAGGGCGGCGAACTGCACATCGCGGCCGTGCACTCGATCGCGGTCGGCGTCCTCCCCGACCTCTTCGCCCGCTGGCGCGCCGCGCACCCCGGGGTTCTGCTGCACCTCCACGAGTACGCGACGACCGAGGCCCTGGAGGAGGAGGTCGAGCGCGGCACCGCCGACCTCGCCGTGGGCCCGGCGCCCGCCGACTGGCCCGGCACCGTCGTCGAGGTCGGCCAGGAGGAGATCGTGCTCGTGGTCCCCTTCGACGACCGCTTCGCCGGCCGCAGGACGGTGACGCTGCCCGAGCTCGCGGACCGCCCCTGGGTCCGCTGCGCCATGGAACCCGTCATCGACGGCGAGCGCTTCCTCGACTGGGCCTGCGGACACGCCGGCTTCCGCCCGCGCACCGCCGTGTTCACCGAGCACACCTCCACCGCCGTGCGGATGGCCGCGGCCGGCGTCGGCGTCTGCACGGCGCCCTCGCACATCGTGGGCGGCGCGGTCGGGGAGGACTGCGTGGTCCTCTCGCCCGACCCGCCCTGGGTGCGGGCCCTGACCGTCTTCGCGCGCGTGCCGCCCACCGGCGCCGCCGAGGCCTTCGTCGACCTGCTCAGGGAGGCCTGGCCGCTTCCGGGAGTGCCCGCCGCGCCCGCCGGCCCGTACGAGGTCTGCGGGGCGCCCGCACCGGCGTCCCGCTGAGACCGGCCGCGGCCCGCGCGCGGGCGGTCAGCCGTCCTGTCCGCCGACGGCGCCGACCCGCTCCAGCAATGCCACCGGCCACCGCTCGAACAGCTCCGCCACGCGCGCGTGCCCCGTGAACTCGCGCCCGGGGGCCAGGGCGTCGGCCCACCGCCCCGGCGGCAGCGCCAGCCGCGTGTCCCGCCAGCCGCCCGCCTCCGCCAGCCGCAGCGACAGCCGGGTGACGGCGGTGAGCACCTGCCCCGAGCGGACGAACGCCACACAGTGCGCCGCCGCGGGTCCCTCGGGGGCCAGCGGCTCGTACGAGGCCGTGTCGCCGAAGGCGTCCGGCCGCCGCGCCCGCAGCCGCAGCGCGGCCCGCGTCACCGCCTCCTTGCCGCCGGTGTCACCGGACGGATCGGACGGCCCGAGCGGCCCGGACGGGAAGCCCACCGTCCGCCGGTTGTCCGGATCCACCAGTGCCCGGTACTCGCCCTCCGTGCCCTGGTAGACGTCGGGTACGCCCGGCATCGTCAGGTGGACCAGGGCCGTGCCCAGGACGTTCGCCCGGATGTGCGGTTCCAGCGAGGCGCGCAGCGCCGCCACCTTCTCGCCCGGCACCCCGCACGGCCCCGCCGCCACGAACCGCGCCACGGCCTCCTCGTACGGCGGCTCCTGTTCGGTCCAGCTCGTGTGCAGCCCCGCCTCGCGCACATGCTTCAGCAGCGCCCCCTGCACCCGCTCCTCGTCGGCGGGCCCCAGCCCGAACACCGTCTGCCAGGCCGCCCACGCCAGCTGGGCGTCCGGTGCGCCCTCGCCGGTGCGCGTCACCTCCGCCAGGACGTCCGCCCAGCGCTGCGGGCACTCCGTGAGGACGTGCAGCGCCGCCCGCACGTCGGCGCTGCGCTTGGTGTCGTGCGTGGAGACGACCGTCCCGGTGGCCGGCCAGTCGCGCTGCACGCGCGCGCAGTACGCGTGGAACCGCTCCGGGGACGCCGCCGGACCGCCGGGGTTCTGGCCCACCTCGTTCACCGACAGCAGCGGAACGTAGCGGTAGAACGCCGTGTCCTCGACGGACTTGGCCCGCAGCGCCGACGCGGTCTGCGCGAACCGCGTACGGAACTCCACCTGCCCCGGCCCGTCGCCGTACCGCCCGAGCACCAGGTCCCGTACGACGTCCACCGCCCCGGCCTCCTCCGGGACGGCGAAGGCGAGCCGGGCCTCGGCCGCGGCCTCCTCGGTGACCACGGCGGAGGCGTCCACCGAGGCGTAGGGGCGGTACACCTCCAGCCGGACCAGCAGTTCCCGGAGCGCCGTCCGCAGCGCCCAGGGGGCGCGGTCGCGCAGCGCGGGATCCGGCGAGGCCGCGCACAGCCGGCTCGCCACCCGGGTCAGCCGGTCGACCTCGGTGGCCAGCTCGTGCGTGACCACCTTGTACGCGGCCCGCCGTACGGTGGCGTCCCAGTCGCCGCCCCGGTCCGGCTGCGGGGCGGCGAACCGCCGGTACTGGCCGAGCAGCTCCCCGAACCCCGCCGGGTCCGTGAACAGGCCGTCCACGTGCCGCAGGGCGTCGTAGCCGGTGGTGCCCGCGACCGGCCAGGAGGCGGGCAGCGGCTCGCCGTCGGACAGGATCTTCTCCACCACCGTCCACCGGCCGCCCGTCGCCTCGTGCAGCCGCCGCAGATAGCCGTCCGGGTCGGCGAGCCCGTCCGGGTGGTCGACGCGCAGCCCGTCGATCACGCCCTCGCCCAGCAGCTGGAGGATCTTGGCGTGCGTGGCCTCGAAGACCTCGGGGTCCTCCACCCGCACCCCGATCAGCTCGGAGATGCTGAAGAACCGCCGGTAGTTCAGCTCGGTCCGGGCCAGGCGCCACCACACGGGGCGGTACCACTGCGCGTCCAGCAGCTGCGGCAGCGGCAGCCGGTCGGTGCCCTCGCGCAGCGGGAACGCGTGGTCGTAGTAGCGCAGCACGTCGCCGTCGGTCTTCAGCCGGTCGATCTCCGCGCCGAGCGGCCCGCCGAGCACCGGCAGCAGCACCTGGCCGCCCTGCGCCTCCCAGTCGATGTCGAACCACCGCGCGTAGCGCGAGGCGGGTCCCTCGCGCAGCACCTCCCACAGGGCGTGGTTGTGGCGCGGGGACATCGCCATGTGGTTCGGGACGATGTCCACGATCAGGCCGAGCCCGTGCTCCCGCGCGGTGCGCGCCAGGGCCCGCAGGCCCTCCTCGCCGCCCAGCTCCGCACGCACGCGCGCGTGGTCCACCACGTCGTAGCCGTGCGTGGAGCCGGGCACGGCCTCCAGGACGGGGGACAGATGCAGATGGGACACGCCGAGCGAGGCCACGTACGGCACGGCCGCCGTCGCCGCCGCGAACGGGAAGCCGGGCTGCAGCTGCAGCCGGTAGGTGGCCGTGGGCACCGCCGGGTCAGGTTGCTCGAGGGTCATGGGAACCTACGTACCCGCCCCGCCGCCTTTCGTGTCATCGCTCGCCCCACCGAGCCACCCGTCGCCCGGACGGGTGGCTCCCGGGTGCGGTCACGCCGGCCGCTGCAGCACCGTCAGGCTCCGGTCGGTCAGCGTCAGCCGGGTGCCGGCCCGCACCTCGGGGCCGGTGCCCGGCGGGACGCCGTCCGCGCGGGCCGTGTCCACGACCACCTGCCACTGGCGGCCGTGGTCGACCGGCACCACGAAGTCCAGCGGCTTGGGCGAGGCGTTGAACATCAGCAGGAACGAGTCGTCGGTGATGCGTTCCCCGCGCGGCCCCGGCTCGGAGATCGCGTTGCCGTTGAGGAACACCGTCAGCGCCGACGCCCGCGCCGAGTCCCAGTCCCGCTGGGTCATCTCCGCGCCCTCCGGGGTGAACCAGGCGATGTCGGACAAGTCGTCGTGGGTGCCCTCCACCGGCCGGCCGTGGAAGAAGCGGCGCCGGCGGAAGACCGGGTGGTCCCTGCGCAGCCACACCATCGCGCGGGTGAACTCCAGCAGCTGCCGGCGGACGTCCCCCTCGGCGTCCTCCGCCTGTCCGGGGTCGGGCCAGTCGAGCCAGGCCAGCTCGTTGTCCTGGCAGTAGGCGTTGTTGTTGCCGCGCTGGGTGCGGGCCACCTCGTCGCCGTGGCTGATCATCGGCACGCCCTGGGAGAGCATCAGCGTCGCGATGAAGTTCCGCATCTGCCGGGCCCGCAGCCGCAGCACGTCCGGGTCGTCGGTCTCGCCCTCGACGCCGCAGTTCCAGGACCGGTTGTGGCTCTCGCCGTCCCGGTTGTCCTCGCCGTTGGCCTCGTTGTGCTTGTCGTTGTACGACACGAGGTCGTGCAGCGTGAAGCCGTCGTGGCAGGTCACGAAGTTGATCGAGGCCAGCGGGCGCCGCCCGTCGTTCTGGTACAGGTCGGAGGAGCCGGTCAGCCGGGAGGCGAACTCCGCGAGCGCGCGCGGCTCGCCCCGCCACAGGTCCCGCACGGTGTCCCGGTACTTTCCGTTCCACTCGGTCCACAGCGGCGGGAAGTTGCCCACCTGGTAGCCGCCCTCGCCCACGTCCCAGGGCTCCGCGATCAGCTTCACCTGGGAGACCACCGGGTCCTGCTGCACCAGGTCGAAGAACGACGACAGCCGGTCCACCTCGTGGAACTGCCGCGCCAGGGTCGCCGCGAGGTCGAAGCGGAAGCCGTCGACGTGCATCTCGGTGACCCAGTAGCGCAGCGAGTCCATGATCATCTGCAGGACGTGCGGGGACCGCATGAGCAGGGAGTTCCCGGTGCCCGTCGTGTCCATGTAGTAGCGGCGGTCGTCGGTCAGCCGGTAGTACGAGGGGTTGTCGATGCCCTTGAAGGAGAGCGTCGGGCCCAGGTGGTTGCCCTCGGCGGTGTGGTTGTAGACCACGTCGAGGATCACCTCGATCCCGGCCTCGTGCAGCGCCTTGACCGCCGACTTGAACTCCAGCACCTGCTGGCCGCGGTCGCCCCAGGACGCGTAGGCGTTGTGCGGGGCGAAGAAGCCGATG
This sequence comes from Streptomyces sp., assembly GCF_031181555.1. Lineage (GTDB taxonomy): Bacteria > Actinomycetota > Actinomycetes > Streptomycetales > Streptomycetaceae > Streptomyces > Streptomyces fimbriatus. The sequence continues at coordinate 24,420 of NZ_JAPSKQ010000011.1, read as the reverse complement.
GTGTTGTAGCCCCAGTAGTTGTTCAGGCCCATGTCCACCAGGCGGTGGTCGTTCACGAACTGGTGCACCGGCATCAGCTCCAGCGCGGTCACCCCGAGCTCGGTCAGGTGCTCGATCACCGCCGGGTGCGCGAGGCCCGCGTAGGTGCCGCGCAGCTCCTCCGGCAGCCCCGGATGGCGCATGGTGAGGCCCTTGACGTGGGCCTCGTAGATCACCGTGTGGTGGTACTCCGTGCGGGGGCGCCGGTCGTCGCCCCAGTCGAAGTACGGGTTGACCACGACCGACGTCATCGTGTGCGGCGCCGAGTCGAGGTCGTTGCGCCTCTCGGGTGCGTCGAAGTGGTAGCCGTACACCTCCTCGCCCCAGCGGATCGACCCGCTGATCGCACGCGCGTACGGGTCGAGCAGCAGCTTCGCCGAGTTGCAGCGCAGCCCGCGCTCGGGGGCGTACGGCCCGTGCACACGGAAGCCGTACCGCTGCCCGGGCATGACCCCGGGCACGTACGCGTGCCGCACGAACGCGTCGCTCTCGCGCAACTCGATCGCCGTCTCGGAGCCGTCGTCGTGCAGCAGACACAGCTCTACTCGGTCCGCGGCCTCCGTGAAGACCGCGAAATTCGTGCCGGCGCCGTCGTACGTGGCACCGAGTGGATACGCCTCGCCAGGCCAGACCTGCATGGATACGACTCTTTCAGGTGTGCGGCGCCGGTGGGGGCGCCTTGGCTCCGAGTGTCCCCGAGTCTCCCCGAAAAGGCGGGAGCGGTGGGGACATCTCATACCTCCGGGGGCAGCGGGGCCAGAGGTACGAGGGAGGAGAACGGGAACAGGGGGGCGCAGGGGACAGGGGGGCAGGGGGAGGGAGCAGGGGCACCGGGGGCGCGGAAGCCGCGTGGGGTGCGTCGTCGGCGGGCGGAGCGGCGGGGGAGAGCCGGCCGGGCGACCGGGAGACCGGGCGGGCCCAAGAGGGTGACCACACAGGCCCGGAGGCGACGAAGATGGCCGATTCCCCTCCTCCGGTGGGGTGTTGCCCTCGTCCGGCCCGGCGCCGCCGCTATGAATCCGCTCACTCGCCGGGCGCCCGCCGAGTGGAACGGTCGTGCGGAAGAAGGAAGTTGGGAAACGACCCTGTCCATCGGGCTGCACCGCGCGCCGCATGCGGAGTACTCTCCTTGATCGTCGGGACGGGAGTGCTCGGGGGAGCGGAAGGCGGTGTGCGGGTGGGCTCGGGAGGGCTGGAGCTGCCCCCTGGTGACGAGGGTCACGAGGGGAGCTCCACGGACGTCCCGCCCGGTGCGGTGTCCCTGGCACGGCCGATGGACGCGGGCTCGATCGGGCCGGAACTGGACTGGGGCGCCGACGCCTGGCGCGAGGTGCGCACCCGCGCCCAGCGGGCCGGCCGGGCCTACATCTGGCTGAACCTCGTCGAACAGCGGCTGCGCGCGGTCGTGGCCGCCGTGCTGCGTCCCGTGTACGAGCCCGTGCACGGCGACGACTGGGTGATCGCCGCCGCCGGGCCCGCCGGACAGGAGTGGGTGCAGCGCGCGGTCGCGGTGCGCGAGGTCAGCCGCCGCAAGGGCTATCTGCTCGACCCGGCCGACGACAACGTCCTGTCCTTCCTCACGCTGCCGCAGCTGCGCGAGCTGATGGTGCAGCACTGGCCCTGCTTCGAGCCCTACTTCGACGACCGCCGGGACGTCGAGCTCGCCCTGGACGAGCTGGAGGTCACGCGGAACGTCGTCTCCCGCAACCGGGCGCTGTCCGAGGCGGTCCTGAGCCAGGCCGAGCGGGCCTCCGCGCGGCTGCTGGAGATGCTCGGTGCCGGGGGCGACGTCCCGTCCGCGCGCCGGCTGCCCGTCGACGCGGTCGAGGACCTGGTGGGCGACCGGTACGCCGACGTGGTCGCCGTGCACCCCGACCGGGTGCGGCTGCTGCGCCAGTTCCCGGCGGAGGACATCTTCGGCGGCGCCCGCCGTCTGGACGCCATCGGCATCGGCCTCAACCTGCTGGTGCAGAACTTCTCCGGCCGCCGCCTGGTGCGGCTGGCCGAGTCGGGCAGCCGGGTGCGGCTGCTGTTCCTGAACCCGGCCTCGAGCGCGGTCAAGCGCCGCGAGCGCGAACTCGGCATGAAACGCGGCGAGCTCGGCCGCGCCGTCGAGATGAACATCCTGCACATGCGCCGCGTCCGCGCCCGGCTGCGCGATCCCGGCGCCTTCGAGATCCAGGTCTACGACGAGACGCCCCGCTGCACGGCCTACCTCGTCGACGGGGACGGGGCGGACGGGATCGCCGTCGTGCAGAACTATCTGCGCCGCACCCGGGGGATGGAGGCACCGGTGCTGGTCCTGCGCAACGGGAACAAGGTGGTCAGACCGGGCGAAATCGAGGAAGGCGGGCTGTTCCCCACCTATCGCGAGGAGTTCGAGCAGATGTGGGCGGATTCGCGGCCGGTGTCGTGAACGCCCCGTGTCGATGCCCCTTGTGGGGGACTGCCCGGGGCGGTAAGCGGAACGCGATCCTCTGATTGTCAGTGGTGCGTGCGAAGGTGGAGGTCACTGGGGGAACGCACCACACAGAAGGGGGCAGCCCATGGGCTGGCACCGGGAGCTGCTGATCGGCTTCGACCTGGAGACGACGGGGACCGACCCGCGCGAGGCACGGATCGTCACGGGAGCCGTGATCGAGGTCAGGGACGGGGAGCCGACGGGGCGCCGGGAGTGGCTGGCCGACCCGGGCGTGCCGATTCCCGCGGACGCGGTGGCGGTGCACGGCGTCAGCAACGAGCGGGCGGCCGCCGAGGGCAGCCCCGCCGACCAGGTGGCCGACGCGATCGCCGGTGTCCTCACCGCCCACTGGAGGGCGGGCGTCCCGGTCGTCGCCTACAACGCCGCTTTCGACCTGACCCTGCTCTCCGCCGAACTGCGCCGGCACGGCCTGCCGTCCCTGCGCGACCGTCTGGGCGGCGTCGACCCCGCCCCGGTCATCGACCCGTACACGATCGACCGCTCCGTCGACCGCTACCGCCGCGGCAAGCGCACCCTCGAGGCGGTCTGCGCGGAGTACGGCATCGTCCTCGACGCCGCGCACGACGCCACCGCCGACGCCCTCGCCGCGGCCCGCCTGGCCTGTGCGATAGCCGGCCGTCATCCCAAGGTCGCGGCCCTCGGCCCGGCGGAACTGCACCGCCGCCAGATCGAGTGGTACGCCGAGTGGGCGGCGGACTTCCAGGGCTTCCTGCGCCGCAAGGGCGACGCCACCGCGACGGTCGACGGCACCTGGCCGCTGCGGGAGCCGGCGGGCGAGCCGGTCTGACGCGCCCGCCCCCCCCGTGGGGGCGGGCCGGCGCGGAGGCCGGCGCGTCAGAACGGATACCAGCGCACCGTCTCGTCCCCGTCCCGCAGGGACGCCACCCGGCGTTCGAACTCGGCCAGCGCCTTGGGATTGCTCGGTGCGTGCTGGGCGACCCAGGCGCAGCTGGCGGTCTCCCGCGCGCCGCGCAGCACCGAGCAGCCCTCCCAGGCGCGCACGTCCCAGCCGTAGGTCTCGGTGAAGGACGCGTACGCCTCCTCCGGCAGCCCGTAGCGGTCGTGGGAGAGGGCCATCACGACCAGGTCGTGCTCGCGCAGATCGGACGAGAAGGTCTCCAGGTCCACCAGGACCGGCCCGTCCGCTCCGACGTGCACGTTCCGGGGCAGCGCGTCCCCGTGGACCGGGCCCGGCGGCAGGTGGGGCGTCAGCGCCGCGGCGGCCGACGCGAAACCGTCGCGCCGCTCGCGCAGGTACGCCGCGTCCGCGGGGTCGATCGCGTCACCCGCGAGCCGCAGCCAGCGTTCCACCCCGCCCAGCAGATCGCGGGGCGGCAGCGCGAAGGGGGGAGCGGGCAGTGCGTGGACGAGCCGCAGCAGCTCGGCCAGATCCCGGGGCTCGGCAGGCCGTACCGGTGCGGGCAGCCGGTGCCACACGGTCACCGGGTGGCCCTCGACCAGCATCGCCTCCGGTCCGGCCGGCCGCACCGCCGGCACGCCCGCCTCGGCCAGCCACCTCGCGACGGCCAGCTCCCGGCGGGCCCGGTCCAGCAGCCCGGCGTCCCGGCCCACCTTGACGGCCAGCTCACCGGCGGCGAACACCGCGTTCTCGCCGAGCGCGAGCAGCCGTGCGTCCCGTGCCGCACCGGGCAGCACACCCGCAGCGGCCAGTACGTCCCGCGCCCGTGCCTCGTCCATCCGTCCGCCTCCGTGTCCGTGTACGTCGTCGTCCGACCTGTCTGATCCGTCCGGCCCGTCCGGTCGTCCCGTGCGCGTGGCCGACCGCGCGACGCCCCGCGCGGACACCGCACGGATCCGGCCATCCACCGGCCAGTGTCCCATCGGCACAGGTCGGGTGGTGTGCGCGGTGCCTTGACGAGACGGACCGCCCCTGCCCGTCCTCTGCGGGCCTGGACGGCAGCCCGGCGGGGGGAGCGTGTGTTCTTCCGAAGGCGGTGACGCCGGCCCTGCCGCGATCCGGCCCCGCAGGAGTCCGGTGCCGGCCCGCCGCCGGCGTGCTGACCCCGCCCTGTGCCGCCGCGGCCGTGCCCGGCCCGGAAAAACCGTTGCGCGCCGTCACGGCGGCCGCCTAGCGTCCTCGCCGTGGGAGCCTTCAACGCGATCTACACCTCCGGTCCCGGCCGGGGCTGCACGTACTCCATCCGGATGCGTCGCGGCCCCGGAGCCCTGACCGGCCCGGGGAGCCACGCCCGCTGATCCGGCGCGGCGGCCGTCCGCACGCCTCCCCCTGCTCTCTTTCCTCTGTCTTCCGGTCAGGGCCCTCGTCCGCCCTTCTCACCTCACGGAAGACAAGGACCGCAGGCCATGGCCCGTCCCGCCTCCCCCTCCCGCGCGCTCTCGCAGAACTTCCTCGCCGACCGCGCCACCGCCCGGCGTTTCGCCCGCCTCGCCGTCCCGCACGGCGGGCCCGTCCCGTTGCTGCTCGAAGTCGGCGCGGGCAAGGGCGCGTTGACCGACCCCCTGGCCCCGATGTGCCGGGAGCTGCACGCCTACGAGATCGACCCGCGGCTCGTGCCCGCGCTGCGCGACCGTTTCTCCGGAACGCCCCACGTCCGCGTCATCGGCGCCGACTTCCTCGCCGCGCGTCCGCCGCGCACGCCGTTCTCCGTCGCCGGGAACGTGCCGTTCTCCCGCACCGCGGCCGTCGTCGACTGGTGCCTGCGCGCACCCCGCCTCACCGACGCCACCCTCCTCACCCAGCTCGAGTACGCCCGCAAGCGCACCGGGGACTACGGCAGCTGGACCCGCCTCACCGTGCTGACCTGGCCCCACTGCGAGTGGCGGCTGCTCGCACGGGTCGGCCGGCGCTCCTTCCGGCCCGTGCCACGGGTCGACGCCGGTGTCGTCCGCATCGAGCGCCGCCGCACCCCGCTGCTCGACGCTGCCGCGTCCGGCAGCTGGCGGCGCCTGGTCGAGCTGGGCTTCTCCGGGGTCGGCGGCTCGCTGCACGCGTCCCTGTGCCGGGCGCACCCCCGGCGGCGGGTGGACGCCGCGTTCCGGGCGGCGCGGCTGGATCCGGGGGTCCTGGTCGGCGAGGTGGCGCCGGAGCGGTGGCTGCGGCTGCACGAGGAGCTGACCCGGTGACCGATTCCCGGTTGCACGAGACGTATCGTCTCGCTTATGGTCGGGGCATGACCAGCCCCGCTCACATCGCCATGTTCTCCATCGCCGCCCACGGCCACGTGAACCCCAGCCTGGAGGTGATCCGCGAGCTCGTCGCGCGGGGGCACCGGGTGACGTACGCGATCCCGCCGCTCTTCGCCGAGAAGGTCGCCGGGACCGGCGCCGAACCCAAGCTGTGGAACAGCACGCTGCCGGGCCCCGACGCCGACCCGGAGGCCTGGGGCACCACACTGCTGGACAACGTCGAGCCGTTCCTCGACGACGCGATCCAGGCGCTCCCGCAGCTGATCGAGGCGTACGACGGGGACGAACCGGACCTCGTCCTGTACGACATCACCTCCTACCCGGCGCGCGTGCTCGCCCACCGCTGGGGCGTGCCGGCGATCTCCCTCTCGCCGAACCTCGTCGCCTGGGACGGGTACGAGCAGGAGGTCGCGGAGCCGATGTGGGAGGAGCCGAAGAAGACCGAGCGCGGCCGGGCCTACTACGCCCGCTTCCACGCCTGGCTGGAGGAGAACGGGATCACCGAGCACCCGGACCCGTTCGTGGGCCGCCCCGCCCGTTCCCTCGTCCTGATCCCCAAGGCGCTGCAGCCGAACGCCGACCGGGTCGACGAGAGCGTGCACTCCTTCGTCGGCGCCTGCCAGGGCGACCGCGGCGCCGAGGGGGAGTGGCGGCGCCCGGCCGGTGCCGAGAAGGTCGTGCTGGTGTCGCTCGGGTCGTCGTTCACCAAGCAGCCCGCCTTCTACCGGGAGTGCGTCAAGGCGTTCGGCGACCTGCCCGGCTGGCACCTGGTGCTCCAGATCGGCCGGCACGTCGACCCCGCCGAACTCGGTGACGTACCGGCGAACGTCGAGGTACGCTCCTGGGTGCCGCAGCTCGCGATCCTGAAGCAGGCCGACCTGTTCGTCACCCACGCCGGGGCGGGCGGCAGCCAGGAGGGGCTGGCCACGGCCACGCCGATGATTGCCGTCCCGCAGGCCGTGGACCAGTTCGGCAACGCCGACATGCTGCAGGCGCTCGGCGTCGCCCGGCACGTCCCCACCGACGAGGCGAGTGCCGAGACCCTGCGGAGCGCGGCCCTCGCCCTCGTCGACGACCCGGAGGTCGCCCGCCGGCTGAAGGACATCCAGGCCGGCATGGCCGAGGAGGGCGGCACCCGCAGGGCGGCCGACCTCATCGAGGCGGAACTGCCGCGGCAGCGGTAGCGACCGGCGGCAGGGGCCCGGCGGAGACCGCCTCAGGGGCCCGGCGGACCGCCGGGCCCTCTTCCCCGTCGCGGCGCCCGCGGGATCAGACCCGCACCGGCTCGCCCTCGTCGTCCCGCGCCACCGGCCGCGCCACCGCCTCCGGCGACTCGTCGTGGGTCAGGTCGGGCATCCGGTGCAGCCACTTCGGCAGGTACCAGTTGCGCTCGCCGAGCAGCGCCATCACCGCCGGGAGCAGCACGCCCCGGATGATCGTCGCGTCGATGAGCACCGCCGCCGCGAGTCCCACGCCCATCTGCTTCATGGACTGCATGGACAGCGTCCCGAAGATCGCGAACACGGCGACCATGATGACCGCGGCGCTGGTGACGACACCGGCCGTGGTGACCACACCGTGCCGGATCGCGTCCCGCGTCGTACGGCCCCGCATCCGGGCCTCGCGGATCCGGGAGACCACGAACACGTGGTAGTCCATCGACAGACCGAACAGGATCACGAAGAGGAACAGCGGCAGCCAGGTGATGATCGCGCCGACGCCCTCCGCGCCCACCAGGGACGCGCCCCAGCCGTGCTGGAAGACGGCCACCAGGATGCCGTACGCGGCGCCCACCGACAGTAGGTTCAGCACGATCGAGGTGATCGCGATCGTCAGCGAGCGGAAGGACAGCAGCATCAGCAGGAAGGCGAAGACCACCACGAAGACGAACACCGGGACGACGGAGCCGACCAGCTGGTCGTTGAAGTCCTTCGAACCGGCGACCTGCCCGGTGATCGGCGCCTCGACCCCGTCCACCTCGCCGAGCGTCGCGGGCCGCACCTCGTCGCGCAGCTTCTCCAGGCTCTCGCCCGCCCTGTCCTGGTCGGAGCCGCCGACCAGCGGGACGTAGACGAAGGCGATGTTCTGCTGGTCGTGCAGCTTGATCTCGACCGGGCCGCGCGAGGCACCCGAACCGATCGCCCGCTCACGGAAGTCGGCCAGCGCGGACTTCACCTCGGGGGCGTTGATGTCGTCGGCCCTGACGACCACCTCGGCCGGCTCGGAGCCGCCCGGGAACGCCTCGTTGACCCGGTTGTACGTCTGCACGATCGGCAGCGAGTCGCCGAACTCCTGGTCCAGGGTCAGGTTCTGGGTCTTCATGCCGACCGCAGGAGCCGCGACCGCGAGCAGCGCGCCGGTCGCCACCACGGCGGCGAGGAGCGGCCTGGCGAGCACACGGTCGAGCACCGCCCCCCAGAACCGGCTGTCGTTGCCACCGCCGTCGCGCCGCTTGCGCAGGAACGGCACGCGGCCCTTCTCGACCCGCTCGCCCAGCAGCGACAGCAGCGCAGGCAGCACGGTCACGGAGCCGACCATGGCGACCGCCACGACCATCAGCGAGGCCAGGCCCATCGCCTCGAACTCGGCGAGCCCGGTGAACAGCATGCCCGCCATGGCCACGCACACCGTGACACCGGAGACCACGATCGCCCGGCCACTGGTCGCGGCGGCGATCCGCAGCGCGGTCCGCGCGTCCCGGCCGGCCGCCCGCTCCTCACGCTCGCGGCGCAGGTAGAACAGGCAGTAGTCGACACCGACGGCCAGACCGACCAGCAGCATCACCGAGTTGGCGGTCTCGCTCATCGGCTGCAGGTGGCTGACGAGGCCCATCAGACCCATCGTCGCCATGATCGCGGTGATCGCCAGCGCCACCGGCAGCAGCGCCGCCACCAGCGCGCCGAACGCGATCAGCAGGATGCCGAGGGCCACCGGCACCGCCGAGTACTCGGCCTTCTTGAAGTCGTCGCCGAACGCGTCGTCGAACGTCTTCATCATGCTGGCGCCGCCGATCTCCTCGATCCGCAGCGCCTCGTGGTCCTTCTGGACCTCCTCCACGGCGTTCAGCACCGGCTCGACCCGCTCGCCGGCGGTGTCCGAGTCGCCGCGCATGTCGAACTGGACCAGCGCGCTGCGCCCGTCCTTCGAGACCGTCCCGCTCTCGTACGGCGACGTCACGTCCGTGACCTCACCGGTCTTCTCCACGGCCGTGACGACCGCGGTGACGGCGGACCGGAACGCGGGATCCGTGGCCGTGAGGCCCTCGTCCCTGGCCTGGACGAGCACGGTCTCACTGGCCGGCTCCTCGATCCCGGCGTCCTCGATGATGCGGGCGGCGGTGCTGGTCTCTCCCTTGAGCTGATCGCTGTTGCCGACGTCGACCCGGCCGGCGGCCGATCCGAGTCCCATCGCCAGCACCACGAACAGCACCCAGATGCCGACGGCCGCCCAGCGGTGCCGGGCGCTCCAGCCGCCGGCCCGGGCGGCGAGCCCCCGTACCCGCGAATCTCCGTTCCCCATGACGGATTCGCTCCCTCGTGCACGGCAGCGACCTCCTGCCGCCACCTTTCGCTTTCTCGAAGGTATGGGCCGGATAAGGCCATCTCGTCGTGCTGCCCGGTGAAGCCCGCGGGACCGGAGTCATCCCCTTGGCGCCGGTCACCTCCCCACTGGGGAGGACGGCGGTCCCTTACATCTACTCGGTGCCGTCGGGGAGGGACATCAGGGTGCCGGGCCCGGCACCCTGATGTCCGGTGGTGTCCGGCGCCCCGGGCCCGGCGGCGTCCGATGCCCCGCGCCCTGCGCCCCGGCCGTGTCCGGTCCGTCGGCGGAGATCCGCTTTGTCTTTCAACAATTTTGTTGAATAAGTCACAGGTGCGTGCAGCGGTTGATCCGGGGCCCCTCGTTCCGACAGAGTTTCGCGCAGTCCGCCCGCGCGGACCCGGCCGTCGTGCCCGCCCCCACGGGGTACGACGGCCGACCTATGGTGTGCGGATGGCGACGACATACGCGGCGCTGCTGCGCGGGATCAACGTGGGCGGCAGCAGGAAAGTCCCGATGGCCGACCTGCGCGCCCTCATGGAGGGCCTCGGGTACGGCGGAGTGCGCACCTACCTCCAGAGCGGCCAGGCGGTGTTCACCTCCGGACACGGCGACGAGGAGTCACTGGCCGCCGAACTCGCGGCGGCGATCGAGCGGCACTTCGGCTTCGGCGTCGACGTGATCGTGCGCGATCACGCCTACGTGAAGGCGATCGCCGACGCCTGCCCGTTCCCGGCCGCCGAGCTGGAGCCCAGACAGCTCCACGTCACCTACTTCTCCGCGCCCGTCGGCCCCGAGCGCTTCGCCGGGATCGACCCGGCGGCCCATCTCCCCGAGGAGTTCCGCCTGGGGGACCGCGCGCTCTACCTGTACGCGCCGAACGGCCTGGGCCGCTCCAAGCTCGCCGAGCAGCTGGCCAGGCCCCGCGTCAACAAAGGCGTGATCGCCACCACCCGCAACTGGAACACCGTCGTCAAACTCGTGGAGCTCACCCGCGCCTGAGCGGAACACCGCCGGGGACGCCGCCGTCGAGGGCGGACGCGGGTGCGGGGCACGGGAATTGGCCCGAGGAGGAGCCGCCGAGGTGGGCCAGGACCCCGTGGCGCGCCCCGCACAGGTTCGGCGGCATGACGAACGGCACGGCGCCCGCGCGCGTCGACTGCTCCTTCGACCCCGCCTGCCCCTTCGCGTGGATCACCTTCCGCCGGCTGCTGAAGGTCGAGCGGGAACGCCCCCTCGACCTCCGCTTCCACGTGATGAGTCTCTCCCGCACAACCTCGGCACCGTGATCACCGACTCCCTCACCGAACTCGGCCTGCCCGGCGGCCTGCCCGGCGGCCTGGCCGCCGCCGCGCACGACCCGGCGTACGACGACGCCGTGCGCCGCAGCCACGAGGCGGGCGCCGAACCGGACTCGGGCGCCTACGTGGGGACGCCCACGATCCACGTCGACCGGACGGTGTGGTTCGGCCCCGTGCTGCGGGCCGTCCCCCGGGGCGAGCGGGCGGCCGAACTCTTCGACAGCTTCCGGGTCCTGGCCACCCATCCCGACTTCTTCGAGCTGAAGCGGACCCGGACGGGCGGCCTGTCCTTCGCCTGAGGACCGAGGACCGGGGCCCGGGCACCCGGCGCGTCAGGCCCCGACCGCCGCCGGCACGGGCATCCGCGCCTCGTCGTACCGCTCCAGCAGCACCCGCGCCACCTCCGGCGCCGGGCCCAGGACGTCCGCCAGGACGTCCGCCTC
>NZ_JAPSKQ010000011.1:0-13347 GCF_031181555.1 Streptomyces sp. | reverse complement strand
CCGGGCACCCGGCGCGTCAGGCCCCGACCGCCGCCGGCACGGGCATCCGCGCCTCGTCGTACCGCTCCAGCAGCACCCGCGCCACCTCCGGCGCCGGGCCCAGGACGTCCGCCAGGACGTCCGCCTCCGCCGCGCCCCGCGCGATACGGTCCGGCAGGAAGCCGGGAGCCAGGACGTACGGGGCGACGGCGACACGCGCGCAGCCGAGGGCGCGCAGTTCGCGTACCGCCTGCTCGGTGCGGGGCAGGGATGCGGAGGCGAACGCAGGCCGCACGGCGCACCAACCGGTGTGCCGCCACTCCCGCGCGATTTCTGCGATCACTGCGATCGCCTCCGGGTCGGTGGACCCCGCCGAGGCCAGCACGACCCCGGTCGAGGACTTGTCGGCGGGCGTCAGGCCCGCCTCGTACAGGCGCCGTTCCAGCGCCGCGAGGAGCAGCGGCGACGGGCCCAGCACCTCGGCCTGGCGGATCCGCAGCCGCGGCGGTGCCTGGGCCAGCACCGCCGGGATGTCCGCCTTGGCGTGGAAGGCGCGGGTCAGCAGCAGGGGGAGGGCGACCACGTCGCGGACCCCCTCCGCCGCCAGGGACTCCAGCACGCCCTGCACGGAGGGGAGGGTGAAGTCCAGGAAGCCGGTCTCCACGCGCAGCCCCGGCCGCAGCGACCGCACCCGCCGCACCAGGGCGTGCACGGTCGCGGCGTGCCGCGGATCGCGGCTGCCGTGGGCGACGACGAGAAGAACCGGACGGTGCATGGCCGCGCCTCAGCCCTTCACCAGCAGACCGCGGCTGCGCAGCACCCACCGCTCCAGCGGGCTGAAGATCAGCAGGTCGATGGCGATACCGACGGTCAGGATCAGCAGGATGGCCTCGAAGACCATGGCCATGTCGCTGGCGTTGCGGCCGTTCTCCAGCAGCTGGCCGAGGCCCACGCCGAGGTCCGGGAAGGACGCGATGATCTCCGCGGCCATCAGGGAGCGCCAGGAGAACGCCCAGCCCTGCTTCAGGCCCGCCACGTAACCGGGCAGCGCGGCCGGCAGGACGATGTGCCAGGTGCCCTTCAGCCCCGTCGCGCCCAGCGTGCGGCCGGCCCGCAGGAACAGCGGGGGCACCTGGTCGACGCCGGAGACCAGGCCGTTGGCGATCGAGGGGACCGCGCCGAGCAGGATCACCGCGTACATCATCTGGTTGTTCAGGCCCAGCCAGATCACGGCCGGCGGCACCCACGCCACCGACGGCAGCGACTGCAGACCGGACAGGATCGGGCCGATCGCCGCGCGCACGAACTTCACCCGCGCCACCAGCAGCCCCAGCGGGGTGCCGATCAGCAGCGCGAAGAAGAAGCCGAGCAGACCGCGCGAGACGCTGGTCCAGATGTAGCCGAGCAGCTCGCCCTGGAGCCACGCCTGGTGGACGACGTCCCACACCGCCCCCGGCGGGGGGAGCTTCGTCGGATCGTCGACGATCTCGAACGAGACCAGTGCCTGCCACACCGCCAGCACCAGCGCGATGGCGACGACCGGCGGCAGGATCTTCTCCACGAAGGTCTGGCGCAGCGGCTTGCGGCCGGTCTGCACCGTCTCGAGGGCGTCGAGTCCCGCCTCCAGCCCGGCGAGGTCGCCCCCGTCCCTGTCCTTCGCGGTCGTCTCAGTGCTGGCCATGACGGCGGATCTCCCCACGGAGTTCTTCGGTGATCTCGACGGACAGTTCCGCCACCGCGGTGTCCTCGATACGGCGCGGATGCGGGATGCCGACCGTCCACTGGCGGGCGATCCGCCCCGGGCGGGACGACAGCAGCACCACCCGCTGAGCGAGCCGGACCGCCTCGCGCACGTTGTGCGTGACGAACAGGACGGACAGCTGCGTCTCGCGCCAGATCCGGGTCAGCTCGTCGTGCAGCACGTCGCGCGTGATGGCGTCCAGCGCCGCGAACGGCTCGTCCATCAGCAGCAGCTTGCTCTCCTGGGCGAGCGCCCGGGCCATGGCCACGCGCTGGCGCATACCGCCGGACAGCTCGTGCACCCGCTTGCCGTGCGCGCCCTTCAGCCGGACGAGCTCGAGCAGCTCCTCGGCCCGTCCGCGGCGCTCGTTCTTCGGCACGCCCCTGAGCTTCAGGGCGAGTTCGATGTTCTTGCCCGCGGTCAGCCACGGGAACAGCGCGTGCTCCTGGAACATCAGCGCCGGGCGGCCGTCCGTGCTGATCGTGCCGGCCGTGGGGCGGTCGAGCCCCGCGACCAGGTTCAGCAGCGTCGATTTGCCGCAGCCCGAGGCACCCAGGAGGGTGACGAACTCGCCGGGCGCGACATCGAGGCTGATGTCGTCCAGCACGAGCTGCCGCCCGGCAGGGCCCGGATACGACTTCGAGACGTGCTCGATCCGGGCGGCGTGCGTGGCCGACTCGGTGCCGTCGGCGGCCTTGGCGAGGGTCGTGGCCATGGTCGTCACCTCCTGGGAACTCTTCGGGATCCGGCTTACTTGGCGCCGAGTCCGGCGTCGTCGACGGCGGGTGCGCCCTCGGCCTCGAGGACCTTGTTGAGGAGCGTGAGGTCGTAGATGCCCTCCAGGTCCGGCTCCTGAAGCAGACCCGCCTCGACGGCGTGCTCGGCCTGGGCGTCGAGGGTGGCGGCCAGCGGGTCGTCGGTGAACCGGATCGACCTCCACGCCGGGTCCAGGACCTCGGCGGGCAGCGCCTTGCCGGAGTCGGCCTGAAGCTGCTCGTTGGCGACGGCCTTCGCCTCGTCCGGGTGGGCGTTGATCCACTTGTTGGCCTCGAGGGACGCCCTCAGTACCGCCTCGACGGCCTTCGGGTGCTCCTCCAGGAACTGCTGCCGCACGATGATGTTCGTGATCACGAACTTTCCGTCCGGCCACAGGGACGCCTCGTCCAGCAGCACCTTGCCGCCCTGCGCGACCAGCTTCGAAGCGGTCGGCTCCGGCACCCAGGCGCCGTCGATCGAGCCGGAGGCGAAGGCGTCCGGGGTGACCTTGTTGTCGCTGCGGACGACCGTCACATCGCCCTTGCCGCTCTGCGCGTCGACCTTCCAGCCCTGCTCGGACGCCCAGTTGAGGAACGCCACGTCCTGCGTGTTGCCGAGCTGCGGGGTCGCGATCCGCTTGCCCTTGACGTCCTTCAGGGACTTCACCTCGTCCGGATTCACCACGAGCTTCACCCCGCCGGACGCCGAACCGCCGATGATGCGCAGGTTCCTGCCGCCGGACTTGGTGTAGCCGTTGATCGCCGGGGACGGGCCGATGAAGCCGATGTCGAGGGAACCCGAGTTGAGCGCCTCGATCTCGGAGGGCCCCGCGTTGAAGACCGCGTACCGGGCCTTCGTGGCGCCGAGCTCCTTCTGGAAGAAGCCCTTCTGGTTGCCCACCAGCGCGGTGCCGTGGGTCAGATTGCCGAAGTAGCCGATCCTGACGCTGTCGAGGCCGTCGATCTTCTCCGCCCCGGCGGCGATCTCGGCGGTGTCGTCGTCCTTGGCCTGGGACCCGTAGCCGCAGGCGGCCAGGGTGAGCAACGGAAGGACGGCCATCACCGCGAAGGTGCGGCGCAGGACGGTCGTGGCAGGCACGGGAGGTGTTCCTCTCGCAAGGCCCGGCGGTCACGGACTCTCAGGCCGTGGCCGGGAGATCGGCGGGTTTGCGTCTACGGCGGTGGGGGGTGAGGGCGCGCGAGCGGTGCGCGTACGTCAACGCGCACATCGGGCCACTCCGCCCTGCCCGCTGCCGAGAGCTCCGCTGCCGACGCGGCCGCCCTCTTTGGCGAAGGTGCCGTAGTAGTCGGTGGAGTTCATGCTCAGAAGTCCCACCCCTCGTCCTCGGACGCGTCCTTGACCGGCTCCGGGGAGGCGAAGGACTCGCCGACCATGCCCGCGGTGAGCGTGGTGCCGTCGCTGGGGTCGATGAGGATGAACGAGCCGGTGCGCCGCGAGTCCGCGTAGGAGTCGGCCGGCAGCGGTTCGGCGGTGCGGATCTTCACCCGGCCGATGTCGTTGGCGACCAACCGGCCCGGGTGCGGGTGCAGCGACAGGTCGTCGAGCGTGAGCCGGGACGGGATGTCCTTGACGATCGCCTTGACCGTGCGGGTGCCGTGCTTGAGCAGTACCCGGTGGCCGACGGTCAGCGGGGCGTCCGCGACGTGGCAGACGGTCGCCTCGATGTCCTGGGTGGTCGGTGGCGCGTCCTTGCTGGGGACGATCAGGTCGCCGCGGGAGATGTCGATGTCGTCCTCCAGCAGGAGGGTCACCGACTGCGGTGTCCACGCCACGTCGACCGGCTCGCCCAGCAGGTCGATCCCGGCGATCCTCGTGGCCCGGCCGGACGGCAGCACGGTCACCGACTCGCCGACGCGGAACGTGCCGGCCGCGATCTGGCCGGCGTAGCCCCGGTAGTCGGGGTGCTCGGCGCTCTGCGGCCGGATCACGTACTGCACGGGCAGCCGGGCGTGGCAGTGCGCCAGGTCGTGGCTGACCGGGACGGTCTCCAGGTGCTCCAGCACGGTCGGGCCGCCGTACCAGTCCATGTGCGCGGAGGGCTCCACGACGTTGTCGCCGACCAGCGCCGAGATCGGGATCGCGGTGACCTCGGGGACGCCCAGCTCGGTCGCGTACGCGGTGAACTCCTCGGCTATCTCCGCGAACACCGCCTCCCGGTAGTCGACCAGGTCCATCTTGTTGACGGCGAGGACGACGTGCGGGACGCGCAGCAGCGCGGCGATGGCGGCGTGCCGGCGGGTCTGCTCGACGACGCCGTTGCGGGCGTCGACGAGGATCACGGTCAGCTCGGCCGTCGACGCCCCGGTGACCATGTTGCGGGTGTACTGCACATGGCCGGGGGTGTCGGCGAGGATGAACCGGCGCCGCGGCGTGGCGAAGTAGCGGTAGGCCACGTCGATGGTGATGCCCTGCTCCCGCTCGGCCCGCAGACCGTCGGTGAGCAGTGCGAGGTCGGGACCCTCCTGGCCGCGGCTCGCCGACACCCGCTCCACGGCCTCCAGCTGGTCGGCGAGGACCGACTTGGAGTCGTGCAGCAGCCGGCCCACCAGGGTGGACTTGCCGTCGTCGACGGAACCGGCGGTGGCGAACCGCAGCAGGGTGGTGGCCGAGAGCTCCTCGGTCGTGGTCGTGCTCATGCTTAGAAGTACCCCTCGCGCTTGCGGTCTTCCATCGCGGCCTCGGAGAGCTTGTCGTCGGCGCGGGTGGCACCGCGCTCGGTGAGCCGGGAGGCGGCGATCTCGGTGATCACCTTCTCGATGGTGTCGGCGTCGGAGTCGACCGCGCCGGTGCAGGACATGTCGCCGACCGTGCGGTAGCGCACCAGCCGCTTCTCGACCCTCTCGCCGTCCTTCGGGCCGCCCCACTCGCCGGCGGTGAGCCACATGCCGTCGCGCCGGAAGACCTCGCGCTCGTGCGCGTAGTAGATCTCGGGCAGTTCGATGTTCTCGCGGGCGATGTACTGCCACACGTCCAGCTCGGTCCAGTTGGACAGCGGGAAGACGCGGACGTGCTCGCCGGGCGCGTGGCGGCCGTTGTACAGGTTCCACAGCTCGGGACGCTGGCGGCGCGGGTCCCACTGGGAGAACTCGTCGCGCAGCGAGAACACCCGCTCCTTGGCGCGGGCCTTCTCCTCGTCCCGGCGCCCGCCGCCGAACACCGCGTCGAACTTCTCGCTCTGGATCTTCTCCGTGAGCGGCAGCGTCTGCAGCGGGTTGCGGGTGCCGTCGGGGCGCTCCTTGAGGACGCCGCGGTCGATGTAGTCCTGCACGGAGGCGACGTGCAGCCGCAGCCCGTGCCGGGCGACCGTGCGGTCCCGGTAGTCGAGGACCTCGGGGAAGTTGTGCCCGGTGTCGACGTGCAGCAGGGAGAAGGGCACCGGGGCCGGCGTGAACGCCTTCAGCGCCAGGTGCAGCATGACGATGGAGTCCTTGCCGCCGGAGAAGAGGATCACCGGGTTCTCGAACTCGCCCGCCACCTCACGGAAGATGTGCACGGCCTCGGACTCGAGGGCGTCGAGGTGGGAGAGCGCGTACGGGCTGTCGGTCTCCTCCGTCACGGTCGCAACGGTGGCCGTCATGCCAGTCCCCTTTCGCTGAGCAGGGCGTACACCGCCGCGGCGGACTCCTGCACGGTCTGGTTCTGGGATTCGATGCGCAGGTCGGGCGACTCGGGCTCCTCGTACGGGTCGTCGACCCCGGTGAGCCCGGTGAGTTCACCCGCGGCCTGCTTGGCGTACAGGCCCTTCACGTCGCGCTCGCTGCACACCTCGACCGGCGTCGCCACGTGCACCTCGACGTACGCCGTGCCGTTCGCCTGGTGCCGCTTGCGCACCGCCTCCCGGCTGTCGGCGTACGGCGCGATCACCGGGACGAGGGCCAGCACGCCGTTGCGGGCGAGCAGTTCGGCGACGAAGCCGATGCGCTGCACGTTGGTGTGCCGGTCCTCGCGGGAGAAGCCCAGGCCCGCCGAGATGAACTCACGGATCTCGTCGCCGTCGAGCACCTCGACGCGGTGGCCCCGCTCGCGCAGCCGGCCGGCCAGCTCGTACGCGATGGTGGTCTTGCCGGCGCTCGGCAGACCCGTGAGCCAGACGGTGGCTCCGGTCACGTCAGTCTCCTGAAGGGTCGTCATGGTCAGCCGTGCAGCCCGCACTCGGTCTTGGCGCGGCCCGCCCAGCGGCCGGCCCGGGCGTCCTCGCCCTCGAGGACCCGGCGGGTGCAGGGCGCGCAGCCGACGGAGGCGTAACCGTCCATCAGCAGCGGGTTGGTGAGCACGCCGTGCTCGGCGACGTAGGCGTCCACGTCGTCCTGGGTCCAGCGGGCGATGGGGGAGATCTTCACCTTCTGCCGCTTCTCGTCCCAGCCGACGACCGGGGTGTTCGCCCGGGTCGGGGACTCGTCGCGGCGCAGCCCGGTCGCCCAGGCCACATAGCCCCTGAGCCCTTCCTCCAGCGGCTGCACCTTGCGCAGCCTGCAGCACAGGTCGGGGTCGCGGTCGTGCAGCTTCGGGCCGTACTCCGCGTCCTGCTCGGCCACGCTTTGACGCGGGGTCAGCGTGATGACGTTGACGTCCATCACGGCCTCCACCGCGTCCCGGGTGCCGATGGTCTCCGGGAAGTGGTAGCCGGTGTCGAGGAAGACGACGTCGACGCCGGGCATGGCGCGGGAGGCGAGGTGGGCGACCACCGCGTCCTCCATCGAGGAGGTCACGCAGAAGCGCTTGCCGAAGGTCTCGGCGGCCCACGTGAGGATCTCCAGTGCGGAGGCGTCCTCCAGGTCGCGGCCCGCCCGCTCGGCCAGCGCCTTCAACTCCTCGGTGTCACGCTCTTCCTGAATCGCGGTCATATCCGGTCCCCTCCCGTTTCGGATCGCTCAAGCCCCCGGGCGAGCAGCCCGAGGAACTTCAGCCGAAAGGCTCGGTTGCACGCGCCGCATTCCCAGGCGCCGTGTCCCTCCTCGCTGGGACGCAGGTCCTCGTCCCCGCAGTAGGGGCAGTGGAACGGCACGGCCCGCTCGCTCACGACAGCGCCTCCTCGGACGCACGGGCGACCCAGGCGGCGAAGCGCTCGCCGTCCTCGCGCTCCGCCTGGAAGCGCTTGAGGACCCGCTCGATGTAGTCCGGCAGTTCGTCGGCGGTGACCTTCAGGCCGCGCACCTTGCGGCCGAAGCCCGCCTCCAGGCCGAGCGCGCCGCCGAGGTGCACCTGGTAGCCCTCGACCTGCTGGCCCCGGTCGTCGAGGACCAGCTGGCCCTTGAGACCGATGTCCGCCACCTGGATACGGGCGCAGGCGTTGGGGCAGCCGTTGAGGTTGATGGTGATCGGCTCGTCGAAGTCCGGGATGCGGCGCTCGAGTTCGTCGATCAGCGAGGCGCCGCGCGCCTTGGTCTCGACGATGGCGAGCTTGCAGAACTCGATGCCGGTGCAGGCCATGGTGCCGCGCCGGAAGGGCGAGGGCCTGGCGGTGAGGTCCAGTGCCTCCAGCGCGTCGACCAGGGAGTCGACCTGGCCCTCCTCGACGTCGAGGATGATCATCTTCTGCTCGACGGTGGTGCGCACCCGGCCCGAGCCGTGCGCCTCCGCCAGGTCGGCGATCTTGGTGAGCGTGGTGCCGTCGACCCGGCCGACGCGCGGGGCGAACCCGACGTAGAAGCGGCCGTCCTTCTGGCGGTGCACGCCGATGTGGTCGCGCCACTGCTGCACGGGCTGCTCGGGCGCGGGCCCGTCGACCAGCTTGCGCTTCAGGTACTCGTCCTCCAGCACCTGGCGGAACTTCTCCGCGCCCCAGTCGGCGACCAGGAACTTCAGCCGGGCCCGGTTGCGCAGCCGGCGGTAGCCGTAGTCGCGGAAGATCGACAGCACGCCCTCGTAGACGTCCGGGACGTCCTCCAGCGGCACCCAGGCGCCGAGGCGCACGCCCAGCTTGGGGTTGGTGGACAGGCCGCCGCCGACCCACAGGTCGAAGCCCGGCCCGTGCTCGGGGTGGCGGACGCCGACGAACGCGACGTCGTTGATCTCGTGCACCACGTCCAGCGCCGGAGAGCCGGAGATGGCGGTCTTGAACTTGCGGGGGAGGTTCGAGTACGCCTTGTTGCCCAGGACGCGGCGCTTCATCTCCTCCAGCGCCGGGGTGCCGTCGATGATCTCGTCCTCGGCGATGCCGGCGACGGGGGAGCCGATCATCACGCGGGGGGTGTCGCCGCAGGCGGTGACGGTGGACAGGCCCACGCCCTCCAGCCGGTTCCAGATCTCGGGCACGTCCTCGATGCGGATCCAGTGGTACTGGACGTTCTGCCGGTCGGTGATGTCGGCGGTGCCGCGCGCGAACTCCTGCGAGATCTCGCCGATCACCCGCAGCTGCCGGGTCGTCAGCGCGCCGCCGTCCACGCGCACCCGCAGCATGAAGTACTCGTCGTCCAGCTCCTCCGGCTCCAGGATCGCGGTCTTGCCGCCGTCGATCCCGGGCTTGCGCTGGGTGTACAGGCCCCACCACCGCATCCGGCCGCGCAGATCGTTCGGGTCGATCGAGTCGAACCCGCGCTTGGAGTAGATCGTCTCAATGCGTGTCCGCACATTGAGACCGTCGTCGTCCTTCTTGAACTGCTCGTTGCCGTTGAGCGGAGTGAGGTGACCCACGGCCCACTGTCCCTCTCCGCGGTGACGGCTCACCTTGCGGCGGGGAGTCGCGGCGGCAGGCTGCTGCGCGGCGGCAGGCTTCTGCGGGGTGGCGGCCATGGTTGATACGTCCTTCGGGACAGACGGGAATGCGGCTCTGACCTGCGCATACGGATGCACGAGCAGGCGTGCGCGGCGTTGCGCGGGGGTGAAGCGGGAGAACGGGGAAGGGGTTGTCGGGCGCTGCTGGGTGCTCTCAGCGCGCCGGACAGATGGCGCTGGACATGCGGCCGAGGTCGACGTGCCGCCGACTCACCAAGGCGATTCCAGTTCCAGGCATGGCGGAAGCCTGGCACGGCGATCTGGACACAGTCCAGCTTCATCCAAGATATGGACACCCTTGTCTCGAAGTGAGAGACAAGGGTGTCCTTGGTCACAAGCGGGACGGGCGGTCTTGTCCGCGCTGGTCAGGCGGGGTGGGCCCCCGGCCACGGGCCCGGCGCGGCCACCTCCGGCTCCTCCTCCACCTTGGTGTCGAACAGCTTGAAGCCCCGGCGCCGGTAGTTGGCCATGGCGTGCTCGCCGTCCTTGCTGCACGTGTGCAGCCACACCCGCGTGGTCGGCTTCACCCCAGGCCAGCGCTCCGCCAGGTCCCAGGCGCGGGCGGTCCCGTACGACAGCAGGTACCCGCCGATGCGCCGGCCCCGGAAGCCGGGCAGCAGCCCGAAGTAGACGATCTCCACGACCCCGTCGTCCTGGGACTCCAGCTCCACGTACCCCGCGGGCGTCCCGCGGTCGTAGGCCACCCAGGTCTCCACACCGGGCCGGTCCAGGTGCTCCAGCCACTGCGCGTACGTCCAGCCCAGCCGGTCGGTCCAGCGGATGTCACCGCCGACCGAGGCGTACAGGAAACGGCTGAACTCGGGCGAGGGCACCTCGGAACGGACGATCCGCACGTCCCCCTCGGGCGCGGCGGCCGGAAGGAGATCGGTGGGCGCGGTCTGCTCCAGGGACCAGGTGGTCACGGGGATGGTCGTCATGTCCGAAAGGGAACCACCCGGCACGGAGTCCTGTCGAACGCCCGGCCGATCCGCGGGACGGTACGGACACGGCCCCGGACGGGCCCTAGTCGAGGGAACGGTCGACCGAGGCCAGGGGCAGGGCGAACAGCATCCGGCCGGACTGGGACCAGACCTCGCCCGTCTCCTGCCAGTGGGACAGGGACGCCGTCCGGCCGCTCCAGCAGCGGTGCGTCTCGTCCGCGCCGCACCGGATGGGCCGGGCCCCCTCCCCGTCCTGCCGCCACAGCGAGCCGCGCTCGTCCGGCGTCCCGGTCATCCGGCCCAGGTACCAGCCCGACCGGTGCGACAGCACGCTGCGCACATCGGTCAGCTCCGTCTCGTACGCCTCGACCGGGTGCGCCCGCGACAGCGGGCCCGTGGCCAGCAGGCCCGTCCGCCGAGGGGCGTCGCTGAACGCGTACCGCCACAGCCGGGTCGGTCCGTCGTGGTCCCCGGGCACCGCCTCGTGCGCGACCAGGCTGTCCGGCGCGGTGCTGCGGTCCAGGGAGATGCCGCCCGGCCGGGGGGCGTCCGCACCGGCCGGGCGGTAGGAGGCGACGGCCGGCAGCACGTACCGCGCCCCGGCCGCCGACCAGCCGCCGGGCACCCGGCCGACCGGCATGCCGTCCACGGTGGCCCGCAGCACCCGGTCCACGTCGTACACGTACAGCGCGCTGTCCTCCCCGCGCCCCGCGGTGACCAGCAGCTTGTCCTGGTACCAGACCATGCCGGACACGGGGGAGCCGAGCCCGCGGTAGTCCCGGCCGCCGTCCACCGGAACGGCCAGCAGGGCCCAGGTGTAGCGGAGGCCGGCCGGATCACCGGCGTCGACGAAGGCGACGCGGGCGAGCCCGCGCTCGGCGGTGGCGGTGCCGTCCCGTGCCGGCCTGCCCTCGTGGCTCCAGCCGGAGAGGATCACCCGGTGCTCGCCCCAGCGCCCGTCGTCGTCCGCGTCCCCGGAGGTGGTGACCGCGCCGGACCGCCAGCCGTCGGTGCCGGTCCAGCAGTACGCCCGGGTGGCGGCCGGCTCCACCGGCAGGGCGCGCCGGTCGTCGGCCGGACAGTCCTCCGCGTCGCGCAGGGCGCCGTCGGGGTCGGCCAGCACGGCGCCGACGCCGACGGGCCGGCCCATCCGGGAGGAGAGCCGGTCGAGCCAGTCCCGCGGGACCTCGTGCTCGGTCAGTCGCAGCGGCGCGGTCTCGGCGGGCGCGGTGAGCGGTTTCAACGCCCCCGGGTCGTCGGCGTCGGTGGCCTGGGAGGTGCTGATCAGGGTGGCCGCCGCGGTGAGCGCGAGGGCGGTTCCGGCCAGCGCGGCCCGCAGCGCCCTGCCCCGCCTGCGTCGGCGGTGCCTGCCGCGATGCTTCATGACGTCCTCCCGAGACGAGCCAACTGCGTCCGGTGATCCGCGGGTTGACCGTGGAGCAGATGGGGTGGCCCGTATCGGGATGCTACGGCAGGTGGGCGCCGTGGGAGGTGAGGACCCTGCAAATGAGCGGAATCCGCAACCTCCCGGGTGAGGCGGTGAGCATGTGGGTGGCGGTCCGGGCAGGTGTGCGCGGGGTGCCCTACGGCTTCGCCGTCCGCGTTCGCCGGCCGTCCAGCGCCGGGGCCGTCGAGTGGGGGAGGAGGTCGCGGGGGTCGTCCGGCAGGAGGACGTCGACCTCGGCGCTCTCCGCGAAACGGTACGGACGGTGGTCCAGCAGGCTGCCCAGATAGCGCCGCACCCGGGACATCTCCGCGCGCACCGTCACCGTGCGGGCCGGGTCGCCGAAGAGGTCCTGGGCCAGCCCGGCGGCGCTGCGCCCCGAGCGGTGCACGGCCAGCAGGTACAGCAACTCGGCGTGCCGCGGACTCAGTTCCCGCGTCCACGAGCCCGCACCGCCGGACACCTCCACCGACCAGCGGCGCGGCCCCCTGAGGTCCAGCACGATCCGGGTCGCGTCGCGCGCCACCGGTTCGTCCGCCGCCCGCACCAGCCAGCCCCCGGCCAGCGGCTCCAGCGAGCACCGCCCCAGCGCCGGCAGCCACCGCATCCCCGCCGACACCGACGCGGGCAGCGTCAGCCGCCGCGTGTACGGCATCCCGGTGACCGCGGCCGTCCACCCGTACCGGTCCACGACCAGGGCGCGCCCCTCGATCCGGGCCAGCACCGGCGCCGCCACCGCGCGCAGCCGTTCCAGCGTCTCCAGATGCATCTCCCGCAGCCGCGCCTCGGCCAGCTTGGCCACCGAGTCGACCCAGGACAGCGTGGCCGGGTGCATCGTCTCCAGCGGCCCGCTCACGTCCACCACGCCGATCAGCCGCCCGTCCCGGGGGTCCGTCAGCGGCGCCCCGGCACAGGTCCAGGTGGCGTGCGAGCGCACGAAGTGCTCGGAGGCGAAGACCTGCACCGGACGCCGGGTCACCGCCGGCGTGCCCACCCCGTTGGTGCCGACGACCTCCTCGCGCCAGTCCGCGCCGACCTCGAAGCCCAGCCCGTCGGCCTTGCGCAGCACCGGCGCGCTGCCCTCCCGCCACAGCACCCGGCCCTCCTCGTCGGCCACCACCATGATGTGGTGGGCGACGTCCGCGACCGACAGCAGCCCCTCCCGCAGCACCGGCAGCACATGCCGCAGCCGCGAGGACTCCCTCCGCCGCTGCACCTCCTCGCGGGACAGCAGCCCGCTGCGGACGTCGCGGTCCGGGTCGACGCCGCTGCGCAGCATCCGCTCCCAGGACTGTCCGATCACCGGGCGGGGGGCCACGGGCGCGCGCTGTCCGGCGAGCGCGGCGGAGCGGACCTCGCTCAGCACCCGGGCCGCACGCGTCGCGTCGACGGCGGCCAGTTGCGTCACGTCCATCGGCGAGAGCGCCACCGGTCCTCCCGGGGGAAGGGCTCGGAGGCCGGCCACACGCACGACCCGCCGGCCGCACCCCCGAGATCCGTTCTGACTGTCGGTCTCATACTGCCGTCTGCCCCCGATCGGGGTGCCCAGTACGACCACGGCGGCGGCAAGTTGCAACCCCCTGCAACCCTGGTGGACGGCCCCGCGCTGCTTGAAACTTGAGCGACGCCGTCCCGAGCGGCGTCCACGGCTCGTAAGGGGCCCGTGCGGCGGGGGTGGTGCCGTGTCGGCGCAGCACCACCCCCGCGTCGCACCGCCGCCTCAGGACACCGGAGCCGCTTCAGGACACCGG
>NZ_JAPSKQ010000010.1:58467-73233 GCF_031181555.1 Streptomyces sp. | reverse complement strand
CCGCGTCTGCTGGAGGCGGCACGCCGGTTCGGGACCGGGCCGGTGAAGTCGGCGGTCCACCGGGCCCAGGAGCGGGCACGGGACGGCACCGTGCCGCCCGAGGCGGTGGCCGACACGGCCGTCGCCCTGCTGCCGCACTCGGTGAGCGGGCCGCGGCCGGTGATCAACGCCACCGGCGTACGGGCCCGGCGGGGCCGCACCGCGCCGGCCGCCGCGCGACCGGGTGCCGTCCGAGGAGGTCCCGGTTCAGACCGTCAGTTCCGCCGCCCCGAAGGACACGTCGAAGCGATCGCACCAGATGGTGACGCTGCTGAAGTCGGCCGGGTCGACACCGGCGGGCAACGGGTAGTTCTGGTCTCCCTTGTTGCCCTTGAGCTTGCCGAGACTGACGTGGTCCCCGTCGTCGAAGACGTGCCAGCCGGCCTTGCCCTCGATCACCGGCGCGTCCGTCAGCCAGACGTGCAGATCGGGGCCGTTGGAGGTGTTCAGCCCTTCGAACCGCAGGACGTGCGAGCCGTCGGCCAGGCGCAGGACACGGGCCGTGCCGGTGGTGCGGTGCTCGTGGGTGACGAGTTCGCCGTCGGCGACGGTCCGCGGCTCCGGGTCCGGTGCCGGTGAGGTCGGGGCGCCGGAGGACGCCGCGGCGGAGGGCTGCCGTGACGCGGGCGCGGCAGCGGCGGCGGGGAGCTCTTCCCGCACTTCCTCGTCCACCCACAGTTTCCACGGCTGGAACCAGTACAGCCCCAGGCCCGCCGCCGCGACGGCCGGCACCGCGGCCACGACCGCCACCCGCCGGACCGTTCCTCCGCGCACACGTCCCACGAATCTCACTCCCTCTCGGCGCGCACGCTCTCATCCGCGCGCCCGTCACTACGGTGGACGGAACCAGAGTGGCCGACCGGCGGGGCGGGCGATACGCGTGAGGCCCGGCCGTCAGACTCTCGTAAGAATCGCGTCGGACTCCGATGGGAACCGGACGAGTGGCTGAGCGCCGGACCGGGTGCCCATCGCCCGGACGTACGGTCCGAGCGTCAGGCGGAGGCAGCCGCGCCGTCCGGGCCGCCGCCTGCGCCTGTCTCTCCCGCACCAGGACGACGACCGCCCCGACCCCGCTGGAGGCACCGCGTGACGACCGCGCATCCACCCGTCACCCTCGACGACGTCCGCGCCGCGGCCGACCGCCTCGAGGGCGTCGCGCACCGCACGCCGGTCCTGCGCTCGCGCACCCTGGACGCGCTCGTCGGCGCCGAGGTCCACCTCAAGTGCGAGAACTTCCAGCGGGTCGGCGCCTTCAAGTTCCGCGGGGCCTACCACGCCGTCTCCCGTCTCACTCCCGAGCAGTTGTCCCGGGGTGTCGCCGCCTACTCCTCCGGCAACCACGCCCAGGCCGTCGCCCTGGCCGCCCGGGAGCTGGGCACCACCGCCGTCATCGTCATGCCCGGGGACGCACCGCCGTCGAAGCGCGCGGCCGCCGAGGGATACGGCGCCGAGATCGTCACGTACGACCGTTACACCGGCGACCGTGTCGCCGTCGCGGAGGCACTGGCCGCCGAGCGCGGCCTGACCCTCATCCCCCCGTACGAACACCCGCACGTCATCGCCGGACAGGGCACGGCGGCTCTCGAACTGCTCGAAGAGGCGGGAGAGCTGGACGCGCTGCTCGCACCGGTCGGCGGCGGCGGACTGATCGCCGGAAGCGCCACCGCCGTCAAGGGCCTGTGCCCCGCGGCCCGGGTGATCGGCGTCGAGCCGGAGGCCGGGGACGACACCAAACGGTCGTTGGAGGCAGGGCATCGCGTGAGCATCCCGGTCCCGCGCACCATCGCCGACGGCCAGGCGCTGCACACCCCCGGTGAGCTGACGTTCTCCCTCAACCGGCGGCTGCTGGACGGGATCGTGCTGGTCGGCGACGACGAGATCAGGGACGCGATGCGGTTCGCCTTCGAGCGGCTGAAGATCGTCCTGGAGCCGAGCGGGGCCACCGCGCTGGCCGCGCTGCTCACCGGCCGCACGGGCGCCCTCCCGGGCCGGGTCGGGGTGATCCTCTCCGGCGGGAACGTCGACGCCGAGCGCTTCGCACGGCTCTGCGGGCCCGGCGACTGACGCGCCGGCCCGGCCCCGTCACCCGAATGGCGCCCCCGAGTGGACGGGCGGACGATGAAGGGGGAGGACCCGGCCTCCGCCGGTGCCGTTCGGGGCGGACGGAGACCGGACCCGGTCGTGAGGGGCGACGACCGGAAAGGAGAAAGGGCATGTTCGAGATCAAGACACTGGACAAGCCGGACGAGCGACGTGATTTCCCCCGGGGGCACCTGGAGGCCGTCCACATGACGGGGCTGGACTTCGCCGTGGCCACCTTCGAGCCGGGGTGGCGCTGGTCCGAGTCCGTCGGCCCCATCGCGGGCACCGAAAGCTGCCAGATCCACCACAACGGCTACGTCGTCCAGGGCCGCCTGCGCATCCGCATGGACGACGGCGGCGAGGGCGAGGTCGGTCCCGGCGACGTCTTCGTCTGCGCGCCCGGCCACGACGCGTGGGTCGTCGGCGACGACCAGGTCGTGGTGTACGACTTCGCGGGCGGCATGGCCCAGACCTACGCGAAGGCGGACTGACCGGCCCGGGCCGGTCGCCCGGAGCCGCATCTCCACGGGCGTTTCCGTCCGTGCCCGTGAGGCACCCGGCGGGGCGCCCGTCGGCGGTGGTCGCGGTGGCGTCCACGGGCGGGCGGAACCGGCCGCGCCCCCCGATGCCCGCCGCCGCTGCCGCCCGAACGCCGGTGGAGCCCCCGCCGCCCGGCGGACCGCCCCGGAACGACGAAGGAGCACAGCCATGACGAACGCGATCGGCACGACCGAGGCGGACCGTGCGCTGAAGGCCGGGCACCGGGCGCTGTGGGCCCAGGGCGACTACCCCTCCCTGGCCGCCGAGCTGATCCCCGACCTGGGGAGGATCCTGGTCGAGGCGTCCGGGCTGCGCCCGGGCGACCGGGTCCTGGACGTCGCGGCCGGCACCGGCAACGCCGCGATCCCGGCGGCCCTGGCCGGTGCGGACGTGGTGGCCGCCGACCTCACCCCCGAGCTGCTCCGGGCCGGACGACGGCTGGCGGAGGAACGGGGCGCGGTGCTGCGCTGGCAGGAGGCCGACGCCGAGGCGATGCCCTTCGAGGACGCCGCCTTCGACGTCGTGCTGTCCTGCGTCGGGGTCATGTTCGCCCCGCACCACCGGGCGGCGGCCGACGAACTGGTCCGCGTCTGCCGTCCGGGCGGCACGATCGCGCTGCTGAGCTGGACGCCCGAGGGGTTCATCGGGCGCATGCTGGGCACGTTGAAGCCGTACGCGCCGCCGCCCCCGCCCGGTGCGCAGCCGCCCCCGCTGTGGGGGGACCCGGAGCACGTGGAGGCGCTCCTCGGCGACCGGATCACGGACGTGTCGGCCGAACGCCGCACGGTCGTGGTCGACCGCTTCGCGACGCCCGAGGCGTTCCGGGACTACTTCAAGCAGCGTTACGGCCCGGTCATCAGCGTCTACCGGGCCAACGCCGACGACCCCGAACGCACCGCCGCCCTGGACCGGGACCTGGCCGACCTCGTCCGCCGTCACGACCGGGGGACGGGTGCCGGCACCGTGGTGGAGTGGGAGTACCTGCTGTTCACGGCCCGCAGGGCCACCTGACCGTCCGCCACGGTCACACCGGCAGCAGCCGCCCGACCAGCGCGCTCAACTGCCGTACGGTGCGGCACTCGTGCATCTCCACCAGCCCGGCGTACTCGAGTGCGGCGGAGTCGCCGGTGCCCCAACGGGAGCGCTGCTCGGGGTTGAGCCAGTACACGCGCCGGGCCCGTCCGGTCAGTTCGCGCACGGCCGGCAGATTCGGGTCGCCCATGTTGGTGCGGGCGTCACCGAGGACGAACACGGTCGTGCGCGGGCCGACGGCATCGGCGTACCGTTCGGTGAACTCGCCCAGCGCCGTGCCGTAGTCGCTGCTGCCGTGCCAGCCGGTGAGGGTCGCCTCGTCCCGGATGCGGGCACCCAGGCCCTCCGGGTCGGCGGCGCCGTGCACGAGCAGCCCGGTCACCTCGTCGATCCGGTTGACGAAGGCGAACACCCGTACCTTCGAGAACTGGTCGTGCAGCGCCTGCACCAGCAGCATCGTGAAGTCGGAGAATCCGGACACCGATCCGGAGACGTCGCACAGCAGCACCAGTTCGGGCCGGGCGGGCCGGCGCCGGCGCAGCACCGGTCGCATGGGCACCCCGCCCGTCGACAGCGAACCGCGCAGGGTCCGCCGCAGATCGATACGGCCGCGCGCGGCCCTGCGGCGCCGCGCGGCCAGCCGGGTCGCCAGCTTCCGGGCCAACGGCTGCACCGTCCGGCGCAGTTCGGCCAGCCGGTCCTTCCCGGCGAACAGGAAGTCGACGCGGTCGGCGGACGGGGCCACCGCGCGCCGGGCGATCTCGTCCCGCCCCCGCCGTTCGGCGACCCGGCGCCGCGCCTCCGCGGCCACCAGCCGCCGGAACCCCTCGACACGGCGCCGGATCTCGTCCTCCAGCAGCCGGTCACCGAAGCCCGGCGCACCGCCCCGCGTCCGCACCTCGTCCCGCACCCGCGCGAGCAGCGTCTGCGGGCGCAGCCGCTCCAGCGTCTGGTACGACGACCAGCCGTCCGACGCCGGTGAACTCCCGTATCCGCCGAAGCCGTCGACCGCCTCCACCGCCAACCGGGCCATCAGCTCCGCGTCGTCGTCGGCGAGCGCGGCCGCCAGCCGCTCGCGCAGGTCCTCCCGGTCCGCGGGGCCGGCCTCCGGGGCGCCGACCGCGCGCGGGAAGTAGAGGTCGAAGACCGCGTCGAACACCGGGCGTTGACCGGTCGTGTGCAGCAGGGTGGCCGCCAGGCCCTCCTGCAGCAGTTCCCGGTCCTCCAGCCCGAGCGCCTCCACCGCCCGTGCTGCGTCCACCGTCTCACCGGTGCCGACGCGCACCCCGTGCGCGCGGAGCGCGTCGACCAGGCCGGTCAGCCGCGCGGTGAGGTCCGAGGGCGCGGCGGCCGAAGGGGCGGCGTTCACCCGGCGTCCAGGTCGAGCTTGGCCGCCGCCTTCAGTACGTCGTCCTGGTGCTTGAGGATCACGCCCAGGCTGTCGCGTACGACGCTCCCGTCCAGCGTGTCGGCGCCCAGCGCCAGCAGGGTGCGGGCCCAGTCGATGGTCTCGGCGACGGACGGCACCTTGCGCAGGTCCATGGCGCGCAGTGCCCCGACCACCCGTACGACGGACTCGGCCAGCGCGGCGTCGATGCCCGGCACCTTCAGCCGCACGATCCGCCGCTCCAGCTCCGCGTCGGGGAAACCGATGTGCAGGAACAGGCAGCGGCGGCGCAGCGCCTCGGACAGTTCACGGGTGGCGTTCGAGGTGAGGACGACGAACGGGCGGCGGGTCGCGGTGACCGTGCCCAGCTCGGGAACGGTGACCTGGAAGTCGCTGAGCACCTCGAGGAGCAGGCCCTCCACCTCGACGTCCGCCTTGTCGGTCTCGTCGATCAGCAGCACCTTGGGGTCGTCGCCGCGGATGGCGGTCAGCAGCGGACGGGGCAGCAGGAACTCCTCGCCGAAGATGTCCGTGCGCGTCTCGTCCCAGGTCTCGTCCCGGCCGGCGCTGATGCGCAGCAGCTGCTTGGCGTGGTTCCACTCGTACAGCGCCCGCGACTCGTCGACGCCCTCGTAGCACTGCAGGCGCACCAGCCGGGCCCCGGCGACCTGCGCGACGGCCTTGGCCAGCTCGGTCTTGCCGACCCCGGCGGGACCCTCCACCAGCAGCGGCTTGCCGAGCCGGTCGGCGAGGAAGACGGTCGTGGCGACCGCGGGCGAGGCCAGGTAGCCGGTCGCGGCGAGGCGCGCGGAGACGTCGTCGACGGAAGTGAACACGGGGCCTCCAGGTCGGCGGCGATATCAGAAGACCTATCCAAGCGCTTGGTCAGGCCCGCTGTCACGGGGTGCGCCCCCGCGATCCCGGGAAGCCGACGGCGGGAGACGGTGGGAAGACGGCCGGGGGACGCCCGCCGCGGCGGACGCCCCTGGTGACCGGGCCGGTTTCACGCGGTCACCGCGACCGCCTGCACCGCCGGAGTGCGCAGCACACGCCGGGCCGTGACCAGACTCGTCCCCAGCGTCGCCACCGCCGCGATCGAGACGACGACGGCCCAGACACCGATCACCTGCCCCGGCACCACCGCGTCACCGCGGACCATGGTGAACGGCACGATCCCCGCCAGCGCCGCCAGCGTGCCGAACAGCACCCCGGTGACCGTCAGGACCAGTGCCTCCGTCCCCACGACGCTCAGCACCTGACCGGGCGTCGCCCCGGCGAGCCGCTGCTGCCCGAACTCGCGGCCGCGGTAGGACGTGGCCGCGTACAGCGAGTTGACCAGCATCACGCAGACGAAGACCACGATGATGCCGACCACCGTGAAGTTGAGCGTCTCCAGGTTCTTCGCCTCGACCGACTTCACCATGCCGGCGGCCTCGACGGCGTCGCTCTCGACCCTCTGTATGGTCAGCGTGGCCGTGGAGACGGCCGTGAACAGGATCAGCGACGTCAGGATCCCGGCGAGCTGCCCGGACCGCTCCCGCAGGTTCTGCACGGCCAGCCAGCCGCTCGCGCCGCCCGGCACCGGCACGCCCTTCAGCAGCCGCGCCGCCAGCAGCGCGCACCCCACCGACAGCAGGATCGACCCGTAGACGGGCGGCGCCATCAGCGCGGAGTCCGTCTCCGAGAAGGCGAAGGTGGAGCACACCGCCGCGGCACCCGCCGCCAGCGCCGCGTACGCCAGGAACGTCCGCCCCCGGCCCGGCCTCCGGTGCCCCCGTGCCGCCCGCCGCATCGCGAGGAACGCCGCACCGGCCGCCGCGAGCAGCGTGATGTCGATGCCGCTCATGAGCGCGATCACCCCGAAGGAGTGGTCGACGGAGTCCGCGACCTGACCGCTGTCCTGGAAGACCTCCAGCAGCGCCCGCCCGCCCAGCATCGCCGGGACGATCGCCAGCGCCGAGCCCACCAGGGCCACGACCGCGGCCTCACCCACGACCATCCGCTTCAGCTGCGCCGGGGTCGCCCCCGAGCAGCGCAGCAGCTCCAGTTCGGCCGCACGCTGCCGCACGTTCACCGTCAGCGTGGAGGCGACGGCGAAGAACACCAGCAGGGTGCCGTATCCGCCGACCACCCCGGCCGCCGTGTACAGGGTCTCCGCGCTCACCGAATCCACGCCCGGCTGCCCGGCCGTGTCGTACATCGAGTTGAACGTCATGATGATCGCCGCACCCAGGAAGGCGGAGAGCAGCGTCGCGAGGAACCGTCCGGGCCGCTGTCGGATCGACCGCATCGCCAGTACGAACACCGCTCACACCTCCGTCGTCACGTCGTCGCCCAGGTGGGCCAGCCGCTCGGCCACCGCGTCCGCCGTCGGCGCCTCCAGCCGGCCCGCGAGCCGGCCGTCCGCGAGGAACAGCACGCTGTCGGCGTAGGAGGCGGCGACCGGGTCGTGCGTCACCATCACCACGGTCTGCCCGTGCACCCGCACCGCCTGCTGGAGCAGCCGCAGCACGTCCCGCGCGCTGCGCAGGTCCAGGGCGCCGGTCGGCTCGTCGGCGAAGATCACCCGGGGGTCGGTGACCAGCGCCCGGGCGATCGCGACCCGCTGCCGCTGACCGCCGGAGAGCTGATCGGGCCGGTGCCCGAGCCGGTCGCCCAGACCGACGGCGGTCAGGACCTCCCGGACGCGCGCCCGGTCCACGCGCCGCCCGGCCAACTTCAGCGGCAGCACCGTGTTCTGTGCGACGGTCAGCGTCTCGAGCAGGTTGTACTGCTGGAACACGAACCCGATCCGCCCGCGCCGGAACTTCGTCAGCTTCGCCTCGCTGCCGCCCGTCAGCTCGGTCCCGTCGACCTGCACGATCCCGCTGTCCGGCTGGTCCAGCCCGGCCGCGCACTGCAGCAGCGTGGACTTGCCCGAGCCCGACGGTCCCATGACCGCCGTGAAGGTGCCGCGCCCGAGTCCGAGCGTCACCCCGTCGAGCGCGGTCACGGCGCTGTCGGCGGTGCCGTAGGACTTGGTGACCTTCACCAGCCGTAGCGCCTCGGGGGCGGGCCCCGCATCGTGGTTGCGTCGTGCCCCGCTGCGAAACATCGTCATTTCCTCCGTCCGGCACGCCTTGTGCCTTGCTGAAGAGGCTACGGAGCGAAAGGCGGCGCCACACGGGGCGCAGAACCCGTTTCGGGGGGTGTACTTAACGACACCGGACACGGGGGTGGGGCTCAGCCGACCAGTACGACCTCCAGCGTGCGCGGCCCGTGGACGCCCTCCACCCGGTCGAGTTCGATGTCGCTCGTCGCCGACGGGCCGGAGATCCAGGTGAGCGGGCGGGCCGGGTCGAGGCGTTCGAGGGCCTGGGGGACGGAGGAGACGACCTGGTCCGGGACGCGGACCACGCAGATGTGGTGGTCGGGGACCAGGGTGATGCGGCGGCGGCCCTGGTCGGGGGAGCCGTCCAGGACGAGGGTGCCGGTCTCGGCGATCGCGACCGCGCAGGCGGTGATCACGCTGTCGACCCGGTCCAGTTCGTGCGGGGTGCTCTCCGCGCGGTCCGCCACCCGGGTCACGCCGGTCGCCGCGAGCCAGCCCTCGTCCAGCCCGGGCGGGACGAGCACGGACGACGAGCCGCGCTCCCGCAGCAGCCCGGCGACGACCCCCGCCAGTCCGCCGGCGTCGGTGCGGTGCACGATCGCCCGGTAGTCGGCCAGGTTCTCGGCGAGCAGGTCCACCGTCTGCTCGACGGTGCGTTCACCGTGCTCGCCCAGATAGTCACGGGCGACGGCCCGCTCGTACGGGGTGTCGTCCCGCGGCACGTCGGCGAGCGCGCGCCGCACCCGGCCCAGGACCCGTTCCCTGCTGCTCACTTGGTCTCGTCCTTCCCGCCGTGCGTGCGGTGCCACCAGTCCCGGAACGGCTCGGCCGGCACGGGAGGCAGGTCCCGGGTCCCGGTCCACGCCCGGCCCGGGCCCGGCAGGGTGCGCGGATGGAAGCGGCGGGTGCGCGAGGCCAGGCGCTGGCCGGTGCGCAGTGCGCCCGGACGCGTGAACGCCCAGCGGGCGGCGCGCATCGCGGCGCGCTCGGCGGCGTGTCCCTTCGCGGGCCGCAGCACCACCTTGTTGCCCTCCCGCGTCACCTGGCCGCCCTGCACGACCCGCTCCCGCAGATGCACCAGCACCTCGGGGATGTCGATGGCGACCGGGCACACCTCGTAACAGGCCCCGCACAGCGACGAGGCGTACGGCAGGGAGGCGTCGATCTCGCTCGCGGTGCCCCGCAGTTGGGGGCTGAGGATCGCGCCGATCGGGCCCGGGTAGACCGAGCCGTAGGCGTGGCCGCCGGCCCGCTCGTAGACCGGGCAGACGTTGAGGCAGGCCGAGCAGCGGATGCAGCGCAGGGCCTGGCGGCCGACCTCGTCGGCGAGGGTGTCGGTGCGGCCGTTGTCCAGCAGGACGAGGTGGAAGTTCCGCGGGCCGTCCTCGTCCGTGGTGCCGGTCCAGGTGGACGTGTACGGGTTCATGCGCTCGGCCGTCGAGGAGCGGGGGAGGGTCTGCAGGAACACCTCCAGGTCCCGCCAGGTCGGCACGATCTTCTCGATGCCGACGACCGAGATCAGCGTCTCGGGCAGGGTCAGGCACATCCGCCCGTTGCCCTCGGACTCCACGACGACGAGCGTGCCGGTCTCGGCGACCATGAAGTTGGCTCCGGAGACGCCGACCTTGGCGCGCAGGAACTTCTCCCGCAGGTGCAGCCGTGCCGCCTCGGCGAGTTCGGCGGGCGTGTCGGTCAGGCCCTCGGGGGCGGGACGGCCCCACTCGCTCATCTCACGGGCGAAGATCTCCCGGATCTCGCCCCGGTTGCGGTGGATCGCCGGGACGAGGATGTGCGAGGGCCGGTCCTTGCCCAACTGCACGATCAGCTCGGCCAGATCGGTCTCGTAGGCGCGGATGCCCTCCTCCTCGAGCGCCTCGTTGAGCCCGATCTCCTGCGTGGCCATCGACTTGACCTTGACGACCTCCGACTCGCCCGTCTCCTTGACGAGCCGGGTCACGATCCGGTTGGCCTCGCCGGCGTCGGCCGCCCAGTGGACGGTGCCGCCCGCGGCCGTGACCGACTCCTCCAACTGCACCAGGTAGCGGTCGAGATGGCGCAGGGTGTGGTCCTTGATCCGCTTGCCGGCCTCGCGCAGCTCCGCCCAGTCGGAGACCTCCGCCACCGCCGTCCGCCGCTTGGCGCGGATGGTGTGCGTGGCATGGCGCAGATTGCCCCGCAGGGTCTGGTCGTGCACCGCCTCGCGCGCGGCCTCCGGGAAAGCCGGCATCCCCACGAACGTGCCGCTCATGCCGCCGGTTCCTCCTCCGTGCTCGCCAGGATCTGAGCGATGTGCACCGGCCGCATGCCGGTCCGCAGCCTGGTCATGGTTCCGCCGATGTGCATCAGACAGGAGTTGTCCGCCGCGCACAGCACCTCCGCGCCGGTGGAGGCGGCGTTGCGCACCTTGTCGGCGCCCATCGCCGCGGAGACGTCGGCGTTCTTCAGCGCGAAGGTGCCGCCGAAGCCGCAGCATTCCTCCGCGCCCGGCAACTCCACCAGCTCCAGCCCCTTCACCGCCCGCAACAGCCGCAGGGGCCGCTCGCCGAGCCCGAGACCGCGCAGCCCGTGACAGGTCGGGTGATAGGTCACCGTGTGCGGGTAGTACGCCCCGACGTCCGTCACCCCCAGCACGTCCACCAGGAACTCGGTCAGCTCGTACGTCTTCGGCACCACCGGCGCCAGGGCCGTCGCGAGCGTGTCCCCGCGCCCCTCCGCCCGGGCCCGCTCCCCCATCCGCGGATACAGCTCCCGCACCATCGCCCCGCACGACCCGGACGGTGTCACGATCGCCTCGTAGTCCCGGAAGACATCGGAGAAATGCCGGGCCAGCGGCTCGGCCTCGTACCGGTACCCGGTGTTGTAGTGCGCCTGACCGCAACAGGTCTGGGCGACCGGGAAGTCGACCTCGACGCCCAGCCTGTTCAGCAGCTTCACCACGGCGCGCCCGGTGTCCGGATAGAGCGTGTCGTTGACACAGGTCAGGAACAGGGCGACACGCATCGCGGCTCCTCGTGGATCGATCATCGGGTGAATGCAGGGTAATCCGGGGCCGGG
This sequence comes from Streptomyces sp., assembly GCF_031181555.1. GTDB lineage: Bacteria > Actinomycetota > Actinomycetes > Streptomycetales > Streptomycetaceae > Streptomyces > Streptomyces fimbriatus. The sequence goes on along the minus strand of NZ_JAPSKQ010000010.1, from coordinate 62,008 downwards.
GGACCCGGGGAGACCGCGTCAGCCCCGGGCGAGCCGGGCCTGGGCGGCCTGCCAGCGCTGGGTGCCGCCGCGCGGTTCGTACCGCGTCAGCGACTGGGTGCGGACGAGCAGCCGCCGCATCCCCGCCAGGTCGCCGACCAGCCCGTGGGCGCGGGCCTGCACGAGCACGTTGCCCAGCGCCGCCGCCTCGGTCGGCCCGGACACCACCGGCAGCCCGCAGGCGTCGGCGGTCAGCTGGCACAGCAGGGCGTTGCGGGTGCCGCCGCCCACGACGTGCACGACGTCGACCGCGTGCCCGGCGAGCCGCTGGGCGTCCTCGACGGCCTTGCGGTGGGCGAGGGCGAGCGAGTCGAGGATGCACCGCGTGACCTCGGCCGGGGAGACGGGCACGGGTTGCCCCGAGACCCGGCACGCCTCGGCGATCCGCTCCGGCATCCGCCCCGGCGCCAGGAACGCCGCGTCCTCGGCGTCCACCACCGACCGCAGCGCGGGCACCTTGGCCGCCTGGAGCAGCAGCGCGCCCAGATCCGGCTCGCCCCAGGCCCGCACGCACTCCTGGAGCAGCCACAGGCCCATGATGTTGCGCAGATAGCGGACCGTGCCGTCCAGCCCCAGCTCATTGGTGAAGTTGGCGGCCCTGCTCTCCTCGGTGAGCACCGGCGCGTCCAGCTCCAGCCCGGCCAGCGACCAGGTGCCGGTGCAGATGTACGCGAACCGCTCACCGTCGGCGGGCACCGCGGCCACGGCGGACGCGGTGTCGTGCGAGCCCACCGTCGTCACCGGGACCGGACCGGTCAGCCCGGTCTCCTGAAGCACCTGAGGCCGCAACACCCCCGCCGGGTCGCCCGGCCGGCGCAGCGGCGCGAACAGACCGAGGTCGATGCCCAGCCGCTCCGCGACGCCGCGGGACCAGTCACGGGTGCGCGGATCGATCAGCTGGGTCGTCGAGGCGTTGGTCAGCTCCGTGCCCTGCTCGCCCGTCAGCCAGTACGTCAGCAGGTCCGGGATCAGCAACAGCCGCTCGGCCCGTTCCAGTTGGGCGGATCCGCTGGCCGCCGTCAGCTGGTACAGCGTGTTGAACGGCGCGTACTGCAGACCGGTCGCCGCGTACAGCTCCTCGGCGGGCACACTCGCCCACACCTTCTCCGCGACGCCCTCGGTGCGGCTGTCGCGGTAGTGCACGGGGTTGCCGAGCAGCGCCCCGTCCGCGTCCAGCAGCCCGTAGTCCACGGCCCAGCTGTCGATGCCGACGGAGTCGACGGCGCCGGCCGCTCCCAGCCCGTCGAGCACCCCGGCGTAGAGCCCGAGGACGTCCCAGCGCAGCCCCTCCGGGACACGAACGGGACGGTTGGGGAAGCGGTGGGCCTCGGTCAGCTCCAGGCTGTCGGGGCCGACGCGGCCGACCATGACGCGCCCGCTGGACGCGCCGAGGTCGACCGCGGCGTACGACTTCACGGCGGTGCTCATCGCAGGAACGCGGCGGCGACGCCGGCGTCGACCGGGACGTGCAGACCGGTGGTGTGGGTGAGGTCGCCGCCGGTCAGCGCGAACACGGCGTTCGCCACGTGCTCGGGGAGCACCTCGCGCTTGAGGATGGTCCGCTGGGCGTAGAACTCGCCCAGCTTCTCCTCCTCGATGCCGTAGGTCGCCGCGCGCTGCGCGCCCCAGCCGCCCGCGAAGATCCCGGAGCCGCGCACCACACCGTCCGGGTTGACGCCGTTGACGCGGATCCCGTGCTCACCCAGCTCTGCGGCCAGCAGCCGCACCTGGTGGGCCTGGTCGGCCTTGGTCGCCGAGTAGGCGATGTTGTTCGGACCGGCGAAGACGGCGTTCTTGGAGGCGATGTAGACGATGTCGCCGCCCAGTCCCTGCGCGATCATCACCCGGGCCGCCTCGCGCGAGACGAGGAAGGAGCCGCGGGCCATGATGTCGTGCTGGAGGTCCCAGTCCTTCGCGGACGTCTCCAGCAGCGGCTTGGAGATGGAGATCCCGGCGTTGTTCACCACCAGGTCCACGCCGCCGAAGGCCAGCACCGCCGCCCGGAACGCCTCGGCGATCTGCTCCTCCGACGTGACGTCCACGGTGACGGCGACGGCCTTGTCGGCGCCGCCCAGCTCCTCGGCGACGGCCGCGGCGTTCTCCCCGTTCAGGTCGGCGATCACCACGCACGCGCCCTCGGCGACCAGCCGGTGTGCGATCGCCTTGCCGATCCCGCTGCCCGCACCGGTCACCAGCGCCACCCGGGTGGCCAGCGGCTTGGGCTTCGGCATCCGCCGGAGCTTGGCCTCCTCGAGGGCCCAGTACTCGATGCGGAACTTCTCCGACTCCTCGATCGGGGCGTACGTGGAGACCGCCTCGGCCCCGCGCATCACGTTGATCGCGTTGACGTAGAACTCGCCCGCGACCCGCGCGGTCTGCTTGTCCTTGCCGAAGCTGAACATGCCCACCCCGGGGATCAGCACGATCGCCGGGTCGGCGCCGCGCATCGCGGGGGAGTCCTCTTCCGCGTGCCGCTCGTAGTACGCGGCGTACTCCTCGCGGTAGGCGGCGTGCAGTTCCTTCAGCCGGGCGATCGCCTCGTCCAGCGGAGCCGTCGGCGGCAGGTCGAGGACCAGGGGCCGGACCTTGGTGCGCAGGAAGTGGTCCGGGCAGGAGGTGCCCAGCGCGGCCAGCCGCGGGTGCTCGGCACGCGCGAGGAAATCGAGAACGACATCGGAGTCGTCGAAGTGCCCCACCTGAGGCTTGTCCTGCGAGGCGACGGCACGGACATACGGTGCCAGCGCGGCCGCCCGCTCACGCCGCTCGGCCTCGGGCAGTGCCTCGTACCCCTCGATCACCGGCCCGAAGGGCTCCGGCCGGCCGCGCTCGGCGAGGAACTTCTCGGCGGTGCGGATGATGTGCAGCGAGTTGCGCTCGCACTCCTCGGAGGTGTCACCCCAGGCCGTGATGCCGTGCCCGCCCAGGACGCACCCGACGGCCTGCGGGTTGGCCTCCTTCACGGCGGCGATGTCCAGCCCGAGCTGGAACCCGGGGCGCCGCCACGGCACCCACACCACCGTGTCGCCGAAGCACTCGGCGGTCAACTTCTCCCCGTCGGCGGCGCAGGCCAGCGCGATCCCGGAGTCGGGGTGCAGGTGGTCCACGTGCGCGGCCCGCACCAGCCCGTGCATCGCGGTGTCGATGGACGGGGCCGCGCCGCCCTTGCCGTGCAGGCAGTAGTCGAACGCGGCCACCATCTCGTCCTCGCGCTCGACCCCCGGGTAGACGTCGACGAGCGCCCGCAGCCGGTCCAGCCGCAGCACCGCCAGCCCCGCCTCGGTGAGCGTTCCGAGGTCCCCGCCGGACCCCTTGACCCACATCAGCTCGACGTCACCGCCGGTGACGGGATCGGTGTCGGTGCCCTTGGCGGAGGCGTTCCCGCCGGCGTAGTTGGTGTTGCGGGGATCGGAACCAAGCCGGTGGGACCGCGCGAGCAGAGCAGCGGCTTCGGGATGGGGTGCCATGAATTCTCAGTCCTTTTCGAAGGAGGGGAAGAAGAACG
>NZ_JAPSKQ010000010.1:26832-58367 GCF_031181555.1 Streptomyces sp. | reverse complement strand
ACGTTCTCAGGGGCGCGGGGGCCTATCCGGTCCGCGGCTCCGCCGCGTGGGCGCGATCGGCCGCGGACGGCCCGCGGGCCGCGGAACCCGGCGGCGCCTACGCGCCCCACCCGGCCTGCTGCCCGCCGACCCGCTCGGCGGCGATCCTCTCGGCCCATCCGGACGCCTTGTACGCCTTGAGGGGCTCGGGGTCCAGCCCCATCTCCTCCCGCACCTCACGCAGCAGCGGCCGCACATCCGTGTTGTACGCGTCCATCAGCACGGCATTGGCCTCCAGCACATCCCCGGAGGCCTGCGCGGCGGCAAGCGCCTCCCGGTCCACCAGCAGCGCCTTCGCCGTGGCCTCCTGGACGTTCATCACCGACCGGATGATCGCCGGGATCTTCGCCTCGATGTTGTGGCACTGGTCGAGCATGAACGCGACCTCGGGCGTGAACCCGCCCCCGCGCACCACCTCGTACATGATCCGGAAGAGCTGGAAGGGGTCGGCGGCGCCCACCATGAGGTCGTCGTCGGCGTAGAAGCGCGAGTTGAAGTCGAACCCGCCGAGCTTCCCTTCCCGCAGCAGCGTCGCGACGATGAACTCGATGTTCGTGCCCGGCGCGTGGTGACCCGTGTCGACCACGACCTGCGCCTTCGGCCCCAGCTTCAGGCAGTGCGCGTACGCCGTGCCCCAGTCCGGGACGTCGGTCGTGTAGAACGCCGGCTCGAAGAACTTGTACTCCAGCAGCATCCGCTGCCCCTCGCCGAGCCGCTCGTACACCTCCGCCAGCCCTTCGGCCAGCCGGTCCTGGCGGGCGCGGATGTCGTCCTGGCCGGGGTAGTTCGTCCCGTCGGCGAACCACAGCTTCAGGTCCTTGGAGCCGGTCGCGTCCATGATGTCGACGCACTCCAGCAGATGGTCCACCGCCTTGCGGCGCACCGCCGCGTCCGGGTGGCAGATGCTGCCCAGCCGGTAGTCGTCGTCCTGGAAGGTGTTGGAGTTGATCGCGCCGAGCTTCACCCCGTGCTCCTCGGCGAACTTCGCGAGCGCCGCGTAGTCCTCGACCCTGTCCCACGGGATGTGCAGGGCCACGGTCGGCGCGACTCCGGTGAACTCGTGGACCTTGGCCGCGTCCTGGAGCTTCTCGCGCGGGTCGCGGGGCACGCCCGCCTGCGCGAACACCTTGAAGCGGGTCCCCGAGTTCCCGTACGCCCACGACGGCGTCTCCACGGCCTGTGTCTTGAGAGCGGCCTTCGCCGCGGCGAGCTCGGTCACGTCAGGACTCCTGGGGCATCGGGTCGTAACGACCACAGAGTGAAACGATTCAGAAGGGGAAGCTATGGGGCTCTCGAAGGGGTGTCAACCCCTTCGGCCGAGACCGTTCACCGTGACCAGGGCGTGATCTGAAAGCGTCGAAACCTTTTCGACCGGGACCCATTGACGTGACATGCGCCGCGCGCCTAACGTCCCGGCAACCCAGTTGAAACCTTTCACGACGTCGGGAGGCCCGTCCCGCCGGCGTCGTCGAGGAGCCCCCATGACCCACCCGTCCGACACGGGTCCGGCCCCGGTCCTCGCGCTCAGGGACGTCTCCAAGTCCTTCGGCGCGGTCCGCGCCCTGCGGGACGTCTCCCTGGAGCTGTTCGCCGGCGAGGTGCACGCCCTCGCCGGGGAGAACGGAGCCGGCAAGTCGACCCTCATCAAGACGCTCGCCGGGGTGCACCGGCCGGACGCCGGCCAGGTGCTGCTCGACGGTGAGCCGGTCGTCTTCCACGGCCCCAAGGACGCCCGCGACGCCGGTATCGCCGTGATCTACCAGGAGCCCACGCTCTTCCCCGACCTGTCGATCGCCGAGAACATCTACATGGGCCGGCAGCCCCGGCGCGCCCTCGGACGGATCGACCACAAGGCCACCCACGAGGCGACCACCGCCCTGATGCGGCGGCTCGGCGTGGAACTCGACCCCGACCGCCCGGCCCGCGGACTGTCCATCGCCGACCAGCAGATCGTCGAGATCGCCAAGGCGCTCTCCTTCGACGCCCGCGTCCTGATCATGGACGAGCCGACCGCGGCCCTCACCGGCAGCGAGGTCGCCCGCCTCTTCGGCGTCGTGCGCACCCTGCGCGACCAGGGCGCCGCGGTGCTGTTCATCTCCCACCGCCTGGAGGAGATCTTCGAGATCTGCCGTCGGGTCACCACGCTGCGCGACGGCGCCCGGATCGCCAGTGAACCGCTGGACGGCATGACCGAGGACGACCTGGTGCGCCGGATGGTGGGCCGCGACCTCGAGGAGCTGTACCCCAAGCAGGACGTGCGCCCCGGCGAAGTGGCCCTGAGCGTGCGCCGGCTGACCCGCGAGGGCGTCTTCACCGACGTCTCCTTCGACGTGCGGCGCGGCGAGATCGTCGGCCTGGCCGGACTCGTCGGCGCCGGACGCACCGAGGTGGCCCGCGCCGTGTTCGGCATCGACCGCTGGGACGCCGGCGAGGTGGAGGTGGAGGGGCGCAGGCTCACCAACGGCGCCCCGTCCACCGCCATGGCGGCGGGACTCGCCCTGGTCCCGGAGGACCGGCGCGCCCAGGGCCTGGTGATGGACATGTCCATCGAGCGCAACATCGGCCTCACCGGACTCCGTACGACCGTGAAGGCCGGCCTGGTGGACCGGGGCGCCGAACGCAGCCGTTCCCTGGACTGGGCGCTCAGGCTCCAGGTCAAGTACGCCCGGATCGCCGACGCCGTCTCCACCCTGTCCGGCGGCAACCAGCAGAAGGTCGTCCTCGCCAAGTGGCTCGCCACCGGACCGAAGGTGCTGATCGTGGACGAGCCCACGCGCGGCATCGACGTCGGCACCAAGGCCGAGGTGCACCGGCTGCTGTCCCAGCTGGCCGCCGACGGCGTGGCCGTCCTGATGATCTCCTCCGACCTGCCCGAGATCCTCGGCATGGCCGACCGCGTGCTGGTGATGCACGAGGGCCGTCTCACCGCCGAGATCCCCCGCACCGACGCCACCGAGGAAACCGTGATGGCCGCAGCCACGGGGAGGGCGGCCGCATGACGGTCATCAGCCCCGACCCCGCCCCCGTCGCCGAGGCGCCCGGGACCGGCGCCACCCGGCTGGTCGACCGCGTGTTCAAGATGCGCGAACTCGCCATCCTGGTCGTCTTCCTGGTGATGATCGCCGTCACCCAGGCCGGCAACAGCGAGTTCCTGTCCGAGCAGGGCATCAAGGACCTGCTGCTGAACGCGACCATCCTGGTGCTGGTCGCCACCGGCCAGTCCCTGGTCGTCATCACCCGCAACGTCGACCTGTCCGTGGGCTCGACCCTCGGCATCAGCGCCTTCGCCGCCGGCACCTACCTCCAGGGCGGCGGGAACCCGGTCGCGGCCATCGTCCTGGCCGTCCTGCTCGGCATCGGCTTCGGACTGCTCAACGGCCTGCTGGTCAGTCTCGGTCAGGTGCCCGCGCTGGTCGTCACCCTCGGCACCCTGTACATCATCCGCGGCATCGACTCCATCTGGGTCGGTTCCCGCCAGATCACCGCGGCCGACCTCCCCGGCGGATTCGTCGACTTCGGCTCGGGCGGCGTCTCGGCGGTGCCGTACCTGGCGCTCATCGCGCTCGCGGTGCTCGTGGCGACGGCGTACTACCTCAAGCACTTCGGCAGCGGACGCGAGCTGTACGCGCTCGGCTCCAACCCGGAGGCCGCCCGGCTCGCCGGCATCCCGGTGCGCAAGCGGATCCTCGCCGCCTACACCTTCTGCGGCGCCCTCGCGGGCCTCGCCGGCGCGATGTACCTGGCCCGGTTCGGCAACGTCGACTCCGGCACCGGCACCGGTTACGAACTCACCGTCGTCAGCGCGGTCGTGGTCGGCGGCGTGGTCTTCACCGGCGGCTCCGGCAGCGTCTACGGCGCGGCCCTCGGCGCGCTGCTGCTGACCTCCGTCAACAGCGTGCTGCCCGCCCTCGGCGTCAGTTCCGTCTGGGTGCTCGCCATCAACGGCATCCTGCTCATCCTCGCCATCGCGGTCGACCGGATCGTCGCGCTGCGCGTGGCCTCGGCCCTGAAGAAGAGGAACGCCCGCCATGCCTGAGTCTCTGACGCGTGCCGTCCGCTGGGACACGGTGGTCGGCGCCCTGCTCGTCGTGGTCCTGCTGCTGTCGTTCACCACGGTCGACGGCTTCGGCAACGCGCTCAACCTGTCGTTCCTGATCGGCAACACCCTGCCGATCGCGCTGATCGCCCTGCCCATGACCCTGCTCGTGGTCTCCGGCGAGATCGACCTCTCCGTCGCCTCCACGGCGGGTCTGTCCGGCGCGGTGATGGGCGCCCTGTGGAACCAGGGCATGGCCATCGAGACCATCATCCCGGTCTGCCTGCTGCTCGGCGTCGTCTGCGGCCTCGTCAACGGCCTGCTGGTGACCCGCCTCGGCCTGCCCTCCCTCGCCGTCACCATCGGCACCCTCGCCGCCTACCGGGGCATCGCCCAGATCGTGCTCGGGTCCGACGCGGTGACCGACTTCCCCGCGCAGTACCTGGACTTCGCGGCCGGACGCATCGGCGACACCTTCGTCCCGTACGCCTTCCTGCCCTTCCTCGTCCTGCTCGCGATCGCCGTGGTCGCGCTGCACGCCACCCCGTTCGGACGGTCGCTGTTCGCCATCGGCGCCGGCGAGGAGGCGGCCCGGTTCGCCGGCATCCGCGTCAAGCGGCAGAAGCTGATCCTGTTCACGATGACCGGCCTGATGGCCTCCCTCACCGGCGTCTTCTGGGCGCTGCACTACGCCAGCGCCCGCTACGACAACGCCACCGGACTCGAACTCTCCGTCATCGCGGCCGTGCTGCTCGGAGGCATCGACTTCGACGGCGGCAAGGGCACCCTGGGCGGCGCGATCGCGGGCGTCTTCCTGCTCGGCACGCTGCAGAACGTGATGAGCCTGGTCAACGTCTCCGCCCAGTCGCAGATCGTCGTCACCGGCGTCCTGCTCGTCGTCTCCGTCCTCGGTCCCCGCGTCGCACGCCAGACCGCCGTCGCCCGGGCCGGCCGCCGGGCCGCCGCGTCACCACCGGTGCCGTCCAAGGCCCCCGCACCGACCCCCTGAAGCCCTTCTCGCCCGTAAGGAACCCACCATGCGCAAGGCATCCCTGAGCCGCACCTGCGCGGCCCTCGCCGCCGTCACCTCCCTCGCCCTGGCCGCCACCGCCTGCGGCGGCACCACCAAGGAGGACGTCAGGAACGAGGGCGGCGGCCCGGCGGCCACGGCCGGCAAGGCCGACCCGAACGCGCCCACCAAGAAGGGCCTGACGGTCGGCTTCCTGCCCAAGCAGGTCAACAACCCCTACTTCACCACCGCCGACAAGGGCGGCGAGAAGGCCCTGAAGGAACTGGGCTCCACCTACAAGGAGGTCGGCCCCTCCAGCGCCACCGACACCGCCGGCCAGGTCTCCTACGTCAACACGCTCACCCAGCAGCAGGTCGACGCCATGGCCGTGTCCGCGCAGGACCCCGGCGCCCTGTGCACCGCGCTCAAGCAGGCCATGAAGAACGGCATCAAGGTCGTCACCTACGACTCCGACACCACCGCCGACTGCCGCAACGCCTTCATCTCCCAGGCGTCCGCCGAGGACCTGGGCCGCACCGAGGTGCAGCTGCTCGCCGAACAGATCGGCTACAAGGGCGAGATCGCGATCCTGTCCGCCGCGCAGACCGCGACCAACCAGAACACCTGGATCGAGTTCATGAAGGACGAGCTCGAGGACCCCAAGTACAAGGACATGAAGCTGGTCAAGGTCGCCTACGGCAACGACGACGCCCAGCAGTCCTTCCAGCAGACCCAGGGCCTGCTCCAGGAGCACCCGAACCTCAAGGGGATCATCTCCCCGACCACCGTCGGCATCAAGGCCGCCGCCCAGTACCTGTCCGGGTCCAAGTACAAGGGCAAGGTCAAGCTGACCGGCCTCGGCACCCCCAACGACATGCGCAAGTACGTCAAGAACGGCACCGTCGAGGCGTTCGAGCTCTGGGACCCGGCCAAGCTCGGCGAACTGGCCGCGCGCACCGCCGTCGCCCTGGCCTCCGGGCAGATCACCGGCAAGGAGGGCGAGACCTTCACGGCCGGCGCGATGGGCGAGTACACCATCGGCAAGGACGGCGTGATCGACCTGGGCAAGCCCACCGTCTTCAACGCCGAGAACATCGACGAGTTCGACTTCTGATCACCGTCCCCCGAGTCACCTCGCACCGAAGGAGCGGTACCTCATGCAGCGCGTCTGTTTCCTGCTCAAGGTCCGTCAGGACAAGATCGCCGAGTACCGCGAACGCCACGCCGCCGTGTGGCCGGAGATGCGCGCGGCGCTCTCGGCCACCGGCTGGCACAACTACTCCCTCTTCCTGCGCGACGACGGCCTCCTCGTCGGCTACCTCGAGACCGAGGACTTCGAGGCCGCCAAGGCCGGCATGGAGGCCACCGAGGTCAACGCCCGCTGGCAGGCCGAGATGGCCCCCTTCTTCGAGTCCCTCGACGGCGCCCGCCCGGACGAGGCGATGAAACCGCTGACCGAGGTCTTCCACCTCGCCTGACGACGGAGCCCCGCGATGAGACGACGCATCCTGCTGGCCGGAGCACTCCTCGGCACCGTGACGACGGCCCCCGCCCCGGCCTCCGGCACCGCCCGGGCCGCCGCCCCCGGCCCGTCGGTCACCCGCACCGGCCGCACCACGCTCGACAGCCGGGCCCTCTACTTCGTGTCCTACGACGGCCTGGTCAACAACAACTCCTTCCAGAAGAACGGCCTGCTGACCCACAAGGGCCACCAGTACGCCGCCTGGTACACCGCCGACCGGGGCGCCGTCGTCGGCCGCCGCGCCCTCGGCGCCACCACCTGGCAGACCGCGAGGACCGGCCACACCCTGCGCTACGACGACTCCCACAACGTCATCTCCATGGGCGTCTCCAGGACCGACGGCCGCCTGCACCTCCACATGGACTCCCACAGCGACGGCTTCACCTACGTCAAGTCCGTCGCCGGGCTCCTGGACGACCCGGCGGGACTGAGCTGGACCGCGAGCCGCTTCGGCGCCCCGCAGTCCACCCTGGACGGTCTCGCCCTCACCCCGCAGTTCACCTACCCGCAGTTCATCGCCACCCCCGAGGGCCGCCTCCAGCTCAGCTACCGGGCCGGCGTCTCGGGCAACGGCCGCAACGCGCTGGCGGAGTACGACGGTGCGCGGTGGACCGCGCTGGGGGAGTGGACCAGTTCCACCGGCACCTACCGCAGCGAGCACGGCTCCTCCGCCGCTCGCAACATGTACCTGCACGGCATCGACTACGACCGCGGCGGCCGGCTGCACGCCTTCTTCACCTGGCGCGAGCAGAACGCCGCCGTCATGTGCAGCGGTGGCGGCATCACCAACCACGACACCGGCTACGTGTACTCCGACGACCGCGGCCGCACCTGGCGCAACGACGCCGGTACCGTCGTCGGCACCACCGGCGGCTCCGACCGGGTCTCCGTCACCGACCCCGGCCTGGTCGTCGACCCCCTGAACCCGGACCACTCCCTGATGAACCAGGAGAGCCAGTTCACCGACTCCGCCGGCCGGCCGCACGCGATCATCTCCTACGTCCCCGGCCGCTTCGGCCAGTGCACCACGGACTACGTCGCCGACCGAACGCGCAACGGCCGCGCCTTCCACGTCCGCAGAACCGCCTCCGGCACCTGGCGGAAGACCGAGATCCCCGTCCCGCTGAACTCCAGCCAGCGCACCAAACTGGTCCTGGACCGGTACGACAACGCGTACGCGATCCTCCCCTACGGCCGGATCGCCGGCGCCTCCGCGGCCTCGGGACACACCGACTGGAGGCTGCTGTACGACGGCGCCGGCCTGAACGCCTTCGGCGAGGTCGTGATCGACGAGACGCGCGTCGCGCAGGACGGGGTGCTGTCGGTCATGTACCAGGAGAAGTCCAGCGGTACGACCCCCTCGGCGCTGCACGTCGTCGACTTCCGGCTGCCGGGCTGATCCCGTCCGACCGAAACCGTCCCCGGGGCCGTGCCGGTAATGTGAAGGCCCCCCGACCGCCCCCGTCTCCTTGGAGGTCCCCGCCCGATGGCCCAGTCGGTGGGTATCAAGGACGTCGCCCGCGCCGCCGGAGTCTCCGTCGGCACGGTCTCCAACGTGATCAACCGCCCGGACACGGTCGCCGCCGAGACCCGGGCGCGGGTGCTGTCCGCCATCGACCGGCTCGGCTACGTCCGCAGCGAGTCCGCGCGCCAGCTGCGTGCCGGCCGCAGCCGGATCATGGGCCTGCTCGTCCTCGACATGGGCAACCCCTTCTTCGTCGACGTGGCGCGCGGCGCCGAGCGCGCCGCGCGCCAGGCCGGCCTCGGCGTGATGGTCTGCAACAGCGCACAGAACGCGAGCGAGGAGGCCGAGTACCTCTCCCTCTTCGCCGAACAGCGGGTCCGGGGCGTCCTGCTCACCCCGGCGGACGCCACCGGCCGCAACATCGAGGCGTTCCGTCGCCACGGCATCCCCTTCGTGCTGGTCGACCGGGTCGCCGAGGGCACCACCGAGTGCTCGGTCTCCGTGGACGACGTGGCGGGCGGCGCGCTGGCCGTGCGGCACCTCGTCGACGCGGGGCACCGGTCCATCGCGTACGTCAGCGGACCGCCCGGCCTGAACCAGGTCCGCGACCGCCGCATCGGCGCCCTGAGCGCCCTGGCCGAGGCCGGACTGGGGCCGGACCGCCTGCGCGAGCTGCCCACCGAGCGCCTCGACGTCGCCGCCGGGCGGGACGCCGGCGCCCGCCTCCTCGGCCTGGCCGACCGCCCCACCGCCGTGTTCTGCGCCAACGACCTGCTCGCCCTCGGCGTGCTGCAGGCGATGTACGCGGCCGGGGTCGGCGTCCCCGACGACCTGGCGATCGTCGGCTACGACGACATCGAGTTCGCCGCCGCCGCGGCCGTCCCGCTCACCTCGGTGCGGCAGCCCGCCGTCACCATGGGGGCCATGGCGGCGGAGCTGCTGCTGGAGGAGACGGAGGCCGAGACCGCGGCGAGGCCGCACGAGCACCGGCGGGTCGTCCTGAGCCCCGAACTGGTGGTCCGCCGCTCCAGCCTGTCGTCCCGCTGACCGGCCGTTCGGGAAAGGTCCGGTGATCCCGGGCTCGTCGGCCGGAGGACCATGTGCTGAACTGGATCGCGGTCCGACCGTCCGTCCGTTCCGGGAGCCCCGTTGACCGTCAGCTACCGCCAGCCCGGTGTCGTCCTCACCGACCGCCGCTTCACCGTGCCCCTCGACCACGACGACCCCTCGGGGGAGACGATCGAGCTGTACGCGCGCGAGGTCGTCGCCCGCGACAAGGCGGACAAGGACCTGCCCTGGCTGCTGTACCTCCAGGGCGGTCCCGGCTTCGGGGCGAACCGTTTCATCGGGAAGCAGGCCTGGCTCGGCCGGGCGCTGGAGGAGTACCGCGTGCTGCTCCTCGACCAGCGCGGCACCGGCCACTCCACCCCCGTCAACCGGCAGACGCTCCCGCTGCGCGGCGGCCCCGCGGAGCAGGCAGACCACCTCACCCGCTTCCGCGCGGACTCCATCGTCCGCGACTGCGAGGCGATCCGCCCCGAGGTCACCGGCGGCGCCCCGTGGACCGTCCTCGGCCAGAGCTTCGGCGGCTTCTGCACCGTCACCTACCTGTCCATGGCACCCGGGGGCCTGGACACCGCACTCGTCACCGGAGGACTGCCCTCCCTGGACGCCCACGCGGACGACGTCTACCGGGCCGCCTACCCGCGCGTCGAACGCAAGGTCGCCGCCCACTACGCCCGCTACCCGCAGGACGTCGAACGCGCCCGCCGCATCGCCGACCACCTCCTCACCCACGAGGTCGTCCTCCCGAACGGCTACCGGTTCACCGTCGAGGCCTTCCAGTCCCTCGGCATCCTCCTGGGCAGCGGCGACGGCAGCCACCGCCTGCACTACCTCCTCGAGGACGCCTTCGTCCGCACCCCGGCGGGACCCGCGCTGTCCGACGCGTTCCAGGAGCAGGTCCAGGGCCTGCTGTCGTACGCCGGACACCCGCTGTACGCGCTCGTCCACGAGGCGATCTACGGCCAGGACGCCCGCCCCACCGCCTGGTCCGCCGAGCGGGTGCGGGCCGAGTTCCCGCAGTTCGACGCGGCCAGGGCACTCGCCGGCGACGAACCGCTGCTGTTCACCGGCGAGAGCGTCCACCCCTGGATGTTCGACTGCGACCCCGCGCTGCGGCCGCTGCGCGAGACCGCCGAACTGCTCGCCGCCCGCACCGACTGGACGCCCCTGTACGACCCGGCCCGCCTCGCCGCCAACGAGGTCCCGGCAGCGGCGGCCGTCTACCACGACGACATGTACGTCCACACCGCCCACTCCCTGGAGACCGCCCGCGCGATCCGCGGCCTGCGCACCTGGGTCACCGACGAGTTCGAGCACGACGGCGTCCGGGCCGGCGGCCCCCGCGTCCTGGACCGGCTGCTCGCTCTCGCGCGCGACGAGGTCTGAGCCGGGCCCGGAGCGGGCCCCGGCGCGATGCCGGTGCCGGGGGTTAGTCTGCGGGCATGACCGAGCCGACGATCAGTCAACTCCAGCCCATGCCCGACGACTGGCGGCGCGCCCTGGCCGTCGTGGCCCACCCCGACGACCTCGAGTACGGCTGCTCGGCGGCGATCGCCTCCTGGACCGACGCCGGCCGCGAGGTCGCCTACGTCCTGGCGACCCGCGGCGAGGCGGGCATCGACACCCTGGAGCCGGCGACGTGCGGTCCGCTCAGGGAACGGGAGCAGCGCGCGAGCGCGGCCGTGGTCGGCGTGTCCGCGGTGGAGTTCCTCGACCACCGGGACGGGGTCGTCGAGTACGGCCCCGCCCTGCGCCGGGACATCGCCGCCGCCATCCGCCGTCACCGGCCCGAACTGGTGATCACCCTGAACCACCGGGACACCTGGGGCGGCACCTACTGGAACACCCCCGACCACGTGGCCGTCGGCCGTGCCACGCTCGACGCGGCCGGTGACGCCGGCAACCGCTGGATCTTCCCGGAACTGATCGAGCAGGGCCTCGAACCGTGGGACGGGGTCCGCTGGGTCGCCGTCGCCGGCTCCAGCACGCCCACGCACGCCGTGGACGCCACGGACGGGCTGGAGCGGGCGGTGCGCTCCCTGCTCGAACACCGGGCCTACATCGAGGCGTTGACCGACGAGGACCCGGAGACGTACGCGCGCGGCTTCCTGACGCAGAACGCCGAGGACACGGGCAAGCGGTTCGGGGGCCGGCCCGCGGTCGCCTTCGAGCTGTTCCCCCGGGTGACGGCATGAACGACAAGGAGCTGCTGGCGGAGCGCTTCGAGGAGCACCGCGACCACCTCGAGGCCGTCGCCTACCGCATGCTCGGGTCGTCGGCCGAGGCGGAGGACGCCGTCCAGGAGGCCTGGCTGAGACTGGGCCGCGCGAACCCCGGCGAGATCGACAACCTCGGCGGCTGGCTCACCACGGTGACCGGCCGCATCTGCCTGGACCAGCTGCGCTCGCGCACCGCGCGCCGCGAGCAGCCGATGGACGAGACCTTCGTCCCCGACCCGGTGATCAGGCCCCTGTCCCAGGCCGACCCGGAACAGGAGGCGTTGCACGCCGACTCGGTGGGCGTGGCCCTGCTGGTGGTCCTGGACAGGCTGGAGCCCGACGAGCGGCTCGCGTTCGTCCTGCACGACATGTTCGCCGTGCCCTTCGACGACATCGCGCCGGTCGTGGAACGCAACGCGGCCGCCACCCGGCAGCTCGCCAGCCGGGCCCGCCGCCGGGTCCGGGACGCGACTCCTCCGTCGGAGCCCGACCTCGGCCGGCAGAAGGAGGCCCTCGACGCCTTCATGGCCGCCGCGCGCGGCGGTGACTTCGAGGCGCTGGTCGCCGTCCTCCACCCGGACGTGGTCCTGCGGGCCGACGCGGGCGCCCTGGTCCGTGGTGCGGCCGGGTCCAAGACGCTCCGGGGGGCGAAGGCGGTGGCCGAGTCGGCGCTCATGTTCGCCCGGTACACCGCGGCGGCCCGGACGGTCCTGGTCAACGACGGGGTGGGCCTGGTCAGCGTGGTCGACGGCCGTGTCCGTTCGGTCATGTCCGTCACCGTCGTCGACGGCCGCATCACCGGCATGTACATCCTGGCCGACCCGGAGCGGCTGGAGCGCCTGGAGGTGCCGGACGACGTGGTGTGAACCCGGTCGGCGAACCGGCGCCGACGTCCCGTTCCGTGTGCTGAACGCCGTGCGGGACCGGAGGACCGGCCGGGCGGAACCGCGGCGACCGCGCACGGTGTTCCGGGCCGTGCCGTGTCGCTCGGCCGTTCACCGCCTCGGCCGGTTTCACGGTGGACGAGGGAGCCGGGAGGCCGGCCTGCCGGGCGCCCGGCCCAAGGGAGCCGGTCTGCGCGGCGCCCATCTCATCGCCGTCGGCTTCACCGGGGCCGGTCTGCGGGGCGCCGGCCCGACCGGGGATTCCTCCTCACCCGGCCCGGCTCCGCGCGGCCCGGAGGAGCGCCGGTGCGGGGCCGCCGGGGTCACTCGCCCGCTCCGCGCGCGGGACGGCGGGAGGCCGGCCCGGCGTCGTCGGCCGCCCGGCGGGCCCGGGACACGGCAGGCGCCGTCCGCCGCTCCGGGCGCAGCCGCAGCCCCTGAGGCATCAGCGTGAGCCGCTCGGTCACGCGCAGCCGGTAGCCGGGGTCGGGGCTCAGTTCGTAGCGGCGCAGCAGCAGCCCGAGCACCAGCGTCGCCTCGTGCAGGGCGAACTGCCGCCCGATGCACGCCCGCGCCCCCGTGCCGAACGGCTTGAAGGTGTGCGGAGGACGGGACCGCACCGCCCGCGCGTCGAAGCGGTCCGGGTCGAACCGCTCGGCGTTCGCGCCCCACACCTCGGGGTCCCGGTGCAGCATCGGCGTCAGCACCAGCGTCCACGCGCCGCGCCGCATCGGATGCTCCCCGGCGAGCACGGTGTCCTCCCTGGCCTCCCGGGCGAAGGCGGGCGCCGTCGGCCACAGCCGCAGCGACTCGTCCAGCACCCGGCGGACGTAGCGGAGCCTGGCCACCTGCTCGTAGCCCGGCGCCGCCGTGTCGCCCCAGACGCGGTCCACCTCGGCGCGGGCGCGGGCCGCGACGTCCGGATGCCGGGAGAGGTGGTACAGGGCGAAGGCGAGCGCGCCCGAGGTGGTCTCGTGGCCGGCGACCAGGAAGGTGATGACCTGGCGCCGGACGTTCTCGGGCGAGAGCCGCTCGCCGGTCTCCGGGTGGGCGGTGTCCAGCATCCGGTCCAGGAGGTCCCCGTCCCCGCCACCGTGGGCGCGCCGGGTGCGCACCACCTCGTCGACGATGCGGTTGAGACGGTCGATGTCGGCCGCGTTGCGGCGGCCCGCACGCCGCAGCAGCAGCGGTGCCAGCGGCGCGGGCACGCTGTTGAGCCGCTGCGCGTACGTCAGGGTGCCCACCATCGCGGTCACGAAGGGGTGCGGCCGGGGCCGTTCGAACGATCCGAAGTCGTGTCCGAATCCGGTGCGTGCGATCGTCTCCAGGGTCAGCTTGGTCATGTCACCGGGCACGTCCACCGTGCGGCCCGCGGCCGCCGCGCGGTCCCACTGGTCCGTCAGCCGCTCGGCGACGGCCAGCATCATCGTGTGGTAGCCCGCCATGGCCCCACGGTGGAAGCCGGGGGCCAGCACGTCGTGCGCCAGCTGCCAGTTGGGCTCGTGGTTGTACGCGGTGAACAGTCCGTCGCCCGCGACCGGCCGCAGGTTGGCGACGCCCAGCCCGACGTGCTTGGCGAACCGGGCCTCGTCGGCGAGATCGGCCACCAGGGCGGCGCCCCACGTGAACACGAACTCCTTGCCGAAGGCGTTCCGCCGGAAGATCGGGCCCAGTCGGCGGGCGTACTTCAGCGAGTCCTGGACCGGGGTGCGCCTGCTCGCCCCGAGCACGTCGCCGAGCAGCGGAAGACGGTACGGCGGGTGCGGAATGCGGTGCAGTTCGGGCCAGCCCGCCCCGGCGCTGCGGAACCCCTTCGGCAGCCCGGCGGGTGTCGTCGTCTCCGCCATGGCGCGATCCCCTTCGGTCCGGCGAGCGATTGCGACGTGTTGTACGTGAGTTCAATAACGTGGTTCAGTCTGGTCCGGCCGCTGAACCGGCGTCAAGTACAGTGCGGGAATGGCCGCGAACCAGGGCGGGCGCACGCGCCGCCGGCTCAGCACCGAGGAGCGCAGGGAGCAGCTCCTGTCGGTCGGGGCGCGGCTGTTCTCGGAGAGCCCCTACGACGACGTGTGGATCGAGCAGGTCGCCGAGATCGCCGGGGTCTCGCGAGGACTGCTCTACCACTACTTCCCGACCAAACGGGATTTCTTCGCGGCGGTCGTGGAGCGCGAGAGCGGGCGGATGCTGCGCCTGACGGCGGCGGTCCCCGGCGTCCCGCTGCGCGAGCAGCTCACGGCGGGTCTGGACGCCTATCTGTCGTACGTCGAGGCCCACGCGCACGGCTACCGCGCCTTCCACCGCGCCGACGCGGCGGGGGACCAGGCGGTGCGCCGGGTCTACCGGCGGGCGCTCGCCGCGCAGGAGCGGCAGATCCTGGCGGCGCTGGCCGAGGACCCCGAGTTCGGCCCGGTCTTCGAGGCGCGGCCGGACACCCGCCTGGCCGTGCGCGGCTGGCTGGCCTTCACCACCGCCGTCTGTCTGGAGTGGCTGCGCGGCGCTGAGCTGGGCCGGGAGCAGGTGCGCGACCTGTGCGCCCGCGCCCTGCTGGGTGTTCTCGCGGACTGAGCGGGCCGAGCGGACCGAAAGGCCCGTAAAGATCACGCCACCTGGTTGGCGCGCGCCCCGATCTTCGATAGGTTAGGCAAGGCTTACCTAAGAGGAGGTTCGGGATGGGTGACGACAGGCAGAGCTGGACGGCCGCGCCCGGCGCGGCGGAACGGGCCCGCTCGGTGCTCGCCGCCGCATGGTCCTGCGCGGTGACCGCCGAGGGTGCCCGGGAGGAGTTCGTCGGCGCGCACACCGTGACCGACGACGGACGCGTGCTGCTGCGCGTGCCCGAGGACAGCGCCCTGCTCGCCGCCGCGATCTGCGCGCCCCGCGGTGAACCGTCCGCCGTGCTGGAGTTCGCCGACGTCGCGCCCGTCCCGGTCCGCAGCAGGATCCGCGCCCGGCTGTGGCTCGCCGGCTGGTTCTCCTCCGTCCAGGACGGCCACCTCGCCTTCCGGCCCACGCGGATGGTGCTGCGTCAACTGTCCGGCGCGGTGGTCGTCGACCTCGACGAGTTCGCCGCGGCCGCCCCCGACCCCCTCGCCACCGCCGAGGCCCGGCTGCTGACCCATCTCGCCGACTGCCACGCCGACGCGGTCGAACGGCTGACCCGCCTGGTCGACACCGGCAGTCTGCACGGCGCGGTCCGTGTCCAGCCGCTCGCCGTCGACCGGCACGGACTGACGCTGCGCATCGAACGCGTCCGCGCCGACGGCGACGTGCGGCTGCCGTTCCACGCGCCCGCCGACGACGTCGCCGAACTCACCGAACGCATGCACGTGCTGCTCTCCCAGGCGAGCGCCGTGTCCTGCCCCCGCGCCCTACAGCGGCAGCGCGCAGACCGCGACGGGTGAGGCGAACGGATCACCTACGGACCGCAGTTCACCGCTGTCCTCGTCCACGCGGAACACGCTGACCGTGCCCGACCTCTGGTTCGCCGCGAACAGCAGCGCGCCGTCGGGGGAGAAGGCGATCTGGCGCGGGAAGTCACCGCCCACCGGCACGGTGTCCAGCAGCCTCAGCCGGGCGCCGTCCGCCTCGACGGCATAGCGGGTGAGGCTGTTGTGGCCGCGGTTGGCGAGGTAGGCGTACCGGCCGTTCCCGGTCACCAGGATCTGCGCGGGGTAGCTGGTGCCGGAACCCGTGCCCGTGGACTGCGCCTCGCCGATCCTCAGACGCCCCGAGGCGGGGTCGTACGCGCACACCGCGACGGTGTTGTCGACCTCGTTGGCGAGGTAGGCGTACCGGCCTCCGGGGTGGAAGGTGAGGTGGCGCGGACCGGCACCGGGCCGGGTGCTCGCCCGCGCCGCCTCGGTGAGCGTGCCGGCCCTGTCGTCGAGCCGGTAGCTGTAGACCGTGTCCGTGCCCAGGTCGACGGCGAGGACATGACCGCCGTCCGGACTGGTGAGGCACTGGTGGGCGTGCGGCCCCTGCTGTCCCGGCCCGGGCGGCGGATCGGAGTGCGTGACCAGCTCGGTGCGCTCGCCGATCGCTCCCGAGGCGTCGATGGGGTGCACCGCCACACTGCCGGAACCGTAGTTGGCGCTCAGCAGCCAGCGCCCCTTCGGATGCACCGACAGATGACAGGGGCCCGCGCCACCGGTGCTCCGGCTGCCCAGGACCGTCCGGTCGGACAGCCGGACGGCGGTCACCGCACCGTCCTCGCGCTCGTTCACCGCGTACAGCGTCCGGCCGTCGGGGTGCACCGCCAGGTACGACGGGTCGCCGACGCCGGTGAGGGTGCCGGTGCCGCCGATCCGCCCCGTCGCGCTGTCGTAGGTGGCCGTCCCGATGCCCTTGCCGCCGCCGTCGACCGAGGTGTAGGTGCCGAGGTAGAGCGGTCGCGGCCCGGAGGGCGGGTCGCTCCCGCGCCCCGGGCCCGTGCTCGCCCGGGGGGCCTTCGGGGGCGGCGGCGAGTTCGCCGGCGCGTGGTCGTCGCACGCCGGGAGCGCCGCCGCGGCGGCCGTTCCCGTGAGGGCGCCGACGAAACGGCGCCTGCTCCAGTCGGCCCTGCTCATCCACACGCCCCTCGAGGTCGTCGCACGTCCGGTCGCCACGGCCACCCTGGCGTCGATCACCCACCGGGTGCAAGCAGGGGCGGGTGCGCACGCGGGTCACCGGTCACCGTCCTCGACCGGCCCGCCCGGTGCGTCCCCCCGCTGTCGCACCCGGTGGGGCGAGGGATCCTGCCAGGGCTCGTGGTCGTCCCCGGGCCGGTCGCCGGCCGGTTTCACCGCCCGGAGCGGGTCGGCCGGGTCCGGATCCCGCGCGTCCTGGCCGCAGTGGTCGAACCGGGGCGGACCGGCCCGGGCGCAGGCGGCCCGGTCCACGAAGACCCGGCCCGCCGGGCGGTCGTCCGGTCCGTCAGCGGCCGGTCGTCGCGGCGTACCTCCTGCCGCACGGACCCTCCGACGCCGAGCCCCACGGCCGCGGCGGGCCGCCGGGCCCCGCGCCGCCCGGCGGCCGCAGCGCGTTTCCGCCGGTCCGCACGGTCGTGCCGGTCGTCCGCAGGCCCCCTCGTTCCGTTTCGGTGTCCGTCACTGAGAACGACGCCCGGCCGCGGTCCGGTTACGGCGCCGCGGCCCGATCCGGCCCAGCCAGCCCAGCAAGCGGTCCCGCAACCGGGTCAGCCGCGGCCGGCGCTCCCGCTGCTCGCTCGTGTAGCGGTCCAGTTCCTCCAGCAGCCGGCGCGAGCGGTGCTCGGTGTTCAGCTCGTCGATGATGCGGTTGACCTCGGTCAGGACCGCCCCCTGCAGCTGCCACTGCCGGGCGTCGTGCTGGATCTCCTCCAGGAGCAGCCGGGCGAGCTTGTCACGGGTGACCGCGGCCTGCCGCAGCTCGGCGGTGAGCCGCTCCTCCGCCGACTCGGCGTCGTCGCTGACGCTGGTCGTCACCAGCACGGCGAAACTGACCACGGCGTCGGCGATCTCGGACAGCAGCTGCTCGAGGGTCGCACCCGTTTCCTCGGGGAACAGGGGCTCGGGTTCGCGTTCCTTGGCGAGGTCGGCGAGGGTACGCGCGAGCACCCGGAGGACGACGGTGCAGATCTCCAGGGTGTCCAGGCCGGTGCGCAGCACGATCCGGTGCAGCAGTCCCTCGCGGACCCGGGGGTTGAGCCGCAGGCTGTCCTCGGCCTGGCGGAGGTCCTCGTCCACCTCGGTGATGTCGTGGTCGAGCCGCCGGGCCTCGTGCAGGCGGGCCGCCGCCTCGTGGTACAGGGTGCGGCCGGCGGCCTCTTCGCCCATGCGCAGCATCAGCTGCCGTACCCGCCGGGCCAGCCCCTCGATCGACTCGCCGGCCTGTTCCACCCACACCGGCGGGGCGAAGAGCAGGTTGAAGGCCAGCCCCACGACCGCCCCGATCAGCGTCTCCACCACGCGGGCCCAGGCCAGGGCTCCGTGCGCGGTCACACCGAGCACCAGCATCGCGCTGATCGCCACCTCGGCCACGAACTCGTGCGCCCGCACCAGATGTCCGACGCCCAGCGCCGCCAGGATCACCAGGGCCAGACTCCACCAGCTCAGCCCCACCACCACGCTGAAGGCGATGGCGACCAGGACACCGGCCACCACGGAGTTCACCCGGCGGATGCTCATCTTGAGCGTGGCGTACAGGGTGACCTGGACGACCAGCAGCGCGGTGAGGGGCGCGGTGAGCGGTGGGGCGTCGTCAGGGCTCAGCCGCACCGCGATCACATAGGCGATCGACGCGGCGGCGGCCGAGCGCACCGCCTGCACGACCATGGGATCCCGGTGCCACTTCACCAGGCGCGCGGCGGCGGCCGCGGTCTCACGTACATCCAGCATCCTCGGGCTGTTCCCCTTCCCCCGGCGCATCGAACGTATTCGGACAGGACGGTAACCGGACGCAGGCGGCCGGATTCGTTCTCACGCGCCGTGCACCGCCGGACGTGTCGCTGCCGGCCGGGCACGGTGCGGAAGCGGGCACTGAGGAAAACCCCCGGGGATTCCGGTGGTTGTCCGCACTCCAGGTCGGAGGCCCGCCGGATGGGGCCGGGCCCAGAGGCGCGGCAGCCTTGAATCATGAAACGACATCGGATCGGAACCGTCGTGACCTTGTTCGTCACCCTCGGCGCGGTGACGGCCGGCACCCCGGCCACGGCGGCGCGGGCTCCCGCCCGGGCGGTCGAGCCGGCCACCCCGGTCGTCACGGCCCTGGACCGGGCCGCGCACCCCCTGCGCGGCGTGGAACCGGGCGGCGACACCCGAGATCTGCGTCCCCTCGACCGCATGGTCGGCGACGCGCGCGTGGTCGGTCTGGGCGAGGCCACCCACAGCTCGCACGACTTCTTCGCCCTCAAGGACCGGGTCTTCCGCCGGCTCGTCGTGGAGAAGGGGTTCCGCACCTTCGCCCTGGAGGCGCCCTGGAGCACCGGTCTGCGCCTCGACGCGTACGTCGTGCACGGCAAGGGGGACCCCCGGCGCATCATGCGCGAGGAGTTCCAACGGGACTACCTGTGGTGGAACAACGCGGACCACCTGCGGCTCATCGAGTGGATGCGCGCGTACAACGTGCGCCACCCCGACGATCCCGTGCGGTTCATGGGGGACGACATCGCCTGGACCGGACCCGAACTGTACGACCGGGTCACCGCGCATGTGGCCGAGCACCATCCCGGGCTCTCGGCCCGCTTCGCCGAGCTGTACCGGGGACTGCGGCCGACCGTGGCCACCGGGGAGTACATCGAGCGGTACCTGAACAAGCCGTACGCCGAACGCCGGGAAAGGGCGGACCGCACGGGTGAGGCGCTGCGGCTGCTCCGGGCCCAAGGGCCGGGGAAGGACCCGGAGGCGCACGCCCGGGCGGTGCAGCACGCGCGGGCGATCGACCGGACCGCCCGCCAGTACGCCTTCGACTTCACCTCGCCCGAGCAGGTCGCCGAGGCCATGCGCTACCGCGACGAGGCGATGGCCGCCAACGTCGTCTGGTGGCAGCGGCACACCGGCACCAAGGTCGCCGTGTCCGCGCACAACGACCACCTCGGCTACGTGTCGGCCGACCCCGTCCACTACCCGAGGGTGCAGGGCGCGTACCTGCGCGACCGCCTCGGCCCGGGCTACGTCAGCGTCGGCCTGTCCTTCGACCGGGGCTCGTTCAACGCCACGGGCCCGGACGGCGCCGTCCGGCGCTGGACCCTGGGGCCCGCGGACCCGGGGAGCAACGAGCACACCCTCGACCGGGTCCGTCACCGCGACTACGTGGTCGACCTGCGGACCGTCGGCGCACCGGCCGATGCGTGGCTGAACCTTGCCCGGCCGACCCGGCGCATAGGCACCGACTATCCGGACGGCCCCTACGACGTCGCCCTGGCCCGCAGCCACGACGTCCTGATCCACCTCCACGAGGTGCGGGCCGCCCGCCTGCTGGACCGGTAGCCGTCACCCGGAGCAGGGCGGGTCTACAGCTTGTCGAGGAAGGCGAACAGGTTGTCCCGCATGCGGGCGATCTGCTCCTCCAGGGTGAGGCTCTCCTCGAAGCGGGCCCCGGTCTCCGGGACCTTCTTGCCGCGCAGGTAGAGGGAGCAGGCGAGATCGGTGCACATGTAGGCGCCGACCGAGTTGCCCTCGCGGCCGGCCGGGCCCGCCTTGCGCGCGGTCATCAGGGAGACGCCGCCGCGCGGATGGGTCGTCAGGCACAGCGAGCACATGCTGCGGTGCAGGAAGCCGCGCTGGGCGGACTGGAACCGCATGGCCACCCCGACGAGACGGTCCTCGCGCTCGGTGACGAGATAGCTCCGGTCGGGCGCGCCCGGATCACGCCAGCCCAGGAAGTCCAGGTCGTCCCAGGGAAGCTCACCCGGATCACGCGGTACGGCCAGCCGCTTGGCCTCGCCCTTCGAGCAGTTGATGAACGAGGCGCGGATGTCCTGCTCGGTCAGCGGTTTCACGGGTGTCTCCTGGCATGGTCCTTCGAAACCTAGAGGATCTAGGTTTTCGGCCAGGGTAAATTTCCCGCGGGAGGGGAGACCAGCGGTTTTTCCGTAGGATGCCTCACCACGGGCCCGCGGCGCCTTCCGTGCCCCGTGACGCGGTGACCGAGGGGGAGGGGACAGCGGTGACGGGGGACTCCTGGGAGCGGGCCCGCAGCGCGCTGACGGTGGCCGGGCTGCCGCCCGGCGCCCTGGTCCGGGTGCGCCCGCTGGCCGGGGGCACCTACAACACCGTCGAGGAACTCGTCCTCGCCGACGGTGGCCGCTACGTCCTGAAGACCCCGCCCGCACCCGCCACCCCCGGCCTCCGGTACGAGCGGCGCCTCCTCGTCTCCGAGGCCGTGTTCTGCGCCGGCGCCGCCGAGGCGGGTGTACCCGCGCCGCGGGCCGTGTCCGTCGGCGGTGACGACGAGGTACCGCACCTGCTGATGACCGCCTGCCCGGGCGAACCCTGGACGGAGGCGGCGCCGGCCGACGGGGAACGGACGGACCTGCGGAGGGAACTGGGCCGTCAGGTGGCCCGTCTGCACCGCGTGACGGGGCCCGGGTTCGGCTACCCGTCCGGCGCCCTCGGCCCGCTCGCCCCCGACTGGCGGACCGCTTTCACCGCGATGACCGACGCCGTCCTCGCCGACGCCCGCCGCTACGGCGTCCGGCTGCCCCGCCCCGTCGACGAGGTGGCCGGTGCGCTCCGCGCCGCCGGGGCGGCGCTCGACGAGGTCACCGTGCCGGCTCTCGTGCACTTCGACCTGTGGCCGGGCAACATCCTCGTGGACCGCCCGGCGGCGGGGCGGGCGCGCGTCGGCGGGCTCATCGACGGGGAGCGCATGTTCTGGGGCGACCCGCTCGCCGACTTCGTCTCCCTGGCACTGCTCGGCGACATCGAGAAGGACGGGGCGTTCCTGGCCGGGTACCGGGAGTCCGGGGGCCGGGCCGGGTTCGACACGAAGGCCCGCGTACGGCTCGCCCTGTATCGCGCCTACCTCTACCTGATCATGCTCACCGAGACGGTGCCGCGGGCGCCCGGGGACGATCACGAGCGATGGGTCCGGAGCGCCGTCGCCCCGGAACTCGGGGCCGCGTTGGACGAGATGACCGGGCTCTGTTAGTTCGCACCGTGAAATAAGGGGGGGGGAGGAAGTCGCGTCCGGTCGGTCCGCGGCGGTATGTTGCAGGTGGGACAGGGTTTCGGAAGGAGCCGCATGGCGGGGCGGAGCGGGCGCACGGTACGCGATCTCAGACGGGCCAATCGTACGGCCGTGCTGCAGCGGCTCTACTTCGACGGCCCGCTCAGCCGCTTCGAGCTCGGCCCGGCGACCGGGCTCAGCTCCGGATCCGTGAGCAACGTCGTCGCCGACCTCGTCGCCGACGGCCTGGTCGAGGAGGCCGGCAGCGTCGACTCCGACGGGGGACGTCCGCGCACCCTGCTGCGGGTCGCGCCGGAGAGCGGCCACATGATCGGTGTCGACGTGGGCGAGACCCGGGTGCGCGTCGAACTGTTCGACCTGGCCCTCACCGAACTCGCCCGCGCCGAGCTCCCGCTGGAACAGCAGCGCTACGAGGTCGAGGTCATCGTCGACCACATCCGCTCCGGCATCGCCGAGGTGCTCGCCGCCGCCGGTCTCGCCCCCGAACGGCTCCTCGGCGTCGGCATCGGTGTCCCCGGCATCGTCGAGCGCACCCCCGACCGGGGCGCCGTCGTGCACGGGCAGACCATCGGCTGGGACGCGATCCCCCTGGAGTCCCTGCTGCGCAGCGGATCCCCGCTGCCCGACACGGTGCCCTACTTCATCGACAACGGCGCCAGGACCCTCGGCCAGGCCGAGATGTGGTTCGGCGCCGGACGCGGCGCCCGCAACGCCCTCGTGGTGCTCTTCGGCTCCGGCGTCGGCGCCTGTCTCGTCACCCCCGAGGCGGAACACGGCCGGGCGGTCGAATGGGGGCACCTGACCGTACGGGTCCGTGGGCGCCGCTGCCGGTGCGGCGCGCTCGGCTGCCTGGAGGCGTACGCCGGCGCCGAGTCGCTGCTCGCCCGGTGGCGCGAGGAGGGCGGCAGCGTGCCCGAGGCCGCGGACGAGGAGACGGCGCTGACCGCGATGCTCGCCGCCGCCTACCCGCCCGACGGCACCGCCGCCGACCCGGTCGCCCTCGCCGTGCTGGAGGAGACCGCCGAGTACCTCGGCGCGGGCCTGTCCGACCTGATCAACCTCTTCCAGCCGGAGCGCATCCTCATGGGCGGCTGGGCCGGCCTCCAGCTCGGCTCCCGCTTCCTGCCCGCCGTACGCAGGCACGCCCTGTCGTACGCGTTGCGCCACCCGGCCGAGAAGGTGACGATCGAGCTGGGCCGCCTGGGGCCCGACGCGGTGACCGTCGGCGCCGCCGTCCTGCCGCTCGCCGACTTCTTCGCCCGAGGCGGACGGCGCCCCGACCCGGCACCCGAGTCCCCGCCGCCCGCCTGGCGCACGGCACTCCAGGAGCGGGTACCGCGCTGAGGTTTCGCCGGTCACGGCGGAGGTACTCGCGGGAACCCTGCACGAACGACCCGTACGGGCACCCCGTACGGACGAAGGGAGACGCCGTGACCGATCACCGCCTCGAAGGACCGGGCGAGAACGGCGTGGGCATTCCCCGCGACCTGCCCGACCAGCAGGCCGGCGCCGACGAGGACCCCTGGGAGGTCGCGCCCGCGGCCGCGGAGCGGGAGAGCGAGAAAGCGTCCGGCGGACCGAGCGGGTCCGACGCGTCCGCCGAACCGTCGGAGGCCGGCGGCACCGAGCCCGACGTCCCCGACACCGACGAGGCCGGTACGGGCCGGCAGGGCGCCCCGCACTCGGCCTCCGGCAACCCGGAGCAGCCCGTACCGGACGAGTCGTCGGCGTAAGGGGCGACCGGGGCGGCGGACAGCGGCGGAGACCGGGGCGGCGGACAGCAGCGGACGGGAGAGCCCGGCGGCCGGGCCACATCAGCCCACCTTGCGTCCCCGCATCGGCTCCGTGGGCGCGCCCGCGCCCTCCCGCATGCCCTGCAGGAACTCCTCCACCACCTCTGTGGCCGTACGCACCGGGCGCCAGCCCAACTCCGTACGCGCACGCGTGCAGTCCATCAGCGGCAGCCTCAGGACGGCGTCGAACAGGTGCGGGGAGGCGGGCAGCAGGTGCAGCCCCCAGGCGGCGGCGACCGCCGAGCGGACCGCGGTGCGCGGCACCCTGACGCGGCGGGTGCCGAGCATCTCGCCGAGCAGTTCCGCGTCGACCGGCGGCTCGGCGGCGAGGTTGTAGGCGTCCCGGGCGTCGGGGGACAGCACCGCCAGCCGGTAGGCGTCCGCCGCGTCGTCGGTGTGCAGCACCTGCACCCGCAGCCCCGGGATGTCGGGGAGGAAGGGCAGCAGGTCGGGCCGCGCCAGCGGACCCGGCAGGAAACGTCCGCCGAAGATGCGGCGCTGCTCGCTCGCCGACTCCCGCTTGAAGAGGAACGCGGGCCGCATCCGCACCACCCGCGTGTCCGGGTGATCGCGCTCGAACGTGTCCAGGGCCCGCTCCAGGTAGGCCTTCTCACGGCAGTACGCGGCGTCGGGCCAGCCGTGCGTCGGCCACGACTCGGTCACCGCGTGGTCCTTCGGACCCGGCGAGTACGCCCCGACCGACGAGGCGTGCACCAGTGCCGGCACCCCTGCCTCCGCCACCGCGTCGAACACCCGGATGCTGCCGAGCACATTGGTGCGCCAGGTGGTCGCCGGGTCGTGAGTCGGCTGGAACGCCCAGGCCAGATGGATCACCGCGTCGGCGCCCGCGAACTCCTCCACGAGATCGGACCGCCCTGAGGCCAGATCCACCGCCGACCACTCGGTCTTCGGCGGCGACCACTCGGGGATCCGCCGGGCCAGCCCTCGTACGGACCCGACCTCCGGCTCCTCCGAGAGCACGCGCACCACGCTGGTCCCGACGTTGCCGGTGGCGCCCGTGACGACGACCCTCATACCCGTTCCGCTGCTCACCTTCCGCTCCTCTCGGCCGCATGCTCCCGCGGAGCGGACCGGGTACCCCTCCTGCCGCGGCGCAAAAAGAAGCCCCGGCCGTGACGGGGGAATCACGGCCGGGGCGGTCATGGGTGGATGCGGATGGCGGTCGCCTCTCGGCGAAAGGCTCCACAGGGCTTCAGCCGAACGATCGTCCCTGTGGGCGAAAGGTGAGGCCCGGGGACACTGTCCCATCCGCACCCACGGCTTGTTCAACGGGGGACCACCCCTGGGTGTTCCACGGTTCTGCCCCTTTTGCGGTGAGGTGCGTCACCCGCCCCGGGGCCGTACGGCCGGGCGGCTCACCGGCCCCGCGCGTCGGGGTCGAGCTCGGCCCAGAGGTTCTCCGCCTGGAGCAGCAGCGTGCCCAGCACGGCCGCCCGCTCGGCGCCCCGCCCGGCGTGTTCCCGCAGTCCCTCCTGAAGCCTCTCGTGGAGCTCCCGCATCACCGCCTCGGTCCGCTCGTCCAGGCGGGCGTCCGGCGGCCCGCCGCCGTCCAGCAGGCGGTCGGCCTCCGCGTGGCAGGTGTCGCCGAGCAGTTCCAGCAGCTCGGCGTAGCAGCGCAGGACCGCCGTGTCGGGCGGGGCGGGCGTGCGGTCCTCGTCGGCGGCCACCGCCAGCGTGCGGGTGAGCGCCGCGACGTGCCCGGTGATGCGGCTGAACCGCTCGTCCTCCTCCTCCGGTGGCAGGGCCTCGGTCGGCGCCCGGTGCAGGGCGCGCAGCGCGCCCGAGGTCAGCCGCAGGCTCTCCTTGCTCCAGCCGCGTGCCGAACGCAACGCCTCCACCCGGTGGTGCAGGCGCGCCGAGGCGCCGAGCCGGTCGGCGGCGGTCTGCGCGTCCCACTCGCCCTCGTGCAGGTCCCCGGCGACGTCCCGCAGCACGTCACCCGTCTCCCGGGCGAGCGCCGCCAGGTTCTCCCGCACGTCCCGCAGATGGATCGGCGGCAGGACGAGCGCGTTGACGGCCACGCCGATGAGGGCGCCGAGCGCCGCCTGCCCCAGCCGGTGTCCCACGGCGGCCGCGCTCACCGTTCCCGAGGCGATCGTGAACACCGCCGTGGTGGCGGCGTAGATGCCCTGGTCGCCGAAGCGGGGCCAGTTCGACAACAGCATCAGCACCGGAACGGACAGGGCCAGGGCCCCCGTCGTGTCGCCGGTGATCGCCTGGGCCCCCGAGGCGACCAGGGCCCCGATGCAGATCGCGGTGAACTGCCGCGCCGCCTGCACCAGTGAGCTGTACACGGTGGCCTGCACCAGGACCAGCGCCACCCAGGGCGCCATCAGGGCCATCGGGTCGCCGAGCCAGACCCGCGCCACCAGCCAGGCGAGCAGTGCCGCCGCGGCGGCCTTCAGCGACTGGATGAGCAGGTCCCGCTCCCGCCCGGGCCCCTCCCGAGCGGCCCGCGCCGCCCGGCCGACGGCCAGCGCGTCCCGCCGGACGGCGTCCGCCACCCGCGACACCGGAGCCACCCGACCGAGGGCGTCCCCCGGCCGCATCTCTTCCCTCACACGCGTCATGTGCTGCGGGTATCCCGGCCGCGCCGGGCCCCATGCCTCCGGCACCACCTCATGCCAGGGGACTGTCCGGCAGGGACGCCAGGAGATGGGCCGGGTCGTCGTAGACCACGTCCGCGCCGGCCTCCTCCAGGTCGGCGCGCGGAATGCCGCCGCACAGCACGCCCACGCAGCGCACCCCGGCGCGGCTGCCCGCCCGCATGTCCCACACGGTGTCGCCGACGAACACCGCGCGCTCCGCGGGCACCCCGGCGAGCTCCAGGGCGTGTTCGACGGGCTCCGCCGCGGGTTTGCCCTCGTCGACGTCGTCGGCGCTCGCCGTGGCGGTGATCGCCTCGTCCGCGTCGATCGCCCGGCGCAGCGCGCTCAGCTCGGCACCGCCGGCCGAGGTGGCGAGCACGACCTTCCAGCCGTCCCGGTGCAGCCGCCCGAGCAGCCGGCCGGCGTCCGGCAACGCGGGCAGCCGGTCGAAGTACTGCCCGTACAGCGCCTTGTGCGCGGCGCTCAGCTCCCCGTCGCGGTCCTTGTCCCGGTCCTCGCCCAGCAGATGGGCGACCAGATCGGAGGAGGACAGGCCCACGGCCCGGTGGACGGCGTGCATCGGCACCCGGTGACCCGCCTGCCGGAAGGCCTCCCACCACGCCGTCACGTGCAGGTGGTTGGTGTCGACCAGAGTGCCGTCGACGTCGAACACGGCCGCCCGTTCCATATGCGGTCCCTCCGTCTCCTCGTGAGCCCGTTCCCCCGTGAGCCGTACGGGTACCACCTCAGCCGCCGGCCACGCCGGAGGGCACCTTCCGCTCCCGGGTCCACGCCAGCAGCTCGTCCAGGGACCAGGCGGTGACCACCCGCTCGGGCGGCACCCCGCACTCCTCCGCGCGGGCGCACCCGAGGATCTCCCGGTCGAGCCGGCCCGGCGCGTGCGCGTCGGTGTCGACGGAGAACAGCACGCCCGCCTCCACGGCCCGGCGCAGCAGCCGCCGGGGCGGGCCGAGCCGCTCGGGCCGGCTGTTGATCTCCAGGGCGGTGCCCGTCTCCGCGCAGGCCGCGAACACCTCGTCCGCGTCGAACCGCGACGGAGGCCGCCCGCGTCCGGTCACCAGCCGCCCGGTGCAGTGCCCGAGCACGTCGGAGTGCGGATCGCGCACGGCGGCGACCATGCGGCGGGTCATCGATCGGGCGTCCATCCGCAGCTCGGAGTGCACGGACACCACCACGACGTCCAGCCGCCGAAGCAGTTCCGGCTCCTGGTCGGGGGAGCCGTCGTCGAGGATGTCGCACTCGATGCCGGTCAGCAGCCGGAACGGCGCCCAGGTCTCGTTGAGCTCCGCCACCACGTCCAGCTGCTCGCGCAGCCGGTCGGGCGAGAGCCCGCGCGCCACGGTCAGCCGCGGCGAGTGGTCCGTGAGGGCGGCCCACTCGTGGCCGATCCCCGCCGCGGTGCGGCCCACCTCCTCGATCGGGCTGCCGCCGTCCGACCAGTCGGAGTGCAGGTGGCAGTCCCCGCGGAGCAGCGCCCGCAGCCCCTGCCCGCCCCGCTCGGCCGCCGCCTCGGCCGCCTCGTCCTTCGGACTCCGCAGGTAACCGGGCACCTCTCCGGCCAGCGCCTCCCGCACCACCTGCGCGGTCTTCGGGCCGGCGCCCCTGAGCGCCTCCAGCGATCCGTCCGCCGCCCGCTCGCGCACCTCCTCCTCGCCCGGGCCCGACAGCGTCCGGGCGGCGGTGCGGAAGGCACGGACGCGGTACGTCGGCGCCGACGACCGCTCCAGCGGGAACGCGATCCGGTCCCACGCCTCGACGGGATCCATCGCCACCTCCTGGCTCCGGAGTTCCCCGGGGCGCGTACGGCCGCACGGCGGAAGCGCGGTTTGTCGGGTACGCACCCGGGTACTGCGATGCGACGTTCCGCACCGTGCCGACCAGGAGGCCCGCATGTCCGCTCCCACCGCCCCCAGCAGCAGGGTCGCCGTGATCACCGGCGCCGACTCCGGCATCGGCCGGGCCACCGCCGTACGGCTGGCCGCGGCGGGCATGGACATCGGCATCACCTGGCACAGCGACCGCGAGGGCGCCGAGCGGACGGCCGAGGAGGTCAGGGCGCACGGGCGGCGGGCGGAGACGGCGCCGATGGACCTCACCCGGCTGCCCGCCGCCGCGGACACCGTCGACGAGCTGTGCGAGCGCCTGGGCCGCATCGACGTGCTGGTCAACAACGCCGGTACGGGCACGATGACGCCCTTCCTCGATCTGGAGCCGGCGAAGGTCCGCGAGGTCCTCGACGTCGATCTGGTCGGCCCGTTCCTGTGCGGGCAGAAGGCGGCACGGCACATGATCCGGCAGGGCGACGGAGGCCGCATCGTCAACGTCACCTCCGTCCACGAGCACCAGCCCCGGGTGGGCGCCGCGCCGTACTGTGCGGCCAAGGGGGGTCTGGGGCTGCTCACCCAGGTGATGGCGCTGGAGCTCGCCGAGCACGGCATCACCGTCAACGCGGTCGCCCCGGGCGAGATCGCCACGCCCATGACCGGCCAGGAGGACACCGACCCGCACACCGAGAGCCGTCCCGGCGTCCCGCTCGGGCGGCCCGGCGACGCGCGCGAGGTCGCGGCCGTCATCGCCTTCCTCGCCGGGCCCGACTCCTCGTACGTCACCGGCGCGTCCTGGGCCGTGGACGGCGGCATGCTCAGGATGGGCCCGCAGGCGGGCTCGCACCTGACGAGCGACGACTGGCGGCGGCCCTGAGGGAGCGGACCCGCGGCGCGGCCCGGGACGTGGACGCCGCGTTCGCGCGGTTCCCGCTCTACCCTCTAGGCATGACCGAAAGCGCGAGCCCGTACATGTCGCACCCGCGGATCATGGTGCTCGGGGTCCAGCCCGGGACGCCGCCGTTCCGGATCGTGGAGATCGACGGACAGGTGGTCGGCGAGGCCAAGGCTGTCACCGATGTGCTGCAGGCCGCCGCCGCGTTCGGGATCACGGTCCACGACCTGGACGATCCGGACGTGGTCCGCTGGGTGGGCGGGGACAAGTTCACCTGGACCGTGCGCTAGACCGCCGGACCCGGCCCCGGCTCCCCGGGGCACGGTCCCGGCACCACAGGCCACGGTCCTGGTACTCCCGGGCACGGCCCTCGGGCGGCTGCCCGCCGCCCCGTACCGCGCGTGCGGCGCCCGGGCACGGCGACGTGCGCCGGCCCGCGGTCATTCCCTCGGTCTCCGGGCGTGCACGGCCCGGCTCAGCCGCCGCCCCACGAGCAGGTAACCGATCAGCGCCCCGCAGGAGTTCAGGATGACGTCGTCGATGTCGAAGGCACGCCCCGTCACCAGGGCGCCCTGCGCGGACTCCACCAGCAGCATCACGACGGCGGTCAGCAGGAGGACCCGCAGGAACCCGCGCGTCCGCGGGGCGACGACCGGCGCGAGGACGCCGAAGGGCACACCGAGCAGGATGTTGCCGCCGACCTGGCGCACGGCGTCGCGCAGCGCGGGCTGGTCGAGATAGGCCCGCAGCGAGCGGCCCGGACGCAGGTTGGTGTGGGTCAGTGCCTCCGAGGCGGGGGAGGGCTGCAGCGTGAGCCGGGCCAGGACCACCGCGAAGACGACCATGAACGTGAAGGCGCACAGCATCACCAGCAGCCTCAGGGGCAGCGGGAGCGGGCGGCGCCCGTTCCCGTCCCCGGCTCCGCGTCCGGGTGGGGCGGGACGCCGGCGCGCCAGGGAGCGCGGACGTGGGGCGGCACGGGCCATTCGGTCCTCCATTCGTCGACTTCCTTGCGTGGTACGCCGGTTGCCGGTCAGCCGCCGTAGCCGACCCGCACCTCCTCGAACCCCAGGGAACGCAGCAGGCCTTCGAGCATCTCCGTGGTGTTGGCCTCGGCCCGCGCGGTCAGCCCGCTCTCCCGCGCCGCGTCGCCGATGTGCCGCACCGCGAGTTTCTGCACGGCCTGTTCGCCGCCCGGGTTGTCCGAGAAGAGGTCACCGAGGCGGTCCAGCAGCCCGCGCCGCTTGGAGACGGCGTAGGAGTGCTCGGGGTCCAGTGCCGGAGTGCCCAGGCGGGCGCGGGGCAACCGCAGCGTGGCGGACGTGCGGTCGTCGTCGACCCGCACGTCGTCCTCGTCCAGTTCGCCGAGGTCGACGTAGGCGTCGACGGTGCCCGCGCCCACGTACAGCGTGCGGCTGCCGCGGACCGCGTCGGGCAGGAACCTGGCGTCCTTCTCCAGGTCCACCACGACCTGGAAGTTCCCCGAGGCCGCCTCGTAACGGCTGATGTCCTGGATGGACTCCAGCAGCGCGGGGCCGGAGCGGTCGCGGGTCTGGGTGCCGAAGAGGTCCTTCAGGCCCGGCAGCACGCTCAGCCGGATTCCGGCGAACAGCACGGCGAGCAGCAGCACCAGCGCGATCAGCGCCTTCGCCGGGCCCGGTACGCGGGTGGGAAGGACCCTGCGGGGAGTCGTCATGGCGGCGGCCCTCCTTCCTCCTGTCCGAATGCCCCTCAAGTGCCGGACCAGACAGGGAAGCAGGGGAACGCGCGACATCGCCGTGTTCCTGGTGCGACCGCCGGTCGAGCCGGTGCGGGAGCGCCCGGTGGAGCCGCTGCAGACGTACGACGCGGCCCGCGGGGCGCCGGCCTCCCGGACCCGCTGGTGGCGGCGGTCGCGAGCCGCGCCCTGGTGATGACCCCGCGCCGGCGCGCGGGCCGAGTTCCCGTCGTCACACCGGGCCGGACGCGGCCCCGGGCCGTTCCAGGGCCGCGTCCAGCGTCGGGTGCGGGGGCAGCAGACGGGCCAGGCCGGTGATCCGCAGCATGCGCAGGGTCAGCGGGTGGGCGCAGACGAGGCGCAGCCGGCCGTGCCCGGCCAGGACCCGGTGCCGGGCCCGGAACAGCAGGCGCAGGCCGGAGCAGTCGAAGAACGTGACCCGGGTCAGGTCGATCACGATCCGGGCGTCCGGGGCCGCCGTCGCCGCGTCCAGGTGCGGGGTGATCTCCTCGGCCGCGGCGATGTCGATCTCGCCGCGGAACTCCAGCACCGTGTGTCCCCGGTCCTGGTGGACGCGCAGATGCCGGGTCAGCGGTGCAGGTTCGTACCGCACGACGCCATCGCCTCCAGCCTGCTCCGTGCGCGGGGGCGGAGATCGGTCCCAACGCCCTTCTCCGCCCTGCAAGTTACCCTCGATCGACTGAATTTGAGCATGTTCGATTGACATATGTCTTCGAATTGCGACCGAGTTCTTCCAAGGTTCTTGCGGGCGCGGGCGCGGGCGCGGGCGCGG
>NZ_JAPSKQ010000010.1:0-26732 GCF_031181555.1 Streptomyces sp. | reverse complement strand
GCGGGCGCGGGCGCGGGCGCGGGCGCGGTGCGGACACGGGCACGGACGGTCCGGCCCCGCCCGTGCCCGTGCTCCGGTGACGGTCAGTCGATCACCAGGACCAGCTTCCCCGTGGTCCGGCCGGTCTCGCCCCGACGGTGCGCCTCGGCGGCATCGGCGAGCGGGAACGTGCCGGCGATCGTGGCGCGCAGCCGGCCCGCCTCGACCAGCGCGGCGATCTCCTTCATGCCGGTGTGGTCGGCGTCCACCAGCATCCGTACCGCCCGGACCCCGAGCCGTTCGGCCTCCTCGTGGAACTCCTGCGACCCCACCGGCAGGATCGACACCACGATCCCGCCCGGGCGCAGCACGCGCAGGGAACGCAGCGCGTAGTCGCCACCGATCGTGTCCAGCACGACGTCGACGTCCTTCACCACCTCGGCGAAATCCGTCTCCCGGTAGTCGACCGGCTCGTCCACGCCGATGCCGCGCAGGAAGTCGTGCTTGCCCGCGCTCGCCGTTCCGATCACGTACGCGCCGCGCGCCTTCGCGATCTGCACGGCCACGTGGCCGACCCCGCCGGCCGCCGCGTGGATCAGCACCCGCTGTCCCGGCCGCAGCCCGGCCCGCTCCACCAGGGCCTGCCAGGCGGTGAGCGAGACCAGTGGGAGAGCGCCCGCCCGGACGTGGTCGATCCCGGCCGGCTTCCGGGCGAAGGCACGGGCCGGGGCGGTCACGTACTCGGCGTGCGAGCCGTGTCCGAACGGGTAGGGCAGCATGCCGAAGACCTCGTCGCCGGGCTCGAACAGGGCGACGCCGATGCCCACCTCCTCCACCACTCCGGAGACGTCCCAGCCGAGCACGAACGGCGGCTCGCCGAGGAAGCCGCCCGTCTCGCGGTGCTTCCAGTCGGTGGGGTTGACCCCGGCCGCCCGCACCCGGACCAGTACCTCGTTCGGGCGCGGCGCCGGGCGGGGGAGCCGTACCTCCTTCAGGACCTCGGGGCCGCCGAGGACGTCCTGGCCGATGGCTCGCATCGTGTTGTCGTTGCTCATGCCGTTCAGCCTGCCGGGCCGCCCGCCGATCGGGTAGTGGCAAGATTGCCACCCTCCGATACGATCGTGCCATGTGGCGGACGAAGCGCACGGCGCGGCGCACCGAACGGGTCGTGGTCCTCGCCCTCGACGGCGTCTATCCCTTCGAACTGGGCATCCCCGCCCGGATCCTCGGCGCCGCCGACGGCCGGTACGAGGTGCTGACCTGTACCGCCGACGGCCGGCCGGTGCGCAGCAACGCCGACTTCGGCATCACCGTCGACCACGGTCCCGAGGCGCTGGCCACGGCGGACACGGTCGTGATCGCACCGGTTTCACCCGACCGGGTGACCGACGGACTGCCGGAGGAGGTGGCGGCGGCCCTCGCGCTCATCCGTCCCGAGTCGCGCATCGTCTCCATCTGCACCGGCGCCTTCGTGCTCGCCGCGGCCGGTCTCCTCGACGGGCGGCGGGCGACCACGCACTGGCAGCTCGCCGGGCTGTTCCGGCGCATGTACCCGCACGTCGAGCTCGACCCGGACGTCCTCTTCGTCGACGACGGCCGGATCCTGACCTCCGCCGGAGCCGCGTCCGGGGTGGACGTCTGCCTCCACCTCGTCCGCGGGGACCACGGCAGCAGGCTGGCCAACACGGTCGCCCGGCGCTGTGTGGTCCCGCCGTTCCGGGACGGCGGGCAGGCCCAGTACATCGAACAGCCGGTTCCCGAGCTGGGTGCCGTGAGCACGGCGGCCACCCGGGCCTGGGCGATGGAACGCCTCGGCGAACCGCTGGCGCTGGCCGACCTCGCCGCCCACGCCCGGATGAGCCTGCGCACCTTCGCCCGCCGCTTCCACGACGAGGTGGGCCTCAGCCCCGGGCGCTGGCTGATCCAGCAGCGCGTCGCCCGGGCCCAGCACCTGCTGGAGTCCAGTGACCTGACGGTGGACCAGATCGCGGGACGGGTCGGCTTCGCCACCGGTGCCTCGCTGCGCCGGCATCTGCACGCCGCCATCGGGGTCTCGCCGCAGGCCTACCGCCGTACGTTCCGGACGGTACGGTGACCGAAGCGAACGCCGTTTCCCCGAAGGGGACTTGAGCTGTACGCACGCGCACTCCTCCCGGAAGTCACCGGGCGCGGGACCCGACTGAATCCGGAGAGCGGGGATAGGTGTCACTTACCGGGCGGGGCAGGAGCGCCCCGCGCCCCGGACCCTGCGGAGGAGACATGGCACTGGTGACTGCGGGCGTCGTGGTGCTGGACTGCGCCGAACCCGAGAAACTCGCCGAGTTCTACAAGGAGTTGCTGGCGGCGGAGGAGGTCGACGCGAACGCCAACCGGGTGGAGATCCGGACCGCCGACGGCTTCCGCCTCGCCCTGCGCCGCGACGTCAACGCGACCCCGCCGAGCTGGCCCCGCCCGGAGAACTCCCTCCAGGCGCATCTGGAGTTCGTGGTGGACGACCCGGACGCGGTGGAACGCCGGATCGTGAGCCTCGGCGGCCGCCCGATGGAGGCGGGCGATGCGTCCGGGCCCATGGAGGAGCGCGGTTACGCCGATCCGGCCGGCCACTCCTTCACGGTCCGCCGAGGAGCCCCGACGGCACCCAAGCAGGGGTGACCCTCCGCACACGGCGTGGTGGTGCGGCGGCGCACCCGCCCCTCCCGGGCCGGTCCCGAGGGGACGGTGCGGCCGGGAGGGGCGGGTGCGGACGGATCAGTCGCGGCCGCCCTTGTCCGGGGCCGGCCAGGTGCCGGTGGAGCGTTCGATGACCTTGGCGCCCGCGCGGTCCACGGCGCTGCGCACCACCGCGAAGATGGCGCCCTGGATCGCCGCGGCCAGCAGGATCTCGCCCCAACGGCGATCCCGGTCCAGTGCGTCGGGCGCGTCGTCCTCGTGCCGTACCACCTTCCAGACCTTCTGGAAGGCGAGCCCCGCCACGGTACCGCTCGTCCAGCCCAGGACGAACCCGATGGGCTTGTACGCCAGGGGGAGCTTCTTCTTGTTCTTCTTCGCCACGTGGATCTCCTAGTTCTGCTTCCGTCGGTGGATGAGTGGGGTCGGGGCGGTCAGGGGCGGCCCCGCGCCGGAACCTCCTCGCCGGCCGGCACCGGCCCGGGCGGGGTCCCGTCCCCGAACGGCCGACCGCCCAACTCCTCACGGTGATGGGGCGTCAGCCAGCCGGACAGGTCGGGGCCGAGCGGCACGATGCCGGACGGGTTGATCCCGGTGTGCACCTGGTAGTAGTGCCGCTTGATGTGGTCGAAGTCGACGGTGTCGCCGAAGCCGGGTGTCTGGTACAGGTCACGGGCGTACGCCCACAGCACCCGGTTCTCCGTCAGTTTCCACCGGTTGCACTTGAAGTGGCCGTGGTACACGGCGTCGAACCGCACCAGCGTGGTGAACAGGCGGATGTCCGCCTCGGTGATCGTGTCACCGACCAGATACCGCTGCCCCTCCAGCCGCCGCGCCAGCAGTTCCAGCCGCCGGAACACGCCCGTGCACGCGGCCTCGTACTCCTCCTGGCCGGTGGCGAAGCCCGCCCGGTACACCCCGTTGTTGACGTCCTCGAAGACGTCCGCCATCACCGCGTCGATCTCGTCGCGCCGCTCCCGCGGATACAGGTCGGGCGCGCCCTCGCGGTGCAGGGCCGTCCACTCGGTGGCGAGGTCGAGGGTGATCTGCTGGTAGTCGTTGGTGACCAGCTTCCCGCTGGGCACGTCCACGACCGCCGGCACGCTCACCCCGCCCGGGTGGTCCGTCTCCCGCCGGTCGTACGCCTCGCTCAGGTACCGGATGCCGAGGACCGGGTCACGGCCGTCCGGATCCAGGGTGAAGCGCCAGCTGCGGTCGTCCTGGACGGGGTCGACGACGGCCAGGGACAGCGCGTCCTCGAGCCCGAGCAGCCGCCGGGACACCAGCGACCTGCTGGCCCACGGGCAGGCACGGCTGACGACGAGCCGGTAACGCCCGGCCTCCACCGGCCACCCGTCCCCGCCGTCGGCGGTGATCCGGTCCGCGAAGTGCGCCTTCGACCGCTTGAACGCCTTCCTGCCGTATGAGCTGTTGCCGACGCCTCCGTCGTCGCGGGCCATGGTGACCTCCTCCTCGCCGTGCGGGTGCCCCTGTCACCGCGTTCCCCGTTTTCCGCGGTCGGCACGGTATGACCCGGGCCGGCCGGGGCAAGCGGCCGACGTGAGCACACGATCGGATCGTAGAACCCGGGTCACCGTGCTGGTGGCACTCGCGGCCAATCTGGTGATCGCGGTCGCCAAGGCCGTCGGAGGCGTGGCCGCGGCCTCGCCGGCCCTGCTGTCGGAGGCGGCGCATTCGGTGGCCGACAGTCTGAACGAGGTGTTCCTGCTGACCGCGCTGCGGCGCAGCCGGCGCCCGGCCGACCGGCGTCACCCCTTCGGATACGGCAAGGAGCGTTTCTTCTGGTCGCTGCTCGCCGCCGTCGGGATCTTCGTGATGGGCGGCTGCTTCTCCTTCTTCCAGGGTGTCGAGGCCCTCAGGACCGGAGGCGAGGAGGAACTCGACGGCTACGTGGCCGGGCTGATCGTGCTCGGCGTGGCCCTCCTCGCCGAGGGCGGCTCGCTGCTGCGGGCGCTGTACCAGGTGCGGGCGCAGGGCGGTGCGGGCCAGGGACTGCGCGACCCGGCGCTGCGCACGGTGGTCGCCGAGGACGGCACCGCGGTGCTGGGCGTCACCCTGGCCATCATGGGCATGACGCTGCACATGGCCACCGGGCAGGTGGTGTGGGAGGCGTCCGCCTCGCTCGCCATCGGCGCGCTGCTGGTCTACGTGGCCTACCGGCTGGGACGCGAGACCCGTGACCAGCTGATCGGTCAGGCCGCGGACCCGGAGGCGAGCGGGCGGATCCGGGCGCTGCTCCAGGCGCAGCCGGAGATCGACAGCGTGGAGGCGCTGTTCACGATGAAGACGGGCCTCGACACCGCGCTGGTGGCCGCCCGCGTCGACCTGGTGCCCGGCCTGGACAGCGAGCGGGTGGAGGAGGTCGCCGTGCGCATCAAGCGGTCCATCGCCGGAGTGGTCCCCGAGGCGGACCAGATCTTCCTCGACGTCACCGACCGGCACGCCCCCGACGCGCGGGAGGCATGGGAAAGCCCCGCCGCGACGGGGGAACGCGGCGGGGCCTGACCCACGCGTGCCCGGCGGACCGCGCTTCATGCGCACCGGACCGAAGAAAACTCTCCCCGTCCGCGCGGGCGTCCCGCGCGACGGGGCGTTCCGGGCGTCCCGTGCGGGCGGTTTCCTCCGACGTCAGTCCTCGTCGGCCGGCTCCAGCACGAAGACCGGGATCTCCCGGTCCGTCTTCTTCTGGTAGTCGGCGTACGGCGGATGGGCCGCGACGGCACGCTTCCACCACTCGGCCCTCTCGTCCCCGGTGACCTCGCGGGCCGTCAGATCCCGCTTCACCGGGCCGTCTTGGAGCTCGACACGCGGATCGGCCTTGAGGTTGTGGTACCAGACCGGGTGCCTGGGCGCTCCGCCCAGCGACGCCACGGCCGCATAGCGCCCCTCGTGCTCGACCCGCATCAGCGGCGTCTTGCGCAGCTTGCCGCTCTTCGCGCCCCGGCTGGTCAGCAGGATGACGGGCCTGTCCGTCCCCCGCAGGGTGGTCCCCTCCAGGCCGCCGGAACTCTCGTACAGTTCCACCTGCTCGCGCACCCACCGCGTCGGGCTGGGTTCGTACTCGCCTTCGAGAGGCATGGCAACCGTCCTGTCGTCGTCGCGTCCTGCGGCTGACTCGATCACACACACAACACCCCCGCATCCGGGAATCATCCGTACCGGGAGCGGTCCCCGGACCGGTGCACGACCTCGGAGGTCATCACGCCGACGAAGCGGCCGCGGCAGAGTGGTGGGCGTTCGCACCGAACCCGGCCGGAGGAGACACCCCGCCATGACCGTGACCGACGCGACCACCACGTCCACGAGGACAGCCTCGCCGTGGCCCGCGCGTTCGCCGCCCGGCCGGCACCCGGACGGCACGCCTGGGGTCTTCCGTTCGGGTCAGGCCGGGGCGACCGCCATCCGTACCGCGAGTGCCGCCATCACCCCGCTCGCCACCAGCGCGGTCACCAGCCGTCCCCGGTGACCGGTCAGCGCCCGGCCCAGCAGGGCGCCGCCCCCGGCCAGCAGCACCTGCCAGCTCGCGGACGCGGCGAACGCCGCCGTCACGAACACGGTCTGCTCCACGGCCCCGGCCGTCTGCCCGCCCTGGGAGCCGAGCACGAGCGCCGCGAAGTAGATCACGGTGGTGGGATTGAGCAGGGTGATCCCGAGCAGCGCCAGATACGCCCGCGCGGGGCCCGGGGGAGCGGGGTCGGAGCGGACGGCGAGCCGGTGGCCGCGGTACCGCCGTACCGCGGTGGCCGCTCCCCACGCCGCCAGCGCGAGCAGCACCAGCACGCAGACCCAGCGCAGCGGCCCCAGCGCGGGCCGCAGCGCCGACGCCAGGGCGGAACCGCCGACCGTGGCCGCGAGGGCGTACAGCCCGTCGGCCGTGGCGATGCCGAGGGCCGCGCAGACTCCGGTGCGCAGGGAGGTGCGGGCGGTGAGGGAGACGAGATAGGTCCCGACGGCACCGACGGGGACGGCGATGCCGTACCCGGCGAGCAGCCCCGCGACGAGGGCGGCCGTCACGGGTGCGGTGGCGTCGGTCCTCCCCGCAGGCCGGGCCGCTGCTGTCGGCCCGCGGCAGGGGCGGTGTCGGACAGCGGCATCGGGACGCGGAACGTAGCCATGGCTGAATCCTGGGGCCGGACGCCCGGGACGGACAACCGGTTTTCCGGAGGCACGCGAGGCGCCCGGCCGCCCGCCGTCGGCCTCACACCGCCCGCAGCAGCAGGCCCGCCGCCTCGCGGGCCCGGGCGGCGGGCTCCGTGGCGCGGGTGATGCCCGCGGTGACCATCGCGCCCTCGGCCAGCAGGTACAGCTGCCCGGCCAGCGTGTCGGGCAGTCCGGCGTCGGCGACGAGACGGGCGAGGTACGCGTGGAACGCCTGCTTGTGCGCCCGGACCCGGGCGGCCACACGGGGCGAGGTGGCGCCGAGCTCCCCGTGGGCGTTGATCCAGGCGCAGCCGCGGAAATCCGGTTCGGCGAACCACTCCTCGAGCCGGTCGAAGACGGCCAGGACGCGCCGCCTCGGATCCTCGTGCCGGTCGACATGGGCGGCGAGCTGTTCGCGCCAGCGGGTGTCACGCCGCTCCAGATAGGCCTCCACCAGCAGTTCCTTCGAGGGGAAGAGCTGGTAGAGCCGCTTGAGGGAGACCCCGGACGTGCTGCGCACGTCGTCCATGCCGACGGACTGCACCCCGCGCCCGTAGAACAGCTCCTCCGCGGCGTCCAGTGCCCGCTCGCGGGCGGCTGCGCTGTCCATGGACCGACCACTCCTTGACGTGAGAACGAGCGTTCTCCTACGGTAGCAGGACCATGGAGAACGGTCGTTCTCCCGAGTTCCTCCCAGCCCGCCACCCCTTCTCCAGGGAGACACCGTGACCGATCGCCCGCCCCTGCCCCCGTTCACCCGCGAGAGCGCCGCGCAGAAGGTCCAGGCCGCCGAGGACGCCTGGAACACCCGCGATCCGCACAGGGTCGCCCTCGCCTACGCGCCGGACTCGGTGTGGCGCAACCGCGACACCTTCGTCACCGGCCGCGCCGCGATCGTCGAGCTGCTGACCGCCAAGTGGGAGCGCGAGCGGGAGTACGCGCTGCGCAAGGACCTCTGGGCCTTCGACGGCAACCGCATCGCGGTGCGCTTCCAGTACGAGTGCCGGGACGCCGACGGCCAGTGGTGGCGCTCGTACGGCAACGAACTGTGGGAGTTCGACGAGCACGGTCTGATGACCCGGCGCGAGGCGAGCATCAACGACGTGCCGATCGAGGAGCAGGACCGCCGCATCCTCGGACCGCGTCCCGAGTCGGAGCGGGGCCGCGCTCTCCCGGTCCGATGAGGGGGGAAGAGGAATTTCCTTCGCGGCCACCGGGGCAGTGACCGGGGTTCCCGTCCGTCCGAGCGGGGGAGCCCCCGGTCGCCCGGCGCGCGGCCGGGCCGCCCGCCCCGCCGCGTCAGGGACCGTCGCCCGGTTCGAGCACCGTGAGGAACACCGTGGACGCGTTGCCGGAGACCGGGACCGGACCGGCCCGCCACGGCACCTTCAACGGCTCCCGTTCGTCCGGCGGGGTCACCAGGAGCGCCGCCGGCGTGGCCGTGCGGGCGCCGCTCACCCCGGGACTCGCGTACCGCAGTCCCGCCCAGGCGCTCTCGCCGGGTGCGAGCGTGACGGTGACCGCGTCGCCGGGGGAGCGCTTCGGGTCCGGGCCCAGTTGCTCGCCGGACGCGTCCACGAAGGCGGCGCCCGGATGGCCGTGCAGCGTGCAGGTGCGGGAGGAGGCGTTCGTCAGCACGACGGGGAAGTTGCGCTGTCCCGCCCCCGGGTCCACACGGCCGACGGCGGCGCTCAGCTCGGAGGTGTGACACCGGGTCCCCGAGCGGTCCGTGCTCCCGGTGGCC
Source organism: Streptomyces sp. (assembly GCF_031181555.1). Taxonomy (GTDB): domain Bacteria; phylum Actinomycetota; class Actinomycetes; order Streptomycetales; family Streptomycetaceae; genus Streptomyces; species Streptomyces fimbriatus. Next base: position 18,181 of record NZ_JAPSKQ010000010.1, on the reverse strand, counting down.
GCCGGAACCGCGTCGCTCGGGGAAGCGGCGGCCCCGCTCGGGGCGGTGCCGCGTGGGGAGTCACCGCTCGTCCGTCCGGTGAGCGCCGTGGGCCGTGGGGAGGCGTCCGCCGTGCCGCTCTCGGTGCCGCAGGAGACCAGCGCGCCCAGCACGGCCAGCGCGCTCGCGACCGAGGCGACGGACGCTGCCGTGCGCCGTGACCTGTTCGCCATGCTCCACCCCGTCCGTAGAGGTTTCTCATGTACGGTCGTCCGCGCCCGCCCGTCCGGAGGGGCGCTCTCACATCTCGTCCACCAGGGCCATCTCCGCCCAGATGGTCTTGCCGTCGGCCGTGTGCCTGCTGCCCCAGCGCTGGGTGAGCTGCGCGACCAGCAGCAGCCCCCGGCCGCCCTCGTCCCAGGTCTTGGCCCGCCGCAGGTGCGGGGCCGTGTGGTTGGTGTCGGACACCTCGCAGATCAGCGTCGTGTCGTCGTGGATCAGCCGCAGCCGGATCGGCGGGGCCCCGTAGCGGATGGCGTTGGTGACCAGCTCGCTCACCACCAGCTCGGCGGTGAACGACGCCTCGGTCATCGCCCAGGCGGCCAGCTGGTCGAGGACCTGCTTGCGGATGGGGGCGACCAGCGCCGGGTCCGCGGGAATGTCCCAGGTGGCGACCTGCGACGACGGCAGTCCGTGCGTACGGGCCAGCAGCAGGGCCACGTCGTCGGGCGTGCCGCCCGGTGAGAGCAGGGCGTGCAGGACGCGGTCGCAGGTCTCGTCGAGCGAGCCGGAGGCGCTCGACAGCGCCTCGCGCAGCAGGGCCTGACCGACCTCCGTGTCCCGCGCGGGGGACATGATCAGCCCGTCGGTGTAGAACGCCAGCACCGTGCTCTCGGGCAGCGAGAACTCGGCCGACTCGAAGGGCAGCCCACCCGTGCCCAGGGGCGGACCGGAGGGCAGGTCGAGCTGCCGGGCCGGGCCGCCGGGCGGGATCAGCACCGGCGAGGGATGCCCCGCCCGAGCCAGGGTGCAGCGCCGCGACACCGGGTCGTACACCGCGTACAGGCAGGTCGCGCCGACCTCGCCGGGACCGGTGTCGCTGCCCCACTCGTGCGACAGGTGCTGGACCAGGTCGTCGAGGTGGGTGAGCAGCTCGTCGGGGGCCAGGTCGATGTCGGCGAGGGTGCGTACGGCGGTGCGCAGCCGGCCCATGGTCGCGGAGGCCTGGATGCCCTGGCCGACGACGTCCCCGACCACCATGGCCACCCGCATCCCGGACAGTGGGATCACGTCGAACCAGTCGCCGCCCACACCGGAGCGCGCGGCCGGCAGGTAGCGGGTGGCCGCCTCCACGGCGGCCGTGCGCGGCAGGGTGCGGGGGAGCAGGCTGCGCTGGAGCGCGAGGGTGGTCTCGCGTTCGCGGGAGTAGCGGCGGGCGTTGTCGACGCAGATGGCGGCGCGCGCGGTGACCTCCTCGGCCAGCAGCACGTCGTCGTGGGTGAAGGGATCGGGCCGCCGGAAGCGGGTGAAGGCGGCGACGCCGAGGGTGGTACCGCGCGCCTGGAGCGGGACGGACAGCATCGAGTGGACGCCGAACTCCCGGACCTGCCGGGCGCGAGCCTCGTCCACCGCGAGCCACGGGTCGAGGTCACCGGACTCCACCGAGGCCACGACGCTGTGGCCCGCGATCAGCGAGTCGGCCTGGGGCGCGGCGGCCGGGTAGACGACCACCTCGCCGACGTCGGCGACCGACTCGGGACTGCCCGGGGTGAGGGAGTGATGGGCGACCCGGCGCAGGGAGACCGGCGTGGTCAGCGGGCCGGCGGGGTCACCGCCGGGTTCCTCGGGTTCGAGCAGGTCCACGCTGACGAAGTCGGCGAGCGCGGGCACGCACACCTCCGCCAGCTCCTGCGCCGTGCGAGTGACGTCGAGGGTGGTGCCGATGCGGATGCTGGCCTCGTTGACCAGCTGCAGCCGTTCCCGCGCCCGGAACTGCTCGGTGAAGTCGTGGGCCGTCACGCACACGCCCCGCACCCGGCCGGAGCCGTCGGCGAGCGGCGCGAGCCGGGCCAGCCAGGCGTGCGGGCGGTCCTCGCCGGTGGCCTTCATGTACGTCTGCATGTCGTGCGGCCGGCCGGTGCGCAGCACCCGGCGCATGTGCTGCTCCAGTTCGAAGTGCTGGGGCCGGCCGCCGACGTCGGTGGGCTTGAGCCCCCGCAGGTGGTCGGCCGGCAGTCCGAGGAGGTCCGCCATGGCGTCGTTGACCCCGCGCAGCCGCAGCCGCTCGTCGAAGACCATGGTGGCGCAGGGCGACTGGAACACGGCCGTTCTGACCAGCGGATCGTCGGGCAGTGCGTGCTCGCCGACCTCCAGCGGGGTGACGGCGAGCCAGTCGCCGGGACCGCCGTCCGCCGGCTGTCTGTGGTGGGCGAGCACCCACACGGTGACGGTGCCGCCGCTGCGGTGCCGCAGGGCGAGCGAGCCGCTCCAGCGCGCGTTCAGCGGGGGGTGGGGCATCCCGGTGCCGGCGGCCAGCAGTTCGGCGGCCGGGCGGCCGACGACCTCCTCGGCGGTGTGTCCCAGCAGCAGGCGCGCGCCCTCGCTCCACCGCGTGAGCGTGCCGTCGGCGGCGATGACGGCCCGGGCCGTCACGGCATCGTCGAACGGGTCGTCCGGCCTCATCGTCGCCACTCCATCACGCACACTCACCGTGAACCGGTGTATCGCCTGAGTTCCAGCCTAGTGCGTCACGGCCCGGCGCGGAGCGGAACCCCGTTCCGGCTGCCACGTCGTGCAGTCCTGTCCCAACCGTTGACGGAGTGTCACCCCTGCCACAACCATGGTCTGCGTACCGGGGATGGGAGCGCTCCCATCGGATGTCCGTCCCTTCCCCGCGCCACCCGCACCTCCCTCAGAGGAGCCCAGACGTGAACAGACGCAGAACCGCCCTGCTGTCCCTGACCGGCCTGCTGGCGGCCACGCTCACCGCGCTGCCCGCCGCACCCGCCGGGGCCGACGAGGCCGAGCAGGTCAGGAACGGCACCTTCGACACCGGCACCGACTCCTGGTGGGCCTCGGCGAACGTCACCGCGGGCGCGTCCGACGGCCGCCTGTGCGCCGACGTCCCCGGCGGCACCACCAACCGCTGGGACGCCGCCGTCGGGCAGAACGACATCACGCTGGTGAAGGGGGAGTCGTACCGCTTCTCCTTCGCCGCGACCGGCTCGCCCGCGGGGCACGTCGTCCGGGCGATCGTCGGTCTGTCGGTCGCTCCGTACGACACCTACTACGAAGTCACCCCGCAGCTCAGCGTCTCCGGCGACACGTATTCCTACACCTTCACCTCACCCGTCGACACCACCCAGGGCCAGGTCGGCTTCCAGCTCGGCGGCAGCGCCGACCCCTGGCGGTTCTGCATGGACGACGTGTCCCTGCTCGGCGGGGTCGCGCCCGAGCCGTACGTACCCGACACCGGGCCCCGGGTCCGTGTCAACCAGGTCGCCTACCTGCCCGCCGGACCGAAGAACGCCACCCTCGTCACCGACGCCACCGAGCGCCTGCCCTGGCAGCTGAAGGACGCCGACGGCGATGTGGTCCGGCGGGGCTGGACCGTGCCGCGCGGTGTGGACGGCTCCTCCGGGCAGAACGTCCACTCCATCGACTTCGGCGCCCACCGGGGACGCGGCACGGGGTACACGCTGACCGCGGACGGCGAGACGAGCCGGCCCTTCGACATCGACGCGAGCGCGTACGAGCGGCTGCGGCTGGACTCGGCGAAGTACTACTACACCCAGCGCAGCGGCACCGCGATCCGCGACGACCTGCGTCCCGGCTACGGGCGTCCGGCCGGACACGTGGACGTGGCGCCCAACCGGGGCGACGGCGACGTGCCCTGCCAGCCGGGCGTCTGCGACTACACGCTGGACGTCACCGGCGGCTGGTACGACGCAGGCGACCACGGCAAGTACGTCGTCAACGGCGGCATCAGCACGTGGGAGGTGCTCAGCACCTACGAGCGCGCCCGGCACGCCCGCACCGGACAGGCGGACAAGCTCGGCGACGGGACCCTGAACATCCCGGAGAGCGGCAACAAGGTGCCGGACATCCTCGACGAGGCCCGCTGGGAGCTGGAGTTCCTGCTGAAGATGCAGGTGCCCGAGGGCGAGCCGCTGGCCGGCATGGCCCACCACAAGATCCACGACGAGCAGTGGACCGGGCTGCCCCTGCTGCCCAGCGATGACCCGCAGAAGCGGGAACTGCACCCGCCGACCACCGCCGCCACCCTGAACCTCGCGGCCACGGCCGCCCAGGCGGCGCGCCTGTACCGGCCGTACGACAAGGAGTTCGCCGCCCGGACCCTGGCGGCCGCGCGCCAGGCGTGGGCGGCGGCCCTCGCCCACCCGGAGAGGTACGCCGACCCGGACGACGGCATCGGCGGTGGCGCCTACCCCGACGGCGACGTCACCGACGAGTTCTACTGGGCGGCGGCCGAGCTGTACCTCACCACGGGCGAGCGGCAGTTCAAGGAGTACGTGCTGGACTCCCCGGTGCACACCGCCGACATCTTCGGTCCCCTCGGCTTCGACTGGTCGCGCACCGCGGCGGCCGGCCGGCTCGACCTCGCGACCGTGCCGAACAAGCTGCCCGGCCGGGACAAGGTCCGCCACTCCGTGGTCAAGGGCGCCGACCGTTACCTGGCCACGCTGAAGGCCCACCCGTACGGCATGCCGTACGCACCGGCCGACAACGTCTACGACTGGGGCTCCAGCCACCAGATCCTCAACAACGCGGTCGTCCTCGCCACCGCCTACGACCTCACCGGCGCCTCGAAGTACCGTGACGGCGCGCTGCAGAGCATGGACTACATCCTCGGCCGCAACGCCCTGAACATCTCGTACGTCACCGGCTACGGAGAGGTCCACGCGCAGAACCAGCACAGCCGCTGGTACGCCCGCCAGCTCGACCCGAACCTGCCGAACCCGCCCGCCGGCACTCTGTCCGGCGGACCCAACTCCAGCATCCAGGACCCCTACGCCCAGTCGAAACTCCAGGGCTGCGTCGGCCAGTTCTGCTTCATCGACGACATCCAGTCCTGGTCCACCAACGAGCACACCATCAACTGGAACGCCGCCCTGACCCGCATGGCCTCCTTCGTGGCCGATCAGGGTTAGACGCCGATCAGGGGCGGATGCCGTCCCGCCGGGCCGGCGGCCGTTCGGCCGCCGGCCCGTGCGCCACGAGCTCCCGGTCGGGCTGCTGCGGGCCCGGGCAGACGCGCCGGGTGACGGCGAGCACCACCGCCGGGACGGCGAACACCGCGATCCGCACCGCCCACGTCACCGTGTTGATCGACCGATGGAACCGGGCCGCCACGACGTCGTTGCCGCCGCCCGCCGGCAGGACGAGACGGAGGCTGATCCAGGCCGCCCCGATCGCCGTGCGGACCGGACGGTCGCGCGGACGGTCCAGGAGGTGGCGCTCGCCCCGCCCACCGGTGAACCGGGCCTCCAGGAACGGGTACACGCCGGTGAGGACCAGCACCACGAAGCTGTACAGACAGATCTCGCCGAGCAGGAAGGACCAGTGGTCCGGGAACACCCTGCGCAGGTACTTCCGGCCCAGGGTGTGGGTTTCCGGCCCAGGGTGTGGGTGCCGAGCCGGCCGTCGAACCAGTCGGCGAGCCGCTCCCCCCGGCCGGCCCGCTCCACGGCCCTCACGCCTCCTCCCCGCGCACGTGGGTGAGCTTGTCGGGGTCGGCGACGACGTAGACCCCGCACACCTGCCCGCCGTCCGGGGTGAGGTCGAGGACCACGGCGGCGAACGGGGAGCCGGCCCGGAACAGCACCGCCGCGTCGTCGCCGTTGACCCGGCGGTGGCGCAGTTCGAGATCGCGCGGTCCGCGTCCGGAGGCGTATCCGCCGAGCGGCCGGGCCGCCTTGTCACGTCCGTGCGCCGGGCGCAGCGCCGCCGGTTTGCGCTTGCCGCCGCCGTCCGTCCACACCGTCACGTCCGGCGCGAGGATCTCCATCAGGGCGGTGGTGTCCCCGCCGAGCGCCGCCCGCACGAACCGTTCGGTCGCCTCCCGCCCCACCCGTGGATGCGCCCGGAAACGGGGCCGCCGGGCGTGTACGTGCTCCCGGGAGCGGCGCGCCGGCTGCCGTACCGCCGCCGGGGTGCGGTCGATGATCTCCGCGATCCCGGCGTGCGGGTAGCCGAAGACCTCGCCCGGCACGAACACCGCGCGCTCCAGGGGCGTCGGTGACTCCAGCACCACCGGCATCGCCAGCGACACCGACTCGGCGCGCAGTGCCGGGGCGCCCGCGTCCTCGTCCGTCACCAACGGCTCGGGCAGCCAGGGACCGACGTGGGGCTCCCGGCCGCGGCCGGTCGCGGCACGGCGCTCGAGCGCGTGGTTCAGCGCGACCCGTACGAGGCAGGCGCGCGGGTTGGCGACCCCGTCCAGGGACGCGCCTGCACCGCGGGCCGTCCAGGACGGCCAGGTCTCCTGCGGGACGTCGTCCGTGTCGGCGACGCTGCCCAGCATGTTGTGGACGATGCCGGACAACAGCTCGCGACGGCCGGGGAACACCTCGGTCGCATCGTCGAGCCGGGCGTCGGTGCCGGGAACAGCGGTCCGGGACATGACTGGCCTCCCCGGTGCGCGCTCACCGCTGGGAGGGGGGAAGCGGGCCGGAATGTGACACCGAAGGGCGCGCGTGTGACGCACCTCTCAGCCCGGCACCTGCCCCGTCCTCGGCAGGTACCGCTCGATATGCCGCGTGAGCTGGGGTTATTTACGTGCCAGTACCCGAGCGGTACCGTGGGGGCATGCCTGCTCTCAACGTGGAGTTCAGCGACCGCGAGCTGGAGGACCTGCGGCAGATCGCCAAGGAGCGCGGTACGTCCATGAAGGCGCTCGTGCGGGAGGCGGCCGCGGCCGACATAGCCCGCCACCGGGCGCTGCAGGAGGGCGCGGAGGAGTTCCGCCGCTTCTTCGCGTCCCACGCCGACGAATTCGCCGCCGCGTTCCCGGACGACGAACCCCCCGCCAAGGGCGAGGGACGGGCCGCCTGACCGATGGCCCACGTCCTGCACATCGACGTGCCCTGGTTGCTCCAGCGGCACGAGGAGGTCCTTCCGGACCAGCCCAGCATCAACGACTTCTCCGCGCTGGTCGCCGCCGTCGCCCGGCACCGCGTCGACCCGCCCCGCCTCGGCGTGGACTCCGACCCGGCCTGGCGGGCCGCGGCCCTGCTGCACACCCTCGCCGTGCTCCGGCCGCTGCCGTCGGCCAACGCCCGATTCGCCTGCGCCACAGCGGTGGCGTACATGTTCGTCAGCGGTGTCGGCATCGACCCGCCCTACGGCGCCCTCGTCGACCTCGCCCGCGATCTGATGTCCGGTACGACGGACGTCTACGGCGCGGCGGACCGGCTGCGGTCCTGGCAGATCTGAGGGGTGTACGGGCCCTTTCGGGGCCGCCGGCCGAGGGCGGGGGGAGCGGGGCCGGCGGCCGTGCGCGCAGGGGAGCCGCCGTCCTGCGCGGTGGCCTCCGAGAAGGGCCGTGACCAGGTGACCGCGCCCCGGCGCGCGCCGGGAGCGTGCGCGGCGCACCCGGCAGGTGCGCGGAGTTCACACGGGGTGCGGAACACTCCCGGCGCGCTCCGGCTCGCTCTCCCGGCACCCCTTTCGCCGTCCGGACGCGCACCACGGGAAAACCCGGATCGAAAGCCGGTGCGAGAGGCGTGGGCCGCCTTCCCTTTCTGACTTTCTGTCAACGCGCAGATCTTGCTCAACCGCCTTGTTGGCCGCGCGCGGGTTGTGCGAGAGTGAGCCACCCGTGCGGGGGGTAAAGGCCGGGCTCGCACGTCAGTTGATGAACCGGGTCCGATTCGCCGTCGGCGAATTCGCCCCTCGCGCGTCGCGCCAAAGAGGTATACACCATTCGGGACTCCCTTTTCGGCGTCGGAACTTCTGAGTCACTGCGCGTGGGAAAGGAACCATCTCAGTGCCCACCCCCCACCCCCCTCGACCTCCGTATCCCCCGCCCGGCGGGGATCCCGGGGAATCCGACGAGTTCCTCGCCGCCCGGTTGCGGGGCCGTCCGGAGGGCGAGGCCGCCCGTGCCGTCGCGCTGCTGACGGCGCGGCACTGGCAGGCCATGCACGACTACGCGGCCGTCTGCCTCGCCTCCTCCGGGCCGGCCGCGGCGATGGTCACCGGAGCCGCCCTGCACCGGGTCCTGGACCGGGTCGTCCTCGGTGAATCGGCCGTCGCGCTGCGCCCGGTGCTGCTGGTGGCCGTGCGGGACACGGTCCGGGAGTGGGCCGCCGACGATCGAATAACCGGTGTTCTGCCCGCGCTGCAGAAACCGGCCGGCGGACGCGGTATGCGCGCGGCGTCGACCATGACTCCGGAAAATCGCACGCTCGCTCAGCGGGCATTCCGCTCCCTGCCCGCACTCGCGCGCTGTTTGCTGTGGCACGTCGAGGTCGAGGCGGAGCCCATTTCCGTCCCGGCCGGTCTGCTCGGCATGGATCCCGACATCGCGTCGGGCGCACTCGAACGGGCACGCGACACATTCCGTCGAGGTTGTCTCCACGCCCATCAGGAACTGTCACCGACGAAGGACTGCCGCTTCTACAACCGTCTCCTCGACGTCCCCGCCCGCCGGGGCGGGGCTCTGCTGCCGGACGTCCGGCAGCACCTGGCGGAGTGCCGCCACTGCCGGAACGCGGCGGAACAACTCAGCCATTTCGAGGGCGGGCTGGGCACGCTGCTGGCCGAGGCGGTCCTCGGCTGGGGCGCCCGGCGCTATCTCGACTCACGTCCCGGCCGCGCGGTGCCGGGTCCGCGCGGCGGCCGCGCCGCCCGCCGCGGGCGCCGGCGCGGCGGAGGGCGGCCCGGCGGCGGACGCCACCGCCTGCTGTCCCGGATTCCCGTTCCCGCCCGCCTCACGGGCATCGCGCTCCCGGACCCGGTGCGCTCCACCCGCACGCTCCTCACCGGCATCGGCGCCGTCTCCGCCGGGGTGCTGGTGAGCGTGCTGATCGCCGGGTCCTCCACACCGGACGGCGGTGCCGCCGACCCGACCGGAGCCACCGGCGCGGCGGGCGGCGGCGCCTCCGTGCCGTCCGTGTCCCCGCCCGGCGCCGCGGGACTCCCCACGACGCCGGAGCGCGTCCGGCTGCGCAACGTCGCCTCCGGCCTGTGCCTCGACAGCCGGGGCGAACCCCGGGACGGCGTGGGTGCCCGGCTGGTGGAGTGCTCCGCGCAGTGGACCCAGCAGTGGACGTACGAGGACGACGGACTGCTGCGCAGCGCGGCCGACCCCGGTCTGTGTCTGGACTCGCACAAGGACGCCGGTGTCGTCGTCCTCGGCACCTGCGCCGACCCGGGCGGCCGGCGGGGCGACGACGTGCGCTACGACCTCACCGGGCGGGGCGAGCTGCTGCCCCGCTGGGACGGACAACTGGCCCTCACCCCGACCGCCCTTGACGCGAACGCCGACATCGTCGTCAAGGTGCGCGGCCGGACCGCGGACCAGCGCTGGGCGGCCGAGCCGGTACGGGCCGCCGAGGGCTCCCTGTCGATCAGCGGCACCGGGACACCGGCCGCGCGCCACGCGGAGCTGACCCGTCCGGTGATGTGAGCCGTCCGCCGGGGCGGGGGCGACGGCTGCCCGCCCGCCCCGGCGACCGGCCCAGGCGCGTCAGGCGGTCCCCTCCACGAGGTCGGCGGGCCCGACCGTGGACGGCCCGGCATGCCCCGACAGGGCGAGGGTGAGGTCCAGTTCGGCGAGCAGGCAGCGGATCACATGCTCCACACCGGCCTGCCCGTCGAGCCCGAGCCCGTACACGTACGGCCGGCCCAGCAGCACCGCCCGCGCGCCCAGGGCGAGGGCCTTGAAGACGTCGTCGCCGGTGCGCACCCCGCTGTCGAACAACACGGTGAGCCGGTCGCCGACGGCCTGAGCCACGCGGGGCAGCGCGTCCGCCGCCGCGATCGCCCCGGCCACCTGGCGGCCGCCGTGGTTGGACACCACCACGCCGTCCATCCCGGCGTCGGCGGCGAGCCGGGCGTCGTCCGGGTGCAGCACGCCCTTGAGGACGATCGGGCCGTCCCAGTTCTCCCGCAGGAACGCCAGGTCCGGCCAGGTCTTGGCCGGGTCGGCGAACATGCCGACGAAGTGCACCACCGCCGCGTCCGGGTCCTCGTGCACCGGCTTGGCCAGCCCCGCCCGGAAGGCCGGGTCCGAGAAGTAGTTGGCGGTGCCCACCCCGCGCAGGAACGGCAGGTACGCCTGGTCCAGATCGCGCGGCCGCCAGGACAGCAGGGGAGTGTCCAGGGTGACGACGAGCACCGTGAACCCGGCGGCCTTCGCCCGGCCCAGGAAGCTCCGGGCCACCTCCGGGTCCTTCGGCCAGTACAGCTGGAACCAGCGCTCCGCGTCGCCCATCGCCTCGGCGACCTGCTCCATCGGGGTGCTGGAGGCGGAGGACAGGACGAACGGAACGCCCTGCGCGGCGGCGGCCCGGGCGGCGGCGGACTCGGCGTCCGGGTGCATGATCGACAGCACTCCGACCGGCGCCAGTGCCAGTGGCGCCGGCAGCGCGCGGCCCAGCACCTCCACCGACAGGTCGCGTTCGTGCACGTTCCGCAGCATGCGCGGGACGATCCGGCGACGTTCGAGCGCGGCCCGGTTGGCACGGGCCGTGCTGCCGTCTCCCGCGCCGCCCGCCACATAGCCGACCGGGCCCGGTCCGAGCCGCTGTTCGGTCAGCTCCTCCAGCCGGGTCAGATCCGTGGGCAGCCGGGGCACGGCACCCGTCATCCCGTTCAGGTAGATCTCGTACTGGAAGTCCGCCCAGTGCTTCGCCATCCGTCCCGCCCCGTCCTGTCGAGCCGCGCCGTCCCGACGCATACTGGCGAGTACGTGCGGATCCGTCCAGCGCCGGGCGACCGGGAGGTCAGCGGTCGGCGGCCGCCTCGTGCAGGATCCGGGCCAGTTCGCGGGGCCGGGAGAACATCGGCCAGTGGCCGGTGTCCGTCGTCACCAGCTCCCAGTCCTCGCTCTCCAGCAGCTTCGCCGCGGCGGGCAGGGGCTCGTCGCCGTCCAGCAGGCACTTGACGTACGTCGTCGGCAGCGCGCCGAGCGGACCCGTGAGGACGGCCGGTTCGGTGAGCGTGGCGCCCGGGTGCGGGGTCGATCCGGCCACGATGCGGGCTGTCTGCTCGTCCGTCAGGCCCTGGCCCGCGTAGTCGTCCGCCTCCAGGGGCGGCCAGAAGCCGTCGTTGGCCTCGATCGCCCGCCGGACGTGGTCGCTGGGCCAGCCCGCGAGGTCCGGCTCGCCGTCGACCGGCACGTTCGCGTCGACGAACACCACACGCCGGAGCCGGTCACCGATCCGCTGGGCCGCCTGGCCGACCGGCACGCCGGAGTAGCTGTGCCCGACGAGGACGACGTCGCGCAGGTCGAGCCGCTCCACCTCGTCCACGACGTCCTGGACGTGGGTCTGCTGTCCCGCCGGCAGACCCTGCTTCTCCGCGAGGCCGGACAGCGTCAGCGGATGCGCCTCGTGCCCGGCCGCGCGCAGTTCGGCGGCCACCTCGTCCCACGCCCACGCCCCGAGCCAGGTACCGGCCACCAACACGAAATCAGTCATGCCCGGCACGGTAAGGCGTGTCACTGACAACGCCGTTCACCCACCGTCGGCGGCGGACGCCTCCTCCTCCGGCCCGGCGTCCGGGCCCTGGGCCCGCACCCGCTGCACGTGTTCGAGGGACTCGCGCAGTTCGGTGAGCCAGTCGTCGGTGTGCCGCTGGACCAGGCGGACGCACCAGGCCAGCGCGTCGCTGCGGCTGCGGGCCACCCCGCCGGCGATGAGGGTGTCGAGGACCTGGCGCTCCGGCTGGCGCAGCCGGGTCATGACGGGCGCGGCCACATGGGTGAACAGGGCGCGGCGACCGTCGCACTCCACGCCCCAGGAGACCTTCCGGCCGAAGCGGTGCTCGGCGTCCCGGGCGACCGACATCCGGGCCTCCCGGGTGCGTTCCCGGAACTCCTGGATCCGGCCCTCGACCGTCGCCTCCCGCTCGGCCGGCGAGGCGTCCCGGGCCGGCCGGGGTCCGGGGACGCGGCCGATCACCGTGATCTCCTCGCGGTCGACCGTGACCTCGATCAGTTCCTCGAAGAGATCGTCGGGGAGCCGGCCCGCGAACCAGCCCCGCAGTCGTTCTCGTTGCTCGCTGGTAATCATGTAATGACGATTACTCGCGCCTTTCATGAACACAAGGGGCTGCGGAACGGTCCGCCGACAGCGGAATCGGAATGTTTCAGGCCGATTAAGGAGCGGCCGGTATTCGGCCATCTGGCCACTTCGCGCGTCCGGCGGCCGTGCGGTTACAGGGGCGACGTTCACATCTTCCGTGACTTCCCGCCACTGATTCAACACGCAAGGTTACTGAAATGCGCACGGTCGAGATGAGTTTCCGTCGCGGACTCGGCAGACTCCCGCTCGCCGGTTCGGCACCGACCGAGCACGAGCCGGCGACTCGTCGACACGAGCGGAAGGATGCACACAATGCGGAACACCGCGCGCTGGGCCATCACCCTCGGCCTCACGGCCGCCGCCGTCTGCGCACCCCTGACCGGGGCCGCGCTGGCCGCCCCGGGAAGTGCCCCCTCCGCGCTCTACGCCCCGTCGGCCCTGGTGCTCACCATGGGCCACGGCGAGAGCGCGATGACCGCCGCGCCGGAACGCGCGGCCACCTTGACCTGCGCCCCCGGCCCCTCGGGCACCCACCCGGCCGCCGCGTCGGCCTGCGCGGAGCTGAACGGCGTCGATGGTGACCTCGACGCCCTGACGATGCGAGAGGGCGTCTTCTGCACCAAGGAGTACGACCCGGTGGTCGTCACCGTGGCCGGGGTGTGGCGGGGGGAGCGCGTCTCCTACGAGCGGGTCTTCTCCAACGAGTGCGTGATGAACGCTCACGGTTCGAGCGTCTTCGCGTTCTGAGACCGGGATCGCACGGTTCCCGTGACCGCGCGGCGGCCCGCAGATTGGGGAGTGCGAGCCCTCTCGCGGAGCGTGCGATCCCGCGCAAGGAGGCCGGCGGGCGGAGTGGGGCCGCCCGCCGGCCTTCCGGAGCCTCACGACGTCACGGCCGCCCGCCGCCGTCGGGAGACCTCAGGACTCCCCGGACTCCCGGGTGCGGTCCCGGTGGCTGGTGTCGCACCACGGATGGCGCCGACTGCGGCGACAGGTGCACAGCGCCACGCGGAAGCGGTCGGAGGACACGATCGTGCCGTCCTCCAGCTCCACCTCCACCGGCCCCTCCACCAGCAGCGGGCCCTTGCGCCGGACGGTGAGGCGACGCGGGGCGTCAGACGGGGAATTCGGCACGGACCACCACCAGCTCTTCCTTGTTCTCGGCGTTCTCGGCCGGCGGCAGCAGCCCCTGCTCCCGCAGCCAGTGCTCCCTGGCCCGCAGCACCGGACCGAACGCGATGTGCCGGCGCCGCGTCACCGCGGCCTTCATCCCGGCCTCCCGCAGGTGACCGAGCGTCAGCTCGGGACCGCTGAGCGCGGACTGCACGAGCAGCAGCACGCCGCCGGGCCGCAGCAGCGCCGGTGCCTCCCGGCAGATCCGGTCCAGCACGAGCCGCCCGTCGCCACCCGCGTCCCAGGCCCGGGCCGCGCCGCGCGGCGGCCTCTCCCCGCCGGGCGCCGGGACGTACGGGGGATTGGTGAGGATCAGGTCGAACGACTCGCCCCGCACCGGGTCGAACAGGTTCCCGCGCCGCACCCGCACCGGAACCCCGGCCATCAGCGCGTTCAGCCGTGCGGCGCACGCCGCCCGCCACGAGACGTCGACCGCGGTCACGCGCGTACCGCGCCGGGCGGCCTCCAGTGCGAGGGCGCCGGACCCGGTCCCCACGTCGAGAACGTCCGCGCCCGGCGGGACCGGCTCGTCGGACAGGGCGCCGATCAGCAGCTCGGTGTCCTCCTGAGGGGCGTACACGCCCGGGGGTGTCAAAGGATTCACGAACGTCCGGGTACCCCCGTGCTCAGGAGACATGGGTGAACTCCCGAGCCAGGGGCGTACGCAGCGACGAACGGCCCGCGTGCCAGTCGGAGAGCAGCCGGTCGCCGAGCCGGTCCTCCGCGAACACCGTGGCGTCGACGCCGAAGGCGATGTCCGGGGCGAGGTGCGGCTCGTCCTCCAGCAGACCGCCGATGACGTCGTGGCGGACCACCTGCTCGTGCACCGCGTCCGCCTCCACGTGCTCGTCGTAGAAGTGCTCGGCGGCCGGCCCCGCGCCCGTGCGGCGCATCGCCTCGGCGAGCCGCCGGGAACCCGGTGAGGAGGTGATCTCGACCGCCGCGAAGTGGCCCACCAGAGCGCCCCTGAGGGAGCGGTGCAGCCCGAAGAGCGACATGAGGTTCACCGTGACCAGGAGCTCGGCGCACGCGGCGTCCAGGTAGCGGCCGTACGTGGTGTCCAGGCCCAGGTCCGTCATCAGGTCGGCGAACAGGCGGGCGTGCACCCGGTCGGGGCGGCCGCCGCCGTACTCGTCGAACTCCACCGCCGCCATCGCCGCCTTGGCGCGTCCGCGCAGCCGGGGCAGCACCCAGGCGTGCGGATCGGCCTCCTTCAGGTGGTACAGCGACCGCTGCGCGGCGTACTCGCGTACGTGCCACAGCTCGCCCTTGTCCCGCAGGAAGTGACTGACACCGGTGCCGTCCACCGGCTCCACCAGGATCTCGGCGAGCGCGTCGTCGACGCCGTCGTGCCGCGGGGCGTCCGCGCGCAGGGCGGCGAGGAAGCGGTCCTCCAGGACGGCACGGGTCCGCAGCAGCTCCGGGTCCCATTCGAGGTCGGGCGCCACGCCCGCGAAACCGCGGTAGTGCAGTTCGTAGCACAGGTACAGGGCGAGCTGGAGATCGTCGCCGTACACGGGGGCGGCGGCCGCCTGCCCGGGCGTGGGCAGCGGGCCGGTGCCCCGCAGGTACTCCTCGACGGCGGCGCTGAGGGGGCCGCGCGGTGCGGGCAGCCGGGGTTCTTCGCGCAGGTGGTCCATGTGCTTCGGGTACCCGGGCCGCGCCGGGTCACCCCGCCCGCCCGGACGCCCGCCCCGGGGTGTTTTGTTCCGGTATGAAGGCACTCGTGATCAACTGCACCCTCAAGAAGTCACCGGAGACCTCCCACACCGAGGCGCTCTTCCGTACCGTCACCGAGCAGCTGGGGAAGGACGGCGTGGAGGTCGACGTCGTCCGCGCGGTGGACCTGGACATCGCCCGGGCGTGGTCAGCGAGGCCGTGCACGAGGGGGACGCCTGGCCGGAGATCCACGCGAAGATCCGCGCGTCCGAGATCCTCGTCATCGCCTCGCCGACCTGGCTCGGACAGCCGTCGTCGGTGGCCAAGCGGGTCCTGGAGCGGATGGACGCCATGCTCTCCGAGACGGACGACGAGGGCCGGCCGGTCGCCTGCAACCGGGTCGCGGGCGTCGTCGTCACCGGCAACGAGGACGGCGCCCACCATGTGATCAGCGAAATCACGGGCGGCCCGCAGGACATCGGCTACACGATCCCCGGCCAGGCGTGGACCTACCGGAACCAGGGCCCCGGACCGGGGCCCGGCTTCCTCGAGGGCGGGAGCGGCCACGACTGGTCACGGAAGACCGCCCGCGCCATGGCCGCCAACCTGCTGGGGGTGGCACGGGCCCTGGCGGCGCGGCCGCTCGGGCCGCCGCCGCAGTAGCCCGGACGTCCGTCAGTCCCCCCGGGACTCCTCCTGCGCCTCGGGGTTGGGCGTGATGGCATCCCCGGCCTCACCCCGGTGGCGACGGCGTTCGGCGGACTCCTCCCGGGTGCGGCGCTCGGCCTCCTCGACCTCGCGCAGCACCTCCTCGACGGCCGTCCGGGGCTCCTTGCGGTCGTCCTGCTCGGGCACAGGTGTCTCCCTTCGTCGGTACGCGTCGGTACTCGTCACTCGTCAGTACGTCCGCCGTGCGTTCACGGTCGGACCCGGCTGCGCGCGGCGGCGACGCGCAGCGGTACGGGATCGGCGGGGGCCGTCTCCTTCTCGTTGAGACGGGTGATCTCCGCCCACCAGGACGGTCCGTCCTCGATGTGGCGCAGCAGCACCCCCTCGCGCAGCGCCCAGGGGCAGATGGTCACCGTCCGGAGCCCGGTCAGCTTCATCGCCGTGTGCGCCACGACCGCGCCGGCCAGGCTCTGCGCGGCGCGCGGGGCGGAGATGCCGGGCAGTCGGGCGCGCTCGGCCGCGGGCAGCGCGGCCAGCCGGTCGATCGCCCCCCGCAGGTCGGCGCAGGACAACTCCCGCTCCACGAACGGCCCGTGCCGCCCGGGCGCGGCCCCGCACAGCCGCCCCAGCTGCTGGAAGGTGCGGGAGGTGGCGACCGCCGTGCGCGGTCCCTCCCAGCGGATCCGCGCCGCCACGTCCCGCAGCTGGTGGCGGACCCTGCGGCGCAGCGCCCGCACCTGCTCCGGAGAGGGCGGGTCCCGGTCCTCGAAGTACTCGTGGGTCAGCCGGCCCGCGCCCAGCGGCAGCGAGGCCACGAAGTCGGGCAGCCGGCCGCGCCCGAAGGCCACCTCCAGCGAACCCCCGCCGATGTCCAGCAGCGCGAGCGGCCCGGAGCGCCAGCCCATCCAGCGGCGCGCCCCGAGGAAGGTGAGCTCGGCCTCGACCTCGCCCGGCAGGGTGCACAGCTCGACGCCCGTCCGGGCCCGGACCGTGCGCAGCACCTCCTGCCGGTTCGGCGCGCCGCGCACCACGGCCGTCGCGAACGCCAGGGGCCCGGACGCACCCCACCGCGCGGCGGTACGGTTCGCCGCTCCCACGGCGTCGACCAGCCGCTCCACGGCCTGTTCCGGCACCGGGCCCCCGGGCACGATCTGCTCGGACAGCCGGATCGGCCACTTGGCCGTGTGCACCGGCAGCGGCACCCCGCCCTCCGCGTCCGCCACGACGAGTCTGACGGTCTTCGATCCGACGTCCACCACGCTGATCCGCATGGCCCGTGGGTACCCACTTACCGCGCGGGCCAACGGACGGGGAGCGGCGGACGACGAAGACACGCCCTATGTGTGACCGAACGGTGACGTTCCTTTGATCCTTCCCGCGCGAGGGCCGAGCGCTGCCGAACGGCGGCCGACGCGCGGCTGCGGAGCGCACCGCGGTCACACGCCGGTGGGCCAGGTCCCCTCCTCGTTGCCCCAGCGCTCCCGGGACGGGCGGCGGACGACGCCGATGGCACGGTGGTCGCTCACCTGCCCGAACCCTTCCCGGTCCCCGTCGGCGGCCGGCCCCGGGGCGTGCCGGCGGGCGGGGAGCAGAACAGCGCGTCCCGGCCGGGCGGCGCCTGGTGGAGGCGGTGTTCCGGGCTGCCCGGACGGGCCGGCGGGACGCGCATGACACGGGGGCGCGCGCCCCGGAAGTCCGCGGCCATCACGGTGCCCTCGTACGGTCCGAACCCCACCGGCACCACGTCACCGGCCGGACGGCGCTCACGGACGAGCTGCCCGACGTCGACCGTCCCCGCGCCGGCCATGCCGGTGGCCCGCGCGTCCCCGATGTGGGCGCTGCGCCCCCGCACACCGCCTCGGCGCCGAGCTCGTCGTGCGGCCCGCTCCCCCCACCGCGCCGGCGGCGGGCGCGGTTGCACCGCCTGCGCCCGGGTTTGCCGCGGTTGCGCGGGGGCACCCCGCACGTACGGATCCGGCCGCCTCCGCGGACCGTGTGCGGCGGCGGCATCCGGGACCGACCCCCTGTGCCCACCGACCCCGACGCGACGGGAGCGCGCGGATGACCAGAGCCGCCCAGCATCCGCACCCGTTCCCCGGCCCGGTGGGCCTGCGCATCGGTGTCCTCGGTTCCTACGGCGGTTTCAACATCGGTGACGAGTCCATCCTCGCCTGCGTGCTGGACTGCCTGCGGAGGCATCGTCCGGACGCCCGGCTCGTCGTCTTCAGCCGGAACGCCGAACACACCCGGGCCCATCACGACGACGCCGACGAGGTGGTGGACTGGGAGGGCGTCGCCCGGAGCCCCGTACTCGAGGTGCTGTCCGGTCTGGACCTGCTGGTGCTGGGCGGCGGCGGCATCCTCTACGACGGCGAGGCGCGCCGCTATCTGCGGCTGGTCCGCGCGGCGCAGGACCGCGGCGTCCGCAC
>NZ_JAPSKQ010000128.1 GCF_031181555.1 Streptomyces sp. | reverse complement strand
AGCTTGGCCTGGCTGTACTGGGCGGTCAGCTTCGCCTGCGAGAAGGCGACGATGAAGTGCCGCCGTCCCCAGAGCTGACGGACGTACTCGACGAGGGACGGCCGGGCACCGCTGACCGTGAGGCCGTACTTGGCGGCGAGCTGGGCCGCCGTGAGGCCCTCGTCGGGCGGAACGGGCGGGCTCACCGCGACCGTGCCGTCGTGCGTTGTCTCACTCACTGGTGGAAAACTTTCGTCTTCGAGATGCGTGGCCTGTGCGGGCCTGGCATGAGCCGGGGAGCCTGGGTACGGCCCCGATGTTCCCGGATACGAGCTTGTCAGATGACGGGGGGCCGGCCCAGTCGGGTCAGCCGCCACACCGTACGCCACCTCATGGGCCGGCGGGGTCCGCAGGGGGTGGCCCAGCCCTCCCTGAATCCACCGAACCACGCCTTCAGGGCGGGACGCGAGGGGCGGCGCACAAGAGTGAGGAGCATCCAGACGCCCAGATAGACCGGGACCAGGAGCGCGGGGAGGTTGCGGCGGGCCAGCCAGACGCGGTTGCGGGCGACCATGCGGTGGTACACCGCGTGCCGCGAGGGGGCGGTGGTCGGGTGGTACAGCACCATGTCCGCCCGGTAGTCGATCATCCAGCCCGCGTCGAGCGCCCGCCAGGCCAGATCGGTCTCCTCATGGGCGTAGAAGAACGCGTCCGGCAGTCCGCCGACCTCGGCGAAGACCTGGGTGCGTACGGCGTTGGCACCGCCGAGGAAGGTGGTCACGCGGGAGGAGCGCATCGGGTCGGAGGCGCGCAGCCGGGGCACGTGGCGGCGCTGGGTGACGCCGGTCTCCGGGTCGGCGATGCGGAAGCTGATGATGCCGAGCCTCGGGTCGGCCGCGAAGGCCTCGCGGCACAGCTCGGCGGTGTCGTGGCGCGCCAGCAGACCGTCGTCGTCGAGGAACAGCAGGATGTCGACGTCCCGTCCGCCGGGGCCGAAGGCCTCGATGCCGACGTTGCGGCCGCCGGGGATGCCGAGGTTCTCCGGCAGCTCGATGGTCCGCACGACCGACGAGAACTCCGTCACGTCGGGGACGGGCGAGCCGTTGCCGACCACGACGACCTGGACCGGGTCGCCGTCCTGCTTGGCGACCGAGTCGAGCAGGGCGCGCAGCTCGTCGGGGCGGTTGCCCATGGTGATGATCACCGCGCCGACCTTCATGCGGGCGCTCACTTCAGCCTGCTGGACGCGAGGATGGACACCAGGTGCAGCAGGGTCTGCAGCAGGGCGATGCCGGCGAGGACGGCGGTGCCGAGCCGGGTGAAGAACAGGTCGCCCCGGACCGCGTCCGCTATCGCGAGGACCAGGATCAGCAGGGACGCCTCGATGCCGAGGATCAGCCGGTGGAACTTGAGCGCGGCGGCGGCCCGGCGGGCCAGGGCCATGCCGGAGGAGCGCGGCTCGGACGCGGCCTCCTTCACGGGCGGCAGTCCGCCCTGGTGGCGGGCGACACCGACGAGGTCGGTCTCGGCCTTGACCAGGATCGCGCCGAGCGCGGCCAGGGTGCCGAGGAAGGCCCAGAGCCAGTCGATGCGCCCGGACCCCCACGGGTCGGCGGCGCGCAGCCCGAGCCCGACCAGGACGGCGGCGTCGCACAGGTAGGCGCCGACCCGGTCGAGGTAGACGCCGCCGAGCGAGTACTGCTTCTTCCAGCGCGCGATCTCGCCGTCGACGCAGTCCAGCAGCAGATACAGCTGGACCATGACCACGCCGAGGACGGCCCCCGCGATCCCCGGCACCAGCAGCGCCGGGGCCGCGAGGACGCCGAAGACGGTCATCAGGTACGTGAGCTGGTTGGGCGTGACCCTGGTGTTCACCAGGTAGCGGTCCACCCGCAGGGACACCTCTCGCATGTAGAGGCGTCCCATCCAGTGCTCACCGCTGCGCCGGTCCTTGACCCCCGGGGGGTGCACGACCGGACGGAGTTCAGCTACCGATGGCCTTGACATAGTCGGCGTAGATGTCCTTGATCTGTTCGGTCTTCAGGTCGAGATGCTCGAGGATCGTGTAGCGGCCGGGCCGGGTCTCCGGGGCGAACTCGACGACCCGGACGAACTCGTCCGGCGTGAATCCGATCTCCTCCGGCAGCACCGGCAGCCCGTGCCGGCGCAGTACCTCGGCCATGTACGCCGACTCCTCGTGCGCCCCCCGCAGATACATCGCGAAGGCCGCGCCCAGTCCGCACTGCTCGCCGTGGGCGGCGGCGCGCTTGGGGAAGAGCAGGTCGAAGGCGTGGTTGATCTCGTGGCAGGCCCCGGAGGACGGCCGCGAGTCACCGGAGACCGACATGGCGATGCCGCTGAGCACCAGTGCCTCGGCGAGCACCTGGAGGAAGTCGTTGTCCCCGATGCCGCCGGGGTGGCGGAGCACGGCCTCGCCGGCCTGGCGGGCCATGGCGGCGGCGAGGCCGTCGATCCGCTCGCCCTTGACCCGGTTGGCCAGCTCCCAGTCCGCGATGGCGGAGATGTTGGAGACGGCGTCGCCGATGCCGGCGCGCACGAAGCGCACCGGGGCCTCGCGGATGACGTCGAGGTCGATGACGACCGCGATCGGGTTCGGCACGCCGTAGGAGCCGCGGCCCGCGTCGTTGTCGAGGGTGGCGACCGGGGAGCACAGGCCGTCGTGCGCGAGGTTCGTCGGGACGGCGACCAGGGGCAGGCCGACGCGTGCCGCGGCGAACTTGGCGCAGTCGATGATCTTGCCGCCGCCGAGGCCGACGACCGCGTCGTAGTGGCCGGCCTTTATGTCGCTCGCCAGCCGGACCGCGTCGTCGAGGGTGCCGCCGCCGACCTCGTACCAGGTGGCGCCGGGCAGCGAGGGGGTGATGCGCTCGCGCAGCCTGGCGCCGGAGCCGCCGCTGACGGCGACGGCGAGGCGGCCGGAGTGCGAGATGCGCTCGTCGGCGAGGACGCAGCCCAGGTCGTCGAGGGCGCCGGGGCGGATGTCGACGACGAGCGGGGAGGGGATGAGCCGGGTCAGTACTGGCACGCGATCTCCCGTCCGCGGGCGAGATCGTCGTGGTTGTCGATCTCCACCCACTTGACGTCGCCGATCGGCGCCACGTCGATCCGGAAGCCGCGGTTCACGAGTTCCTGGTAGCCGTGCTCGTAGAACTGCTGCGGGTCGGTCTCCCACACGGTCCTCAGCGCGTCGGCGAGCTCGGGGGCGGCGTCGCCCTCGATGAGGGTGACGCCGATGTACTCGCCGGTGGCCTCGGCGGGGTCCATCAGCTTGGTGATCCTCGTCATGCCCTTGCCGGGGTCGACGACGACCTTCATCTCCTCGTCGGCGAGCTGCTTGACCGTGTCGAGGGCGAGGATGATCCTCTTGCCGTCGCCGCGGGCGGCGAGCAGCGTCTTCTCGACGGAGACCGGGTGCACGGTGTCGCCGTTGGCGAGGATCACGCCGTCCTTGAGGGCGTCACGGCCGCACCACAGGGAGTAGGCGTTGTTCCACTCCTCGGCCTTGTCGTTGTCGATGAGGGTGAGCTTGAGGCCGTACTTCTTCTCCAGGGCCGCCTTGCGCTCGTACACGGCCTCCTTGCGGTAGCCGACGATGACCGCGGCCTCGGTCAGGCCGATCTCGGCGAAGTTGCCGAGGGTGAGATCGAGAACCGTCGGTTCGCCCTCTATGCCCGCGGGCCCCACCGGCACCAGCGCCTTGGGCAGGCTGTCGGTGTAGGGACGCAGACGCCGTCCGGCGCCGGCCGCCAGCACGAGGCCGATCATGCGGGTTCTCCTTCATCGTGTACGGCGGGCGCGCCACCCCGGTGGGCGGCCACCCAGAAGCGGATGCTCTCGGCGAGCACCAGCAGGGCCACGGCCACGGCGAGCACCGTGAGCGCGACCGTGAACTGCGGGGCGGTGAGCAGGGCCGCCAGTACGGCGACCACCAGGACGCGGCCCTCGTGCCCCCCGGTCACCCGCACCAGCCAGTGCGGGGGCGCGCCCGCGTCGCCGCGGATGCGGTAGACCGTGTCGTAGTGATGGTAGGCGACCGCGGCCACCAGCCCGTAGGCCGCGGGAAGCGCTCCGTTCACGTCCGCGTCGGCCGCCAGTGCCAGGACGGTGCCGTACTCGGCGGCGCGGAAGAAGGGGGGGACGAGCCAGTCGAGGGCGCCCTTGAGGGGGCGGGCGACGGCCAGGGCGGAGGTCAGGACGTGGGCGCAGGCGGCGGCGATCGTCCACGGGCCGCCGAAGCCGGTGAGCACGGCCGTGGCGACGACGGCGAGGCCACCGAGCAGGGCGACGGCGGGGACGGCGACGCCGGGCAGCCGGCGTGCGGGGGTCTTCAGCGCCCTCGCGAGGCCCTCGGCGAGCGGGCCGGAGTCGGCGAGGTCGGCCAGCGCCTTCGCCGCCCGGTCGGTGCGGCGGGCCTTGCGGGTCAGCGAGCGCAGGACGCGGCCCGCCGTGGTGTACGTGGCCGCGAAGGCGCAGCCGGCGAGCAGGGCGTAGAAGGTGATCCGGGGGGTGGTGAGGGCCGTGAGGACGGCGATCATCGCCCAGCGTTCGCCGATCGGCAGGACGATCATGCGGCGCACCCAGACCGTCCAGCCGACGCTGTCGAGCTTGTCGGAGAGGGCGGCGGTGGGGCTGGTGTTGGCGGTCGCGTCGTGGTTGGCCTCGTTGAAGGAGAAGTCCACGACGTGCCGGCAGGTCTGCAGGACCATCGCGCCGAGCGCGAGGGCCCACACGTCGTCGCCCCCGCGGGCGGCACCGAGCGCGAGGCCGGCGTAGTAGGCGTACTCCTTGGCACGGTCGAAGGTGGCGTCGAGCCAGGCGCCGAGGGTGGAGTACTGCAGGGAGTAGCGGGCGAGCTGGCCGTCGGTGCAGTCCAGCACGAAGGAGGCGATGAGCAGCACGCCGGCGGCGACGAAGCCGCCGCGGGTGCCGGTGGCGGCGCAGCCGGCCGCTATGAGCGCGGTGAGCAGCGAGGCGGTGGTGACCTGGTTGGGGGTGAGGCCCCGGCGGGCGCACCAGCGGGCGACGTAGCGGGAGTACGGGCTGATGAAGTAGGTGGTGAAGAAGCCGTCGCGGGCCTTGACCGCCGACTTCAGGCGGACGGCCTCGTCGTCGACGGCGGCGACGGCCTGCCGGGCCTCGTTGCGGGCCTGCGGGTCGGCGGGGACGGTGGCGACGAGGCTGCCGAGCTCGGGACGGTGCACGTCGGCGCCGTCGGCGTCGAGGGCGCCGACGATGCGGTCGGCGAGGCTGTCGACGAGGACGGTGCCGCCGGTCGCGGAGCTCTCGCGGGTCAGTGCGCGGGTCAGGGCCCGGCGGCCGGCCGGCCGGGCGGTGACGGCGCCCGGGATCGCGGCGAGCTCGAAGCGGGGGTCGGTGAGGCCGAGGCGCAGCGCGTGCACGTGGCCCACGAACCGGGCGTCGACCACCGCGACCCGCTCCCCCGCCGGCACCTCGGCGAGCAGGGTCTCGACCTCGGCGGTGCCGGACGCGGTCCGTACGTCGAAGCCGAGGGAGCGCAGATCGCCCTCGAGTGACGAACCGGGAACCGGCTGACCGGTGAGGATGGCGGTCGACAACCGAACTCACTCCCTGGGGGCCGACGCGTCCACGCCGGTCGTGTACATGATGGGGCGCCCGTGCGGGGGCCTCCGGGCGGCATGTCGGCAGAGGCTATCGGATGCCAGGAAGCGCGTGTTCACCGCCCGTTCGACGGCTGGATCGACGCGGTTCGCCCACGCCACTGCCGCGATCATCATCGGGGATGCGGGGCCCGCCCCACAAACCGCGCCCCCGGAAAGGGCATTCGATCCCATGCCGGGCATTGCGGACCGCCCGGCCCGCTCGGCATAGGGTGGGCGACCATGACATGGCTGATCACCGGCGGAGCCGGTTACATCGGGGCACACGTGGCGCGGGCCATGACCGATGCCGGGGAGCGCGTCGTCGCGCTGGACGACCTCTCGGCCGGGGTACCCGCGCGGCTGCCCGCCGACGTCCCGCTGGTCAGGGGCTCGTCGCTGGACGGCGAGCTGCTGAAGCGGGTGTGCGCGGAGCACGGGGTGACGGGGGTCGTGCATCTCGCCGCGCGCAAGCAGGTCGCCGAGTCCGTGGCGCAGCCGACCCGCTACTACCGGGAGAACGTGGGCGGCCTCGCGACGCTCCTGGACGCCGTCGCGGAGGCCGGGATCGAACGCTTCGTGTTCTCCTCCTCCGCGGCCGTGTACGGCGACCCCGGTGTGGACCTCATCACGGAGGACACGCCCTGCGCCCCGGTGAACCCCTACGGCGAGACCAAGCTGGCCGGCGAGTGGCTGGTGCGGGCGGCGGGCCGGGCGCACGGCATCGCCACGGTGTGCCTGCGCTACTTCAACGTGGCGGGGGCGGCGGCGCCGGAACTGGCCGACACCGGCGTCTTCAACATCGTGCCGATGGTCTTCGACCGGCTCACCCGGGACGAGGCCCCGCGGATCTTCGGCGACGACTATCCGACCCCGGACGGCACCTGCGTCCGTGACTACATCCACGTGGCCGATCTGGCGGACGCCCACCTGGCGGCGGCCCGCCGGCTGTCCGGCGGGGACCTCACCGGCGACCTGACGGTGAACATCGGCCGCGGCGAGGGCGTCTCGGTGCGCGAGCTGATCGCGGTCATCGGCGAGGTCACCGGCGACACCCGTGCCCCGCTCGTCGAGGGCCGCCGTCCCGGTGACGCCCCCCGCGCGGTGGCGTCGGCCGCCCGGGCGGCCGAACACCTCGGCTGGACCGCCCGGCGCTCGGTGCACGAGATGGTCGACTCGGCCTGGCGGGGCTGGCTGCTGCACCGCGGGAACCGACCTGCTCCGGGGCCCGCACACCCCTGACCTGCGCAGCGTTTCCGCAGGTCAGGGCACATGACAACGGTGTTCAGTGCCGCGTTGCCGGATACCCCCCACCCGTAGTTCACTGTGATCCGGACAGGTCACGGAAGGGCGGCTTTCATGGGGACTGGGCACGATCACGGGCATGCGCACGGTGCGCCCGCCGGCGGCACCGCGAGCGCGGCGTACCGCGGCAGGCTGCGGGGGGCGCTGGCCATCACGCTCGGTGTCGTGGTGATCCAGATCGTCGGCGGCCTGCTGGCCGACTCGCTCGCCCTGGTCGCGGACGCGGCCCACATGGCGACGGACGCCGTGGGCCTGGGCATGGCACTGCTCGCGATCCACTTCGCGAACCGCCCGCCGAGCGAGCGCCGCACCTTCGGCTACGCCCGCGCGGAGATCCTGGCCGCGCTGGCCAACTGCCTGCTGCTGCTCGGCGTCGGCGGCTACGTGCTGTACGAGGCGGTCCAGCGGTTCATCACCCCGGCCGACACCGAGGGCGGCCTGGCGATGGTGTTCGGCGTGATCGGTCTGGTCGCCAACCTGGTGTCGCTGACGCTGCTGATGCGCGGGCAGAAGGAGAGCCTGAACGTGCGCGGCGCCTTCCTGGAGGTGGCGGCGGACGCGCTCGGCTCGGTCGCGGTGATCGTGTCCGCGCTGGTGATCCTGACCACCGGCTGGACGGCCGCCGACCCGGCCGCCTCCCTGGTGATCGCGCTGATGATCGTGCCCCGTACCTGGAAGCTGCTGCGCGAGACCCTGGACGTGCTGCTGGAGGCGGCGCCCAAGGGCGTCGACATGGCCCAGGTGCGCGCGCACATCCTGGCCACGGACGGTGTGCAGGACGTCCACGATCTGCACGCCTGGACCATCACCTCGGGGATGCCGGTGCTCTCCGCGCACGTGGTCGTCAGCTCCGAGGCGCTGAACGCCATCGGGCACGAGAAGATGCTGCACGAGCTGCAGGCCTGTCTGGGCGACCACTTCGCCGTGGAGCACTGCACCTTCCAGCTGGAGCCCGGCGGGCACGCGGAGCACGAGGCGCGGCTCTGCCACTGAGGCGACCGGACACCGGGCCCCCTCACGACCGGACACCGGGGACGCCCACGCGCGCGCCCGTCCGGCGGGAACGCCCCCTCCGCCCCCGCAGCGGCGTCCTTCCGCCCACGGTTCCCGGTGCGGACGATTCCCCGTCGGCCGCTGCGGGCACGATCGCCTTCCGGGTCCGCCTCCGGTGTCCGGCCGGCACCGGCCGTCTCCCGCGCCCTCCCCGGGACATGCGGGCGTGCGGCGGAGTGCCGGGAGTGCCGGATTCGTGCGGCAGACTTGGGGCGCGAAGACCGAGTGAAGGATGGGTATGCCGATCACACCTGCCACCGCGACGCACGGCGCGTCGGACGGCACCGCAGAGGCGATTTTGCTGGAACTGGTCGACGAGGACGGTGTGACGATCGGCACCGCGGAGAAGCTGGCCGCCCATCAGCCACCGGGGCAGTTGCACCGGGCGTTCTCGGTGTTCCTGTTCGACGAGCGCGGGCGGCTGCTGCTCCAGCAGCGGGCGCTGGGCAAGTACCACTCCCCCGGTGTGTGGTCGAACACCTGCTGCGGTCACCCCTACCCCGGTGAGGCGCCGTTCGCGGCGGCGGCCCGGCGGACGTTCGAGGAGCTGGGGGTGTCGCCCTCCCTGCTCGCCGAGGCCGGCACGGTCCGCTACAACCACCCGGACCCGGTCTCGGGGCTGGTGGAGCAGGAGTACAACCACCTCTTCGTCGGCATGGTGCAGTCCCCGCTGCGACCGGACCCGGCGGAGGTGGCGTCGGCGGTGTTCGTGACCCCGGACGAGCTGGCGGAGCGGCACGCGGGGGACACGTTCTCGTCCTGGTTCATGACCGTCCTGGACGCGGCCCGCCCGGCGGTCCGGGAGCTGACGGGGCCGTCGGCCGGCTGGTGACCGGAAGACCGGCCGCCGGCTAGAGCAGCGCGGGTTTGAGCGGCAGGGCGACCCAGATCACCTTGCCGCCGCTCGCGGTGTGCTCGATGTCGCACGCCCCGCCCGCCTCGCGGGTGATCTCGCGCACCAGGAGCAGCCCCCGGCCGCCGGTGCGGCCGTGGTCGGCCTCCAGGGCGGTGGGGCGGTAGGGGTGGTTGTCCTCCACGGACACCCGGATCCACTCGGCGCCGACGGCGACCTCGACGGCGAGCATCGGGGACAGCAGCGCCGCGTGCCGCACGGCGTTGGTGACCAGCTCCGAGACGATCAGCAGCAACCCCTGCACCACGTCGTCCGAGACGGGCACCCCCTGGCGCAGCAGCAGGTCCCGCACGGCGTGGCGGGCCTGTGGGACCGAGGCGTCGACGGCCGGGGCGGTGAACCGCCAGACGCCTTCGTACGGCAGCGGGTCCGCGGTCCCCGCCCCGCCGGGGCCTTCCGCGCTCTGTGGGCGTGGGCCGGGCCCGCGCCCTTGGTCGTCCATCGTCCGGTCGCCGTCCTCGCGCTCGATTGTCACCACACGTCGAGTGTTGGTACCGATCCGCTCCGCACCGAAGTGCTGAACACAAGTCAGCGCATATCGAACGGTTCTGACCGTTGGCGTATGACACCGTCGCTTGCGGGACTGTTCCGGCCCGCCTTGTGCCGTGTCGGCGAACTATTCGGGTTGTACGGGTTTGGTGGCCGAGGGCTCCGTTCCCCGCGGCTCCTCCTCCGCCTTCCGTGCGGCCTCCTCACCGGCCAACTGGCCGGAGACCATGCCGACGATCCGGCGTCCGCCGTAGCCGGTGGCGATCAGGCCGAGCCCGTCGAAGAGCAGGGCGAGGGAGAAGAACGTGCCGATGGCGTACTGGCTGCTGCTCGGCCAGGAGGCCAGCACCAGGATGCCGAGGAGCAGGCCGAAGGCGCCCTGCACGAGCGTCCAGCCGAACTGCGGTCCGCGCACCACCAGGCTGCCCACGAGCCGGAACACCCCGCCGGTGAGGAACAGCAGCGCGGCGAACATGGTCAGCGCCTCGGCCGCCGCCTCGGGCGTGCGGAGGATCACCGCGCCGGCCGCGATGTTCAGGGCGGCGACGACCACGCCGAGCCAGAAGAAGCTGCTGTCCCGGGCCTGGACCGCGTGCAGCAGTCCGACCACGCCGCCGATCAGCAGCAGCCAGCCGAACAGCAGCATCGAGGTCAGGGTGGCGACGCCGGTGTAGACGAGGCCGACCAGCCCCGCGAGGACCAGGATCACCCCGAGCACGGCGAGCCAGCCGAAGCCGCGGCTCAGTCTCGCCGCCTCGCCGTGGGGCCGCGCGGGCTTCGCGGACGTGGCCGACCTGGCGGGCTTGGCGGACTTGGCCATGAGTGCCTCCTCGGTCCGGTTCCCTCTCCTAGTCCCCTGGGGCCGCCGGTCGTAACGCCGTGCGGTCTCCCGCCGGTCGGCGCGCCGACCGGGGCGGATAGCATCCGGCGCATGGAGGAGCCCCGCCTGCTGCACAGCGTCGCCGACTCGGTCGCCACGGTCGTCATCCGCCATCCGGCGAAGCGCAACGCCATGACGGCCGCGATGTGGGCCGCTCTGCCGCCGCTGCTCGGCGCGCTGGCGGATGACCCCGGGGTGCGGGTGCTGGTGCTCACCGGCGAGGGCGGGACGTTCTGCGCCGGGGCCGACATCTCCACGCTCCAGGGGTCACCGCTGCGGGCCCAGCAGTTGGCCGTCGCGGCGGAGGAGGCGCTCGCCGCCTTTCCCAAGCCGACCGTGGCGGCGGTCCGGGGGCACTGCGTGGGCGGCGGGGCGCAGTTGGCGGCGGCCTGTGATCTGCGGTTCGCGGAGCAGGGGGCGCGGTTCGGTGTGACTCCGGCGAAGCTCGGGATCGTCTACCCGGCGTCCGCCACCCGGCGGCTGGTGTCGCTGGTGGGTCCGGCCACGGCCAAGTACCTGCTGTTCTCGGGCGAGTTGATCGACGCCGAGCGGGCCCTGCGCACCGGCCTGGTCGACGAGGTGCTGCCCGAGGCCCGACTGGACGGGCGGGTCGCGGAGTTCACCCGGATCCTGGCGTCCCGTTCGCAGCTGACGCAGGCCGCGGCGAAGGAGTTCGCGAACGGGCGCACCGACCGCGACGCCCACTGGGACGAGCAGGCGCGCACAAGCGGCGACACCGCGGAGGGGGTCGCCGCGTTCCTGGAGCGCCGGCCGCCGCGCTTCACCTGGACCACGGCTACGTCAGGATGAAGCGGCTCTTGGACCGGAACTCCTCGACCAGGTGCGCGGGCGCCTTCTGCGGGGACCCCGCGTCGTAGGGCGGCTGCGGGTCGTACTCGGTGAGCAGTTGGACCGCCCGGGCGTGTTCGTCACCGGCGATCCGGCCGAGCAGGGTGAGTCCCATGTCGATGCCGGAGGAGACACCGGCCGCGGTGACGTACTTGCCGTCGGTCACCACCCGTTCCCCGGTGGGCTCGGCGCCGAACCGCCTCAGGTGCTCCAGGGCCAGCCAGTGGGAGGTGGCTCGGCGTCCGTCCAGGAGTCCGGCCGCGGCGAGCAGCAGGGAGCCGGTGCACACGGACGTCGTCCAGGTGCTGGACGCGTCGGCGGTGCGCAGCCAGTCCAGCAGGGTCCCGTTCTCCATCTGGGGCGTCTGTCCGGGCCCGCCGGGGACGACGACGATGTCGGGGTCCGGTACCTCGGCCAGGGTCCGGTCCGCGGTCATCGCGAGCGCGCCGGTGTCGGTGCGCACGGGGCCGGTCCGCTCGGCGACGAAGACGGTCTCCGCGTCCGGGAGGCGGCCGAGGGTCTCGTACGGGCCCACGGCGTCGAGGGCGGTGAAGCGGTCGAAGAGGACGATGGCGATCTGCATCGGTGGCCTTTCAGGAGCGGGTGGGTGCGGGAGCGGGCCGGAAGCGGCGGCGGTACTCCGCCGGTGACGCGCCGAGGGCCCGGACGAAGGCGCGGCGCATCGCCTCGGGGGTGCCGTAGCCGCTGGCCCGGGAGATCTCCTCGACGCCGTCACCGGTGTCCTCCAGCAGACGCCGGGCGTGTTCGAGGCGTACCCGGTCGACGTAGCGGCCCGGGGTCATGCCGGTCTCGGCGTGGAAGGCGCGGGCGAAGTGGCGCGGGGAGAGGGCGGCGCGGGCCGCGAGCGCCTCGACGGTCAGATCGTCGTCGGGGTGCTCGGTGATCCACTGCTGGACCTCGCGCAGCGGCTCGCGGCGCGCGGTCTGGGCGGCGAGCTGGGCGCTGAACTGCGCCTGGCTCCCGGGCCGGCGCAGGAACACCACCAGGTGCCGGGCGACGGTGAGGGCGACCTCCCGGCCCAGGTCCTCCTCGACCAGGGCGAGCGCCAGGTCGATGCCCGAGGTCACCCCGGCGGACGTGGCGACGTGGCCGTCGCGGACGTAGATGGGGTCCGGGTCGACCTCGACGGCCGGGTGGTTCCGGGCCAGCGTGTCGCAGTACGCCCAGTGCGTGGTGGCGCGGCGGCCGTCCAGCAGCCCGGCTCCGGCGAGCAGGGCCGCTCCCGTGCAGACGGAGACCAGGCGCTCGGCGCGCGGTCCGTGCCGGCGCAGCCAGTCGGTCAGCCCCGGACCGGGCCGCCGGGTGCCCTGTCCCCCGGGGACGAGGAGCGTGTGCGGATCGGGCGCGCCGGCCAGGGCCCGGTCCGGTACGACGGTCAGGCCGCTGCTGGTGCGCACCGGGGCGCCGTCCAGGGAGGCGGTGCACAGCCGGTATGTGCCCGGCGTGTGCTTCTCGGCGCCCGCGAAGACCTCCACGGGGCCGGTGACATCGAGGCTCTGCACGCCGTCGAAGAGGACGACGAGCACGGTTCGCTGCGCCATGCGGTCGATTCTTGGCGGGGCCGGTCATGGCCGCAATGACGAGTTCCCCTCCTTTCCTGCCACGCCCGGTCGGCGGGGAGTCAGGGCGGCGGCACGCATGGTGAAGCGTTGACGAGGTACACGCCTGTCACGAAGTCCGTCCCGGCCGCCGTGGCCGGGAGAGGAAAGGGGAAATACGTGTTCCGTGCCATCGCAGACGTCCTGCGCCAGATCGGCGGCGCCGTCGCCACCGTCGTGACACTGCCCTTCCGGGCGCTCGCCCGGCTCTTCGGCGGGGCCTCGTCCTCCGCCCGTGGCCGCCGCGCCTGACGCCGTCCGAGTGGTGTCCGGGCACGTCGCGGCCCTCATCCCGGGTTGTCGGCGCCACCTGCCACAATTGCCGCGCAACCTCAGTGGAGAAGGCGGTACGGGAACGTGACGACACCCCTCGCAGGGTCCATCGAAGGCAGGATCGCCGAAGAGCTCGGCGTACGGGAGCGGCAGGTCAGGGCCGCCGTGGAACTGCTCGACGGCGGTTCGACGGTGCCCTTCATCGCCCGCTACCGCAAGGAAGCGACCGAGATGCTCGACGACGCGCAGCTGCGCACGATCGAGGAGCGGCTGCGCTATCTGCGGGAGTTGGAGGAGCGTCGTACGGCGATCCTGGAGTCGGTGCGCGAGCAGGGCAAGCTGACCGACGAGCTGGAGGCCCGGATCCGCGGCGCGGAGACCAAGGCGCGCCTGGAGGACATCTACCTGCCGTTCAAGCCGAAGCGGCGCACCAAGGCGCAGATCGCGCGGGAGGCGGGGCTCGAACCGCTGGCGGAGGGGCTGCTCGCCGATCCGGGCGTCGAGCCCCTCGCCGCGGCCGCCGCGTTCGTGGACGCCGACAAGGGGGTCCCCGATCCGCAGGCCGCCCTGGACGGCGCGCGGGCGATCCTCACCGAGCGGTTCTCGGAGGACGCCGACCTGATCGGCGAGCTGCGCGAGCGCATGTGGGTGCGCGGGCGGCTGGCCGCCAAGGTGCGCGAGGGCAAGGAGGAGGCGGGCGCGAAGTTCGCGGACTACTTCGACTTCGCCGAGCCGTTCACCGAACTGCCCTCGCACCGGGTCCTGGCGATGCTGCGCGGCGAGAAGGAGGAGGTCCTCGACCTCGTCCTGGAGCCGGAGGAGCCGGTGGACGGCCCGTCGTCGTACGAGGGGATCGTCGCGAACCGGTTCGGGATCGCCGACCGGGGGCGCCCGGCCGACAAGTGGCTGCTGGACACGGTCCGCTGGGCCTGGCGCACGCGCATCCTGGTGCGCCTCGGCATCGACCTGCGCCTGAGGCTGCGCACCGCGGCCGAGGACGAGGCGGTGCGGGTCTTCGCGGCCAACCTGCGCGACCTGCTGCTGGCGGCCCCGGCGGGCACGCGCGCGACGCTCGGTCTCGACCCGGGCTTCCGTACGGGTGTGAAGGTCGCCGTGGTGGACGCGACCGGCAAGGTCGTGGCCACGGACGTGATCCATCCGCACGTCCCGGCGAACCGGTGGGACGAGGCGATCGCCAAGCTGGCCCGGCTGGCGAAGGAGCACGCGGTCGAGCTGATCGCCATCGGCAACGGCACCGCGTCCCGCGAGACCGACAAGCTCGCCGGGGAGCTCATCGCCAAGCACCCCGAGCTGAAGCTGACCAAGGTGATGGTGTCCGAGGCGGGCGCCTCCGTGTACTCGGCCTCCGCCTTCGCCTCCCAGGAACTGCCGGACATGGACGTGTCGCTGCGCGGCGCGGTGTCCATCGCCCGCCGGCTCCAGGACCCGCTGGCCGAGCTGGTGAAGATCGACCCCAAGTCGATCGGTGTCGGCCAGTACCAGCACGACCTGTCCGAGGTGAAGCTGTCGCGGTCGCTGGACGCGGTGGTGGAGGACTGTGTGAACGGCGTGGGCGTGGACGTCAACACGGCGTCGGCGCCGCTGCTGGCCCGGGTCTCCGGCATCACCTCCGGGCTCGCCGAGAACATCGTGGCCCACCGGGACAGCAACGGGCCGTTCCGGTCGCGCGGCGAGCTGAAGAAGGTGGCGCGGCTCGGCCCGAAGGCGTACGAGCAGTGCGCGGGCTTCCTGCGGATCCGCGGCGGCGACGACCCGCTGGACGCCTCCAGCGTGCACCCGGAGGCGTACCCGGTGGTGCGCCGGATGGTCAGGGCCACCGGTCAGGAAGTGGCCGGGCTCATCGGCAACACGGCGGTGCTGCGCTCGCTGAGGCCGCAGGACTTCGTGGACGAGACGTTCGGTCTGCCGACCGTGAGCGACATCCTCAAGGAACTGGAGAAGCCGGGCCGCGACCCGAGGCCCGCGTTCAGGACGGCCGCCTTCAAGGAGGGCGTGGAGAAGATCTCCGACCTGTCCTCCGGGATGATCCTGGAGGGCGTGGTGACGAACGTGGCCGCCTTCGGCGCCTTCGTCGACGTCGGTGTCCACCAGGACGGTCTGGTGCACGTCTCCGCGATGTCGAAGACGTTCGTCAAGGACCCGCGGGACGTGGTGAAGCCGGGTGACATCGTCAAGGTGAAGGTCCTGGACGTGGACATCCCGCGCAAGCGGATCTCGTTGACGCTGCGGCTGGACGACGAGGCCGCGCCGCAGGAGCGGCAGGGCGGCGGGCGGCAGCAGCGGGCCGGCAGGCCGCCGCAGCAGCGCCAGGGCGGCCGCGCCGGCGGTGGCCGCGGGAACGGCGGGGGCGGCGGCTCGCGTCAGGCGCCCGCGCCCGCGAACAGCGCGATGGCCGACGCCCTGCGCCGCGCCGGCCTGGTCGACCCGAAGAACAGCGGGCGCTGAGCCGAGTCCCCGGGCCCGGGTCCCGCGCTGCGGCGCGAGGGCCCGGGCCCGCTCGGGCCCGTGACCGGTGTCGGCATGCCGACCTCACGGGTCATCGCGTGGGACGTCACCGCGGGGGTACGGGACGGCGGACGGTTTCGCGGCCCGGCGGCCGGCGCCGCGTCAGTGCTCGGTCACCTTGCCGTCGGCCACCTCCAGGCGGCGGGTGACGCGGACCGCGTCGAGCATGCGGCGGTCGTGGGTGACCAGCAGGAGGGTGCCCTCGTAGGTGTCGAGGGCCGACTCCAGTTGCTCGATGGCGGGCAGGTCGAGGTGGTTGGTCGGCTCGTCGAGGACCAGGAGGTTGACGCCCCGGCCCTGGAGGAGGGCGAGGGCGGCGCGGGTGCGTTCGCCCGGGGAGAGGGTGGCCGCGGGACGCACGACGTGGTCCGCCTTGAGGCCGAACTTGGCCAGCAGGGTGCGGATGTCGGCCGGTTCCAGGTCGGGGACCGCCGGGCGGAACGCGTCGAGCAGCGTCTCCGGGCCGTGGAACAGCGCGCGGGCCTGGTCGACCTCGCCGAGCAGTACGCCCGAGCCGAGGGCGGCGTGCCCGGCGTCGAGCGGGACGCGGCCCAGCAGGGCGCCGAGCAGGGTGGACTTGCCGGCGCCGTTCGCGCCCGTGACGGCCACCCGGTCCGCCCAGTCGATCTGCAGGGACACCGGGCCGAGCACGAAGCCGCCGCGCCGCACCTCGGCGTCCCGCAGGGTCGCCACCACCGCGCCGGAGCGCGGGGCCGCCGCGATCTCCATGCGCAGCTCCCACTCCTTGCGCGGCTCCTCGACCACCTCGAGGCGTTCGATCATGCGCTGCGTCTGGCGGGCCTTGGCGGCCTGCTTCTCGCTGGCCTCGCTGCGGAACTTGCGGCCGGCCTTGTCGTTGTCGTTGCCCGCCTTGCGGCGCGCGTTCTTCACGCCCTTGTCCATCCAGGCGCGCTGCGTCCGGGCCCGCTCCTGGAGCGCGGCCTTCTTGTCGGCGAACTCCTCGTACTCGTCACGGGCGTGCCGGCGGGCCACCTCCCGCTCCTCCAGGTAGGCCGCGTAGCCGCCGCCGTAGAGGTTGATCTGCCGCTGGGCGAGGTCGAGTTCCAGGACCTTGGTGACGGTGCGGGTGAGGAACTCGCGGTCGTGGCTGACGACGACGGTCCCGGCGCGCAGTCCGCGCACGAAGCGTTCGAGGCGCTCC
Organism: Streptomyces sp.; assembly: GCF_031181555.1. Classification (GTDB taxonomy): domain Bacteria; phylum Actinomycetota; class Actinomycetes; order Streptomycetales; family Streptomycetaceae; genus Streptomyces; species Streptomyces fimbriatus. The sequence continues at coordinate 2,717 of NZ_JAPSKQ010000128.1, read as the reverse complement.
AGGCCGTCCAGGTCGAGGTCGTTGGTCGGCTCGTCGAGGAGGAAGACGTCGTAGCGGGAGAGGAGGAGGGAGGCCAGCTGGGCGCGGGCCGCCTGCCCGCCGGAGAGCGCGGTCATCGGCTGGTCCAGGTCGACGGCCAGGCCGAGTGAGCCGACGACCTCCTCGGCGCGCTCGTCGAGGTCGGCGCCGCCCAGGGACAGCCACCGCTCCAGTCCGGCGGCGTACGCGTCGTCGGCGCCGGGTGCCCCGTCGACCAGGGCCTGGGTCGCCTCGTCCATGGCCCGCTGGGCCTCGGCGACGCCGGTGCGGCGGGCCAGGAACGCCCGTACCGTCTCGCCGGGCCGGCGCTCCGGCTCCTGCGGGAGGTGTCCGACGGTCGCGGTCGGCGGGGAGAGGCGCAGCTCGCCCTGTTCGGGGGCGGTGAGCCCGGCGAGCAGGCGCAGCAGCGTGGACTTGCCCGCGCCGTTGGCACCGACCAGCCCGATCACGTCGCCGGGGGCGACGACGAGGTCGAGGCCGGTGAACAGGGAGCGGTCGCCGTGACCGGCGGCGAGGTTCTTGGCGACGAGGGTGGCAGTCATCAGACCGCCGATCCTAACGGCCGTGCGCGACGGGACGCGCGCCGGTTTCTCACCGTCCCACGGCCGCCACCAGCACCGTCCCGGCGGCGCGGGCCACGACGAACGCCTCGCCCTTCACCGCCTTCGGGTCCAGGGGGACGCGGTGGCGGCCGGGTTCCAGGACGCCGTCGAAGAGGTCCTGGCAGTGGACGCGGGAGAAGCGGTCGACGCGGTACGCGGTGAGCCGCACCCGGCAGGACGAGGTGACCTCCACCTCCGCCGCGTCGCCGGCGGCGGTGAGGTCCGTCAGACGGCGTTGTTCGCGCGGACTGCGGTCGAGGGCGTGTTCGGTCTGGGCGACGAGGAGCGGGACGGCCGGGGCGGAGCCGTCGACGCAGGGCACGTCCACCCCGGCGGCGGCGAGGGCGCGGCGGACGGCATCGCGTTGCCCCGCGCCGGCCGACCGGCCGAAGACCACGGCGTCGTAGGACCGCAGTTCGTCGGCGGGGACGCCATCGGTGTCCTGGGCGATGTCGGCACCGATGCCGATGGTGCGCAGGGCGGCGGCGAGTCTGGCGAGCAGGGCGACGCGGGCGCCGATCAGCAGGACCCGGCGGCGGGTGTCCGGGGAGCCGCCGTCCAGCAGGGCGGCGAGGGCCGTGCGGTACTCGGCGCCGCGGAAGCGGAACGGGCCGATGCCGTGGTAGCCGTTGAGCTCCAGGTCGGCGTGCTCGTCGGTCTGCCAGGCGAAGTCCCGCCAGATGAAGTCCTCGCCGTCGCGTTCGATGACCGCGGTCACCGCGCCGCAGGCGAGGTCGGCGCACTCGGGACAGCCGTAGACGATGTACCGGCCGGCGGGCAGTGGCGCCTCGGTCTCCAGCAGCAGGCCGCGGACCTGGGCGGTGAAGATGGCGGGCGGGACGTCGGAGGCGAGCGGGGAGACCGCGTCCAGGTCGGAGAGGCGGAAGAGCAGCGGGCATCCGTCGACGACGAAGTCGACGAACTCCCGGTGGACCTGGTAGTCACCGCCTGCGAGGAGTCCACCGGCCCGCATCGCCGGTGCCAGGCCGAAGGTCGCGTACTCGGCAGACATGGGGTGAGTATTCCCGGCGTGGCACGGGCCTGAGCACGGCATGACGTATTCCGCTAACGTCCCCCTGGTGGAGACCGAACCGGACGGCGACGTCCTCGTGATCGGCGGTGGAGTCGTCGGGCTGACGACGGCCGTGGTCCTCGCCGAACGCGGTGCGCGTGTACGGCTGTGGACGCGGGACCCGGTCGAGCGGACCACCTCGGCGGTCGCGGGCGCGCTGTGGTGGCCGTACCGGATCGAGCCGGTGGCGGCGGCGCGCGCGTGGGCGCTGCGGTCGCTGGAGGTGTACGAGGAGCTGGCGGAGCGGCCGGGGACCACCGGCGTACGTATGGTCGAAGGGGTACTGGGCGAGACCGCGCTGGACGAGGTCGAGGGGTGGGCCGCCGCGCGCCTGCCGGGGCTGCGCGGGACGACGGCCGAGGAGTATCCCGCCGGGCCGGGCGTGTGGGCCCGGCTGCCGCTCGTCGACATGCCGGCCCACCTGCCGTGGCTGCGGGAGCGGTTGCTGGCGGCGGGCGGGGTGGTCGAGACGCGTACGGTGGCGGACCTCGCGGAGGCCGGCGCGCCGGTCGTGGTCAACTGCGCGGGGCTGGGGGCGCGGGAGCTGGTGCCGGATCCGTCGGTGCGGCCGGTGCGGGGACAGCTGGTGGTCGTGGAGAACCCGGGGATCGACACCTGGACGGTCTCCACGGGGGCCGACGGCGAGATGGCGTACTTCTTCCCGCAGCCCGGGCGGCTGGTGCTGGGCGGCACGGCGGAGGAGGACGCCTGGTCCCTGGAGCCGGACCCGGCGGTGGCCGAGGCGATCGTGCGGCGGTGCGCGGCGCTGCGGCCGGAGATCGCCGGCGCGCGGGTCCTGGAGCACCGGGTGGGTCTGCGCCCCGCCCGGGACACGGTGCGCCTGGAACGCGAACCGCTCGCGGACGGGCGGCTGCTGGTGCACAACTACGGCCACGGCGGCGCGGGCGTCACGGTGGCCTGGGGCTGCGCGGAGCGTGCGGCGGCGCTGGCCGCCCGCTGAACCGGGGAGGTGACGGGCGCGAACGCCCGCGGCGGGGTACGGG
>NZ_JAPSKQ010000127.1 GCF_031181555.1 Streptomyces sp. | reverse complement strand
GTGGCCGGCCGGGTCGTCAACGACCTCGTGCACCTGCTCGCCGAGCTGCTGGAGAACGCGACCTCGTTCTCCTCCCCGCAGACCAAGGTCAAGGTCACCGGTCACGCGCTGCCCGACGGCCGCGTGCTGATCGAGATCCACGACACCGGTATCGGTCTGTCGCCGGAGGACCTGGCGGCGATCAACGAGCGGCTCGCCTCGCCGCCCACCGTGGACGTCTCCGTCTCCCGCCGCATGGGTCTGTTCGTGGTCGGCCGTCTGTCGCAGCGCCACGGCATCCGCATCCAGCTCCGTCCGTCGGACTCCGGTGGTACGACCGCGCTGGTCATGCTGCCCGTCGACGTCGCCCAGGGCGGCAAGAAGCCCCAGGGCAAGCCGGGCCAGCCGGGGACGGGCGGCGGTGGCCCCGCCGCCGCGCAGGCGGCCGCCGGTGCCGCGGCCGCACGGCGCGCCGCCGGTGGCGGTCAGTCCGGTGGCGGTCCCCTCGGTGCCGGTGCGCCCGGCGGTGGCCGGCTCGGCGCCGGTCAGGGTCCGCGGGCCGCGCTGCCCGGACGGGACGGCGCCGGCCGACCCGGTGGGGCACGGGGCCCGCAGGGCCAGCCGGGCAACTCCGCCCCGTCGCTGTTCGACCAGGGTGCCCCCTCCGCGCCGCCGCAGGGCCGTCCGGCTCCCGCCGGTGCCGGCTTCGACGGCGGGACGCCGGGCGCCCCGCAGGGGCTGCAGGCCGCGGGTCCGGGCGGAACGCAGGACCGGGACGCCTTCAACGGCGGCCGGGGCCCGGTGCCCCCGCAGCGCGGCAACGGCGACGCCGAGCGCGGCCGCCGTCCGCAGCTCCCGCCGCGCGGTGGTGCGCGCGCCGAGCTGCCCGGCGGTGACCAGCAGCAGCCGCGCGTGCCCAGCTGGAGCGACGAGAACGCCCAGCCGCCGGTGCCGCGCGCCTCGCTGGACACCCCGCGCGGCCACGAGGAGCCGGACGTCTCCCGGACGTCCGCCATGCCCCGGTTCGACGACCGGCAGGGGCCCGGCGCGACGGCGGAGATCCCCCGGTTCGACGACCGTCAGAACGCCGGCTCGCCCCGTCACGGCGCCCCCGGTGCCGACACCGCGCAGAACACGGGCCAGTACGCCCAGCCCGGTGCGAACGGCGCCCAGAACACGGGTCAGTTCGCCCATGGCGACGTCTTCGGTGCCCCGCAGGGCCTGCCGGGCGGCCGGCAGGATCCGTCCGCGACGGGTCAGTTCGCGGCCCCGCAGGGCTACGACAACGGCTCCACCGGCCAGTACCCGGTGCCGGGTCAGGACAACGGCACCACGGGCCGGCACTCCCTCCCGCAGCGTCCGGACTTCGCGGACCCGGCCGCCACCGGCCGGTCCGAGCGTCCGCAGAACAACGGCACGCACGGAGCCGGCCTCGGCGCCCCGCGCCCGCCCGCCCCGCAGCAGCAGCCGGTCCGCCATGAACCGGAGGCTCTGCCTCCGGCGTCCGGTCCCGGCGACGGGCGTACGCCGCTGTACGACACCCTGGAGACCAACTGGTTCCGTGGTGGCGGCGGGCAGGAACAGGGCAACGACTCCGCTCCGACACCGCAGCAGCACCCCCAGCAGCCGCAGGGGCCCACCGGCCCGCAGCGGTCCGCTTCCCCCACCTGGCGCAGCTCGCCCAACGACGAGCTGGTCCGGCAGGCCGAACGCGTCCGGCAGCCGGCCGCGGGCGGCGTCACCACCTCCGGCCTGCCGCGCCGGGTGCCCAGGGCGAACCTCGTCCCGGGCACGGCTCAGCAGCAATCGCACCAGAGCGGTCCCCAGGTCTCGCGCGCCCCCGATGACGTGCGCGGCCGGCTGACCAATCTCCGTCGGGGTATCGCACAGGGTCGTCAGGCCGGGTCCGCACAGACCGGCAGCTTCCCGCGGCCCACTCACCAGCAGGAGCGTTAGTTGAGCCCGATGAGCCAGGCGGCACAGAACCTCAACTGGTTGATCACCAACTTCGTGGACAACACCCCCGGGGTGTCCCACACCGTCGTCGTGTCCGCCGACGGTCTCCTTCTGGCGCTCTCCGAGGGCTTTCCGCGCGACCGCGCGGACCAGCTCGCGGCCGTGGCGTCGGGACTGACCTCCCTGACGGCCGGCGCCTCCCGGATCTTCGAGGGCGGCGACGTCGCCCAGACGGTCGTCGAGATGGAGCGGGGATTCCTCTTCCTCATGTCCGTCTCGGACGGCTCGTCCCTCGCCGTTCTGGCGCACCCCGAGTGCGACATCGGCCTCATCGGCTACGAGATGGCGCTCCTGGTCGACCGCGCGGGGGCGGTCCTCACCCCGGACCTGCGCGCCGAACTGCAAGGAAGTCTGCTTCACTGATCGGCCCCGGCACCACCCGCCTCACCAAATCACCGTCCGGCCGCCACATTCCCCCCACCGGCCCCGTCTGACGGCTTGACTGACCAACTTGCTGTCCCGCCCGGAGGATTCATGACCCCGCCCACCGCCTCTCATGATCCGTACGCGGAGCCGTACGAGGACGAGGGCGACCAGCCGCTGGTCCGTCCCTACGCGATGACCGGCGGCCGGACCAGGCCGCGCTATCAGCTGGCCATCGAGGCTCTGATCAGCACGACGGCCGACCCGGCAGTGCTCATGGGGCTCCTCCCGGAGCACCAGCGCATCTGCCATCTGTGCCGTGAGGTGAAGTCGGTCGCCGAGGTCTCGGCGCTGCTCAACATGCCGCTGGGCGTGGCCCGGATCCTGGTGGCGGACCTCGCGGAGGCGGGTCTCGTCGCCATCCATCAGCCGGGCGGCGACGAGACGACCGGCGCCCCGGATGTGACACTGCTCGAAAGGGTGCTCAGTGGACTTCGCAAGCTCTAGCGGCGGGACGGTCTCCGACAGCCGTTCCACCACGTCCGCGAAGATCGTGGTGGCGGGCGGCTTCGGCGTGGGCAAGACCACGTTCGTCGGCGCCGTCTCGGAGATCAACCCGCTGCGCACCGAGGCCGTGATGACCTCCGCCAGCGCGGGCATCGACGACCTCACCCATACCGGGGACAAGACGACCACGACGGTCGCCATGGACTTCGGCCGCATCACGCTCGACCAGGACCTGATCCTGTACCTGTTCGGCACGCCCGGTCAGGACCGCTTCTGGTTCATGTGGGACGACCTGGTGCGCGGCGCCATCGGCGCGGTCGTCCTGGTGGACACCCGCCGGCTCGCCGACTGCTTCCCCGCCGTCGACTACTTCGAGAACAGCGGACTGCCGTTCGTCGTCGCCCTCAACGGGTTCGACGGACAGCAGCCGTACCAGCCGGAAGAGGTGCGCGAGGCGCTGCAGATCGGTCCCGACACCCCGATCATCACCACCGACGCCCGCCACCGCGCGGACGCGAAGAGTGCGCTGATCACGCTCGTGGAGCACGCCCTCATGGCGCGCCTCAGGTAGGTCCAAATCAGGAGCCCCACACGGCAGTTGTCGTAGACGGCGTCCCGGAGCCGGCTGTGTCCTTCGACACGGCCGGCCTCGGTGTTCATAACGTTTCGGCAGAGGAATCGAGTGAGGCCCGACACGCGACGCGGTCGGCCGGTACCACTGTGCGCACGAACCTCCGGCCTTTTGGCGCGGCTCGCTCTGTATGACCGTTTTATCTGGGGCTTACATCACTCGGATTCCCCGCTCTCCACTGTTTGGAAGAGCGCAGGTCGGCATGCTGGAATGCCTGAACTGCCCAATAGTCAAAGACGTACTCAGTAGTCGATGGCATGCCGGGCTCTGAGACACTGCGGCACAACGTTGGTGCCGACCGCCGAGAGGTTGTTGGTCGAGTGAGGCGAAGCAAGAACAGTCCCGAGCCGTCGGCCCGGGGCAACTTCACCCCGCCGCCGCGCACAGCGGCGCCCGCCCCCGTGCCCGGTGCCGAGCCGGCGACCGCGCCCGCCTCGAGCAACGGCCGCTTCACCCCGCGCAACTGGCGGGTGACGACCAGGCTGAACGCGATCCTGCTCCTCCCCGTGCTGGTCGGTCTGGTCATGGGCGGCTTCCAGGTGAAGAGCTCGATCGACACCTGGCAGGAGGCCGAGGACGCGGAGAACACCGCGCGTCTGGTGCAGGCCTCCCTCACCTACGCCAACGCCCTCTACAACGAGCGGGACATCACGGCGGCGCCGCTGCTGCAGGGCAAGGGCGAGCAGGACTCCACCGTCACCGAGGCCCGCGCGGCGACCGACAAGGCCGCCGACGCCTTCGACGAGGCGGCGCGGAACATGCCGGACAAGCCGGGTCTGAAGCGCCGGCTGGACGGGTTCCACAAGGTCGAGCCGAAGCTCGCGGAGCTGCGCGCGGGCGCGTACACCAAGCTCAAGGGCGTGCAGACCGAAGAGGGCTACGTCCAGGTCTCCCACCCCCTGATGGAGTTCGCCAACGAGCTCGGTCTCGGTACCGGCAACATCACCAGCTACGGGCGCACGGTCTACGCGATCTCGCTGACCAAGGCGGCGCTGTCGCTGGAGCGTTCCATCGGCATGCACATGCTGGTGAAGCCCGGTCCGACCGAGAGCCAGCTCGCCAGCCAGCGCGTCGCCCTCTCCTCCTACGCCTACCTCGAGCGCATCGCCATCGAGGAGTACCTCGGCGGTGGCACCGAGGCCGACGAGGCCAAGCTGGAGAAGGTCACGCAGGAGGTCGAGGCCGACGGCAAGGCCATGGCCCAGGAGGCCAAGCAGAGGGACCCGGACTACGTCCCGCCGCCCGCCAAGCCGGAAACGATGATCGCGGAGCTGGGCAAGCTCGGCACCACGGACCCGTCCGGCCGCGCCGACCTCGCCACACAGGGCATCACCCCCGAGAACTGGTGGGCGGTGAACACGCTCAAGTTCGACGGTTACCGGCAGATCGAGTCGGACCTGGCCGACACCGCGGTGAGCGAGGCCTCCCAGATCGCCGACGACGCCCAGCGCGACGCCTACATCACCGGTGCGGCCGTCGTGATCGCCCTGCTCGCCGCGTTCATCCTGGCCGGCATGGTGGCCCGCCAGATGAGCCGCTCCATGCGCCAGCTGCGCAACGCCGCCTTCGGCATCGCCGAACAGCGGCTGCCGATGCTGGTCGACCAGCTCTCGCGCACCGACCCCGGTCGCGTCGACACCCGCGTCGCGCCGATCCCGATCACCTCCACGGACGAGATCGGCGAGGTCGCCCGCGCCTTCGACCAGGTCCACCGCGAGGCCGTCCGGCTCGCCGCCGAGCAGGCGCTGCTGCGGGGCAACATCAACGCGATCTTCACCAACCTCTCGCGCCGCAACCAGTCGCTGATCGAGGGCCAGCTGACCCTGATCACCGACCTGGAGAACAACGAGGCCGACCCGGACCAGCTGGAGAACCTCTTCAAGCTGGACCACCTGGCCACCCGTATGCGCCGCAACGGCGAGAACCTCCTCGTCCTCGCCGGCGAGGAGCCCGGCCGCCGCTGGGACCAGCCGGTGCCGCTGGTCGACGTCTTGCGCGCCGCCTCCTCCGAGGTGGAGCAGTACGAGCGCATCGAACTGTCCGGCGTCCCCGACGCCGAGATCCACGGCCGGGCCGTGACCGACCTCGTGCACCTCCTCGCCGAGCTGCTGGAGAACGCCACGACGTTCTCCTCCCCGCAGACCAAGGTCCGCGTCACCGCGACCCGTCTCCCCGACGGCCGCGTGATGATCGAGATCCACGACAAGGGCATCGGCCTGACCGCCGAGGACTTCGCCGACATCAACCACAAGCTGGCCAACCCGCCGACCGTGGACGCCGCGATCTCGCAGCGCATGGGCCTGTTCGTGGTCGGCCGGCTGTCCGACCGGCACGGCATCCGCGTCCAGCTGCGTCCCTCGGGCGAGCAGGCCGGCACGACCTCGCTGGTCATGCTGCCGGACGCGATCACCCACGGTGGCGGCGGCGAACAGCAGGCGGAGCGCGACGAGTTCACGGTCTCGCAGATCATCCCGGAGCAGAACTTCCAGGGTGAGAACTTCAACCAGCCCCTGCGCACCGCGGCGGAACTCGGCTTCGACGACAGCCGCTACGCGGAGGTCCCGGACGACGTACGCGAGCTGGACCCGGTCGGCCGTTCCCTGATGCGCGAGGAGCGCCGGGCGGCCCTGGAGGCCCAGGCGCAGCCCCAGCAGTCCGAGTTGACCGCCCCGAACGGCCAGGAGGTCCCCGAGGCGTCCGCGTACCCCGACGAGTTCGCCGCCCCGCAGGGCTACGACGACGGCCGGGGTTACCACGAGGGCCGGGGCTTCGACGGCGGCCACGGCGGCCACCAGGAGCAGCAGACCGCCGGGTACGACCAGCAGGCGTACGACACCGGGCAGCAGACGGCGTACGGCGAGAACTACTACGCGCCGAACGGCCACCTGCCGCAGAACGACACCTTCTCGTCCAACGGCGGCTACCCGGACCCCTCCTACGCGGAGCCGGTCCGGGAGGACCGTCCGGCGACGGACACCTCCGTCCCCGAGTCCTTCCCGTCCTTCGCCGAGCGGCGCCGGGAGGACGACTGGCCGCAGCAGGACGGCTACCACAACGGCTACCCTGCCCAGTACCCTGCGGGTGCCCAGGAACCGGAATCCGCGCAGGCCGCTGACGCAGGTGAGCGGGACAGCGTAGGCTTCGACCGTCCGGGACCGGCCCCCTCCGACGTCCACGACCTGACCGACGCCGGGCTTCCCCGCCGCGGATCCACCGCGAGCGGCGCGAACGGCACGGGCGGCGCACGGAGCGTGAACCAGGAGCCGCCGGCCTCCACTCCGGAGGGCAACGGCGACAGCAGCTGGCGCTCGGCGAACGACGAGCGCTGGCAGCAGGCCTCGCAGCTCCGGAAGCCCAAGGCGGGCGGAGTCACCTCCTCCGGCCTGCCGCGGCGGGTGCCCAAGGCCAACCTGGTCCAGGGTTCCGCCGAAACCACTCCCCAGGGAGGCCCACAGGTCTCCCGCGCCCCGGAGGACGTCCGGGGCAGGCTGAGCAACCTGCGGCGCGGTGTCCAACGGGGCCGCACCGCAGGCAGTGAAACGAACGGCCAGGGCTTCGGTCCTGACAGCACCTACAACCAGGAGCGTTAGTGTGAGCCCGATGAGCCAGGCGGCACAGAACCTGAACTGGTTGATCACCAACTTCGTGGACAACACCCCGGGGGTGTCCCACACGGTGGTGGTCTCCGCCGACGGACTCCTTCTGGCGATGTCCGAAGGCTTCCCCCGCGACCGCGCCGACCAGCTCGCGGCCGTCGCCTCCGGTCTGACGTCTCTGACGGCAGGCGCCTCCCGGATCTTCGAGGGCGGCAGCGTGAACCAGACGGTTGTGGAGATGGAGCGGGGATTCCTCTTCATCATGTCCATTTCCGACGGTTCGTCGCTCGCGGTCCTCGCGCATCCGGAGGCGGACATCGGCCTCATTGGGTACGAGATGGCCCTTCTGGTCGACCGGGCCGGTACGGTCCTGACGCCGGACCTCAGGGCGGAGCTCCAGGGGAGCCTTCTCAACTAACAGACGGACGGTGCGCTTCGGCGTCCCGTGGCCGTAAGGTTTCGGGACGCGGCTCCACAGTCATGGGTGCCCGGCACAGTCGGAGGAGGAGAAAGTGGCAACACCCCCAGGCGGTTCGTCTTCGGGCAACTGGTCGTACGGCCCTGCCCAGGGCCAGAACGACCCCGCCCAGAGCGGATACGGCTACCCCTCCGCACCGAACCACCAGCAGCCGTACGTGCCGCAGGGCCCCGGCCCTTCGCCGTACGGCCAACCGCACACGCCGCGCGTCCAGCCCGTGCAGCCGCAGCGCCGCACCCCCGAGCCGGCGCCCGCCGGGGCGTCGAACAACCCACTGGTGCGTCCGTACGCGATGACGGGCGGCCGCACCAGGCCGCGGTACCAGCTCGCCATCGAGGCACTGGTGCACACCACCGCGCAGCCGCATCAGATGCAGGGCCAGCTGCCCGAGCATCAGCGGATCTGCAACCTCTGCCGGGAAATCAAGTCGGTGGCCGAGATCTCGGCCCTGCTGACCATTCCTCTCGGCGTGGCCAGGATCCTCGTCGCCGACTTGGCGGAGGCGGGACTGGTCGCCATCCATCAGCCCGGCGGCGACGAGAACGCCGGCGGCCAGCCAGACGTGACACTGCTCGAAAGGGTGCTCAGTGGACTTCGCAAGCTCTAGCGGCGGTCCTTCCCGCTCCACCACCTCCGCGAAGATCGTGGTGGCGGGCGGCTTCGGCGTGGGCAAGACCACGTTCGTCGGCGCCGTCTCGGAGATCAACCCGCTGCGCACGGAGGCCGTCATGACGTCTGCTTCGGCGGGCATCGACGACCTCACCCACACCGGGGACAAGACGACCACGACGGTCGCCATGGACTTCGGCCGCATCACGCTCGACCAGGACCTGATCCTGTACCTGTTCGGCACGCCCGGTCAGGACCGCTTCTGGTTCATGTGGGACGACCTGGTGCGCGGCGCCATCGGCGCGGTCGTCCTGGTGGACACCCGCCGGCTCGCCGACTGCTTCCCCGCCGTCGACTACTTCGAGAACAGCGGGCTCCCGTTCGTCATCGCGCTGAACGGCTTCGACGGCAACCAGCCGTACTCGCCGGACGAGGTGCGCGAGGCGCTGCAGATCGGACCCGACACCCCGATCATCACCACCGACGCCCGCCACCGCGCGGACGCGAAGTCGACGCTGATCACGCTCGTGGAGCACGCCCTCATGGCGCGCCTGCGGTAGTCGCCACACCGGGTTGCGCAAAGCCCCCTGCGGCCGCTGGGCTGCCGGGGGCTGTTGCGTGCCGGGCGTATGCCGGGCGCGGGGTGTTCGTGGCCGGTCGCGCCCGCGCGGCGCCGGCCGCATGTCGTCACGACCCCGTGCCCCTCGACGCGAAGAGGCCCCTCCTGAACGGAGGGGCCTCTTCGCGTCGAGGTCAGTGCCAGCTGTGCGGGGCGCGGAAGCCGGGTTCGCGTTCCAGGCGGCGCCAGCCGGCCCTCGCGCGGCCCCGGTGGGCCTGGGCCGCGGCGGGCGGCTGGGCGGCCGCGCGGGCGAGCAGGATCGCCGTGAGGGCGGCGACCTCCTCGGGCTCGGCGTGGCCCTTCTCGACACGGATGTCAGGTGTGCTCATGGGTGTCAGTCTCCCTGGGAGAGAGGTCCGCGGGGTTGCCGCGAGGGGTCCGCCGGGTTACTGGGGCGGGTTGCCGTGCTTGCGGGAGGGCAGGTCGGCGTGCTTGGTCTGGAGCATCGCCAGGGACCTGATGAGCACCTCACGGGTCTCGGCGGGGTCGATCACGTCGTCGACCAGGCCGCGCTCGGCCGCGTAGTAGGGGTGCATCAGCTCGGACTTGTACTCCTTGACCATCTTCTGACGCATGGCCTCGGGGTCCTCGGCCTCGGCGATCTGCCGGCGGAAGATGACGTTGGCCGCGCCCTCCGCGCCCATGACGGCGATCTCGTTCGTCGGCCAGGCGTAGGTCAGGTCGGCACCGATGGACTGGGAGTCCATCACGATGTAGGCGCCGCCGTAGGCCTTGCGCAGGATCAGCGAGATCCGCGGCACGGTCGCGTTGCAGTAGGCGTACAGCAGCTTCGCGCCGTGCCGGATGATGCCGCCGTGCTCCTGGTCCACACCCGGCAGGAAGCCGGGCACGTCCAGGAAGGTGACGATCGGGATGTTGAAGGCGTCGCACATCTGCACGAAGCGGGCGGCCTTCTCGGACGCCTCGATGTCCAGCACGCCCGCCAGCACCTGCGGCTGGTTGGCGACGATGCCCACGACCTGGCCGTCCATCCGCGCCAGCGCGCAGATGATGTTGCGCGCCCAGCGCTCGTGGACCTCCAGGTACTCGCCGTCGTCGACGATCTCCTCGATGACCTTCGCCATGTCGTACGGGCGGTTGCCGTCGGCCGGGACCAGGTCCAGCAGCACCTCGCTCCGCCGGTCGACGGGGTCGCCGGCCACCGCCCGGGGCGGGTTCTCCCGGTTGTTCTGCGGGAGCAGGGAGAGCAGGTAGCGCACCTCCTGGAGGCACGTCTCCTCGTCGTCGTAGGCGAAGTGGCACACCCCGGAGGTCTCGGCGTGCACGTCCGCGCCGCCCAGGCCGTTCTGGGTGATCTCCTCGCCGGTGACCGCCTTGACCACGTCCGGGCCGGTGATGAACATCTGCGAGGTGTCGCGCACCATGAACACGAAGTCGGTCAGCGCGGGGCTGTAGGCCGCACCGCCCGCGCACGGGCCCAGCATCACCGAGATCTGCGGGATGACCCCGGAGGCCCGGGTGTTGCGCTGGAAGATCCCGCCGTACCCGGCGAGCGCCGAGACGCCCTCCTGGATCCGGGCACCGGCCCCGTCGTTCAGCGACACCAGCGGCGCGCCGGCCGCGATGGCCATGTCCATGATCTTGTGGATCTTCGTGGCGTGGGCCTCGCCCAGCGCACCGCCGAAGATGCGGAAGTCGTGGGCGTAGACGAAGACCGTACGGCCCTCCACCGTGCCCCAGCCGGTGATCACACCGTCCGTGTACGGCTTCTTCTCCTCCAGACCGAAACCGGTGGCCCGGTGCCGGCGCAGCTGCTCGACCTCACGGAAGGAACCCGCGTCCAGCAGCAGCTCGATCCGCTCCCGCGCGGTCAGCTTGCCCTTGGCGTGCTGCGCCGCCGTCGCCTTCTCACTCGGCCCGGCCAGCGCCCGCGCACGGATCTCGTGCAGTTCGGCCACGCGTCCGCGCGCGTCGGTCGGCTCACCCGGCGCCTCATCCAAAACGGTCATGTAGTGACCTTACGAAGCCCACCGGGGAATGCGAGCCGTCGACTCCTCACAGTCTCCGGGGTGTTTTCCTGGTACCCCTGAACAGAACCACGGCCGCGTGCAGGCATTCCGACTGCTCAGAGGGCATATGGCTTGTAGGGGTCACACAAAGCCGTCCGCTGAGAGCCACCTCACATCCGCGGGTGGCGCATGCCTCCTCCCGGGTGACGCGCAGCCGCAGCCGGTGGCCGGGATCTCCGCGGAATCACCGGCCCGCGGCGCCCCGCGCACGGGGGTGCTCCGAGATGATCTCCAGCGGTTCGCCCGTTCGGGTCGGTTCGCTCACGCAGAGGGTAGCGGTACGGCCCGGCGAGCGACGGCGCTCCCTCATCCGAACCGGTTCAGGAGCCGGCGGTAGAGGCCGGGGGTGAGGCCGCGCACGCGGCCCGGGAGGGTGAGCCAGGTGGGGACGTAGGCGTCGTCGCGGCCCCGGGAGACCGCGTCCCAGACCACGCCCGCGACGCTGCCGGGCGAGGCGAGGCGGGGGCGGGACCGGTCGTACGGCCGGCCGCGGCGGGCGAAGAAGCGCGTCTCCACGGGGCCGGGCACGACGAGCGTCACCCCCACGCCCGTGCCGAGCAGTTCCTGCCGGAGCGCCTCGGCGAACGCGGCGAGCCCGGCCTTGGCCGCGGAGTACACCGCTTCCTCCCGCACGCCCACACAGCCGGCCACCGAGCCGATGAGGACCACCCGGCCCCTGCCGGCCGCCACCATGGAGGGCAGGACCTCCCGTACGAGGTGCAGCGTCGCGTTGAGGTCCAGGAACAGCACCCGGTCGATGTCGGTGTGCGGCATGGTCCGGAACGGACCCGCCCAGCCGATGCCCGCCCCGGCGACCAGCACGTCGATCCGGCCGGTCTGGCGCAGCGCGGCCTCCGCCAGCAGCCGCGCCCCCTCCGGGGCGGCGAGGTCGGCGGGCAGGAGGACCGCCGAGGTGCCGGCCGCCGTCTCCTCCAGCCGGCGCCGGTCCCGCCCGCTGAGCAGCAGGTGCCAGCCCCCGGCGGCGAAGCGCCGCGCCGTGGCCGCGCCGATGCCCGAGGACGCGCCGGTGACGAGGGCGACGGGCCGGTCCGCGGGGGACGGCGGCCCGTGTCCGCGCGCCGCGGCCGGGGCGGGTGCAGGGGCGGGGTGGGCGCCGCGTGCGGGGCCCGCGGGGGGGTCGTAGGTGGAGCCGGAGCCGGTGTGGGTCACGAGTTCGGTCTCCCTGCGCTGTCGGTCCGCTCTGGTCTCGTGGTCGCTGCGGGTCCTCGTCATCCAGGACACCCCCACTCCGGTGCACCGCGCCAGTGCTGGAGCCGCTCGCCCGGGCCCGGATCCCCCCGGTCCGACGCGCGTCGTGCACGGCTTCCCGCGCTCCGCGCGCCGTACGGCAGGACCACTCCTGCGTGCCACCCGGTCCCGCCATGCGGGTGTACGAGAGGTACGCGGCACGGGTTTGCCGGGATACGAAGGGGACACCCTTTCGTCTCCGGTTCCGTCCGGCTCCCCGTGGCGAGGTCACCATGCGTCTGCTGCTCGTCCACCCCAGCGCCCTGATGTACTCCGAGATCTTCCTCCGGCTCGAACCGCTGGGCCTGGAACGGGTCGCGGGCGCCGCCCGTGCGGCCGGTCACGAGGTGCGGGTCGTCGACCTCCAGGTGCTCGGCCTCGGGCGGCTGCGCGACGAGGTGCGGTCCTTCCGCCCGGAGGCGCTCGGCATCTCGCTGAACTACCTGGCGAACATCCCCGAGGCGATCGGGCTGGCGGCGCGGGTGAAGCGGGAGGTGCCGGGCTGTTTCGTCTTCCTCGGCGGGCACAGCGTCTCCTTCGTCGCCGAGGAGGTGCTCGAACAGGCGAAGGGCGTGGTGGACGCCGTGGTGCGCGGCGAGGGGGAACCGGCGGTCGCGCCCCTGCTGGAGGCGGTGCGCGACGGCGGGGTGGAGGGGGTGCCGGGCATCGTCACGGCCGCCGGACGCGGGCCCGCGCCGCTGATGCTGCACGGCATCGACACCCCGCTCCCGGCCCGGGACCTGATGCGGGGCCGGCGCCGCTACTTCATCGGCGAGCTCGACCCGTGCGCCTCCATCGAGTTCACCCGAGGCTGTCCCTGGGACTGCTCGTTCTGCTCGGCGTGGACGTTCTACGGCCGCAGCTACCGCAAGGCCTCGCCCGAGGCGGCGGCACAGGAGCTGGCGGGCATCCGCGAGCCGAACGTGTTCATCGTGGACGACGTGGCGTTCATCCGGCCGGAGCACGGGAACGCCATCGCCGCGGAGGTGGAGCGGCGCGGCATCCGCAAGCGGTACTACCTGGAGACGCGTGCGGACGTCCTGCTGCGCCACCCGGAGGTGTTCGAGCGGTGGGCGCGGCTGGGGCTGCGCTACATGTTCCTCGGCATGGAGGCGATCGACGCCGAGGGCCTGGACCTGTACCGCAAACGGGTCAGTCCCGACGAGAACCTGCAGGCGCTGGAGACGGCCCGCCGGCTCGGCATCAAGGTCGCCGTCAACCTGATCGTGGACCCGGCCTGGGACGAGGAACGCTTCCGCGTGGTGCGGGAGTTCGCGCTGGCCGTGCCGGAGATCGTGCACTTCACCGTGATGACGCCGTACCCGGGCACCGAGATCTGGCACACCGAGTCGCGCCGGCTCACCACCCGCGACTACCGCCTCTTCGACATCCAGCACGCGGTGGTGCCCACCACGCTGCCGCTGGAGCGCTTCTACGAGGAGCTGGTGCGCACCCAGGCGGTCATCAACCGCAAGCACCTGGGGCTGCGCACGGCGTTCGGCGCGGCGCGCGTGCTCACCCGCAACCTGCTGCACGGGCAGACCAACTTCGCCCGCATGCTGTGGAAGTTCAACCAGGTCTACAACCCGCGCCGGCAACTCGCCGACCACGCCCGGCCGGTGCGCTATGAGCTGCCGCTCCCCCAGCACCTCGACGTCGGCGACCGGCGCATGCTGTACGTCCACACCCGGGACGCGCCCCAGGGCGCGACGCCCCGGCGGGCACCGGACTAGCCCGCCCGCAGGGGCCGTCGTCCCATGGTGACCGCCGTCCTCGCCTCACTGGCCGCCGGTGTCTGCTTCGCGGTCGCCGGCGTCATGCAGCAGTGGGCGGCGGCGGCACGGCCGGACGCGGAGGCGCTCACGGCGCGGCTGCTGGGGCGTCTGGCGCGGGATCCGCTGTGGCTGTGCGGGATCGGGCTGGCCGTGGTGGCGTACGGGTTCCAGTCGCTGGCGCTGGCGTTCGGGCCGCTGAGCCTGGTGCAGCCGCTGATCGTCGCGGAACTGGTCTTCGCGGTCCCGCTGTCGGCCCGGCTGCACCGGCTGCGGCTGGGGCGGAGGGAGTGGCTGGGCACGTGTGCGGTGGCCGCGGGGCTGGCCCTGGCCCTGCTCTCCGCGCGCCCGCACGGCGGCGACCCGCGGGCGGCCGGCCCGTTCTCCTGGCTGCTGGTCGTCGGCGTGACCGCGGCCGTGGTCGGCGCCGTCCTCACGGCCGCGCGCGTGCTGACCGGTCCCTGGCGGGCCTCGGCCACGGCGCTCGCCGCCGGGGCGGTCATGGGCACCCAGTCCGTCCTGCTGGCCGCGACCGTGGACCGCCTCCGGCACGGGCTGCTCGCGGCCCTGGCCGCCTGGCAGACGTACGCGCTCGTCGTGGCCAGCGTGGGCGGCCTGCTGCTCATCCAGAGCGCCTTCCAGCAGGGCCCGCTGGCCGCGAGCATGACCGTCCTCGACGCGACGGAACCGGTGGTCGCGGTGACCGTGGGCACGGTCGTGTTCGGCGAGGCGATCCACACGGGCTGGCCGGTCTCGGCGGCGACGGTGGCGGGGCTGGCCCTGGTGGGGGCGGGGATCGTGAGCCTGGACACGTCCCCGGTGATCATGGCGCTGCACGGGCGGCGCGGGAGGGACGGGCGGGACCGTGCGGCATGAGCGGCCCGGGCGGCGGGAGGGTGATCAGCCCGACCGCCCCCGGCCGTGCCCGGGTCGCGCGGGGCCGGGGACCCGCTCCCGCCCGGCCCCCGGGGAACGGCGGGTCCAGACCGGGAGCAGGTCCTCCGCCAGCACGCGGTCCCAGGAGCGGTGGGTGTTCCTGGCCGTGGCCGCGGCTCGTCGCCGCACCGCCTCCCGCAGGGCGGGCCGGTCGATCAGCGCGCCCAGGGCGTCCGCCCAGTCCCGGGGGTCGTCGTGGCGGACGACGATGCCGTCCCCGCCGGGGGCGGTCAGCCAGCGGGTGGTGTGCGCGCCCTCGGGCAGGACGACCGCCAGGCCGCACGCCATCGCCTCGGCGACGACGTTGCCGATGGTCTCCGTGCGGGACGGGAAGGCGAAGATGTCGCAGCCCGCGTACACCCGTGCCAGCCGGTCCTGCGGGAGCGGACCGAGCAGGGTGACGTCCGGGCCGAGCGAGCGGCGCACCGCTTCCGCCTCGGCGCCCGAGCCCGCGACGACCAGGTGCGCGGCCGTGCCCCGGGCGCGCAGCAGCCGCACGCTCTCGGCCAGCAGCGGTGCCCCCTTCGTGGCGTCCAGCCGCCCGGCGAACAGCACCAGCGGACGGTCGGCCGGCAGGCCGTACTCGCGCGCCAGCCGGGCGCGGGCGGTGCGGTCGGGCCGGAAGAGGTCGTGGTCGATGCCGCGGCGCAGCAGGGCGATCCGGTGCGGGCCGAGGACGCGGGCGAGTTCCGCGCACCCTTCCGGGGTGGGGGCCAGCACGTGTTCGCAGCTGTCCAGCAGCCGGTCCCGCCGCCGGCGCAGCAGGGTCTCCGCCTCGTCCGCGAGGAGGCCGTCCACCCGCGGATGGGAGCCGGGCAGCCACCGGTCCGCCAGGTAGCGGGCGTAGACGGAGGCCAGCAGCGGTACGTCGGTGTGCACGGAGCCGACGAGCCGGGGCCGCGGGGCGCCCCGCCGGGCCGCACGGCGGCCGAGCCGCACGGCGGTGGCGGCGAAGGCGAAGCTGTGGGTCAGGTGCCAGACGTCGTGCCGGGGCAGCAGGGCCGCGAGCCGCGGGTGGTACGGCGCGAGGTCGCAGACGTCCTCCGCACCGTCGGCCGACCGCATCGCCGCCGTGCTGAGCACCGGCCGGAGCATGACGAACCGGACGTGCGGGGCGAGGGGCTCGACCCGCTCCCGGTCACCGAGGAAGTAGACGGTCAGGTCCAGTCCGGTGCCGTCGGGCAGGCGGGCGGCGCTCCGCGCGAAGTGCTCCCAGCACTTCACATGGCCACCGGACGTATCGCGCCGCAGGAGCTCCACGAGGACGGCGATGGAGGACACGATCAGGCCAGTACCACCCTTTCGAGCGGACCAATCGCGACACCGTCGCCAAAGATGTTGAACATTGAAGGGAATGGGTCTACGGTGGATCCCGTTGAGTTAGTTGAAAGTTAAACGTGATCTCCCCACTCCCAGGAGGAACACCATGGGCATCTTCAACCGCAAGAACGACGAGACCGCAACCGCCGTGGCCACCGCCGGCGCGGTGAACCCGGACCTGGCCGCCCTCACCGGCGACTACACGATCGACCCCGCGCACACCACGATCGGCTTCGTCGCCCGGCACGCCATGGTCACCAACGTCAAGGGCAGCTTCCAGGACTTCTCCGGCACGCTGCACCTCGACGGCGCCGACCCGTCCGGCTCGACGGCCACCGTCGACGTGGTGATGGACAGCATCGACACGGGCAACGCCGACCGTGACGGCCACCTCAAGAGCGCGGACTTCTTCAAGACGGACGAGTTCCCGACGATGACGTTCCGCTCCACCAAGGCCGAGGCCCTCGGCGGCGACGACTACCGCATCACCGGCGACCTGACCATCCTGGGCACCACCCGGCCGGTCACCATCGACCTCGAGTTCAACGGCGCCGCGAAGGACCCCTTCGGCAACGAGCGCGTCGGCTTCGAGGGCAAGGCCGAGATCCTGCGCTCCGACTGGGGCCTGACCTGGAACGCGGCCCTGGAGACGGGCGGTTTCCTGGTCTCCGACAAGATCAAGCTGACCTTCGACATCTCGGCGATCAAGCAGGCGTGAGCTCCGCCGCCCCCTCGGGGCACGGAGGTCCACCGCCACGGCGGCCCGGGCCCGGACACGGCGACCGGGCCGGCCGATCGTCCGGTGGTCCGCGGCGCACCGGGCGTTCGCCCGTCCTCCCCGCTCTCTGAGTTCTCAGAACCCGCCGCCGAAATCGCCGCCCCCGCCGCCCCCGCCGCCTCCGAAGCCGCCGCCGCCGAAATCACCGCCGAAGTCGCCGCCGTCGAAGTCCGCGCCGGAGACGTCGCCGCCCTCGTAGCCGCCGAAGTCGCCGTAGCCGGCACCGTAGTCGGCACCGTAGGCGGGACCGGCCATCATGCCGCCGAGCATCGTGCCGACGAGGAGGCCGGGCAGCAGACCGCCGCCGAAGTAGCCGCCGGCCCAGGGGCCGTAGGCGGGGCCGGCGTCCCAGTAGGGGCGGCGGCCGTAGTCGGTGTCGACCTCGCGGACCATCGGCTCCTGGCCGTCGGCGAGGCGGGCCCGGTCGGCCGCGCAGACCGGGACCTCGCGCGCGGCACCGCTCGGGGGCGTCCATGTGGCGTCGGCGACCGAGGGGCCGTGGCGCGGATCGAAGAAGCAGGGCGGGCGGCGCTCCGGCAGCGGGCGCCCCTCGCGGCGCGCGGCGAGCCGGGCGAGGGCGAAGCGCCCGTCCTCCACGGCCTGGGTGACGCCCCGGACGTCCTCCGGTTTGCGGGCCTCGGCCATCAGCCGCTTGGACTGCTCGTAGGCGTCGAGCGCGTGCGTGTAGTCCGTGCGCATCGCGTCGTCCGCGCCGGGCTCGGCGGGGTGGAAGTCGAGGCGGTCGAGTTCCTCGCCGAAGGCGGTGATGTCCTCGTCGACCACGACCCGCAGCTTCTCCAGCGCGGCCCGCTGCTCCTCCTCGTGGCGGCGCCGGTTGCGGCGGGACAGGGCGTACACGCCCGCGCCGCCGGCGGCCAGCAGGGCACCGGCGGTGATCAGCCCGCTGACGGGGACGTCGCCGCCGCCCCCGCCGCTCCAGGAGTTCGGCGCCGATCCGCCGATGTTGCGCAGCGCGTCGTCCACGAAGTCGTTCAGCTGGGCCTTGGCGTCGCCCGCGCCCTGCGCGGCCGTGACCAGGTTCTGCACGCCCTGGCGGCTCAGCACGCCGCTGTCGGCGCGCGCGTCGAACTCGTCGCCGAGCCGGATGCCGTACAGGCCGGTGACGCCGGTCTCCGTGCGCAGGTTCCGGAAGAGGTCGTCGGTCGGGTAGTCCGCCGGGAGGACCGCCACGAAGACCGGTTTGTCCGCGTCCTCGATCTTGTCGGCGAGGGCCTCGGCGTCGGACTCCGCCAGGATGTCGGTGGCCTCGGGATCGACGTAGACGGGACTCTCGCGCAGCGCCTGGGCGACGGTCGAGAGGTCCGTGGCCGCGTGCGCCCCGGGCGCACCGGCCATCAGCACCGCCAGTGCGGCGGCGATCGGCACGATCAGCAGGCGTACGAGGAGCGTACGCGTCGGCGCGGCCTTCATATGTTCGAAGCTACCCGAATTCAGCCCGAAACGGACATCGGGCCCGGCAGGGTTTTCCGATGCCCCCCCGCCGGGCCCGTCGGCCTCGGCGTCCCCTACGCGGCCGGTTCCACCCCGGCGCGCAGCAGGCCGTAGGTGTATGCGTCCTCCAGCGCCTGCCAGGACGCGGCGATGACGTTGTCCGCGACGCCCACCGTGGACCACTCCCCCGCCCCGTCGGACGTGGAGATCAGGACCCGGGTGGTGGACTGGGTGCCGTGCTTGCCCTCCAGGATGCGGACCTTGTAGTCGACCAGCTCCAGCTTGGCGAGCTGGGGGTAGATCTTCTCCAGGGCGACGCGCAGGGCGCGGTCCAGGGCGTTGACCGGGCCGTTGCCCTCCGCGGTGGCGACGATGCGCTCGCTCTTGGCCCACAGCTTCACCGTGGCCTCGTTGGCGTGGGTGCCGTCGGGGCGGTCCTCGACGATCGCGCGCCAGGACTCGACCTCGAAGTACTTCAGCGGCCCGCCCTCGGCCTCCGCGCGCAGCAGCAGTTCGAAGGAGGCGTCGGCGGCCTCGTAGGTGTAGCCCTTGAGCTCGCGCTCCTTGACCCGCTCCACGACCCGGCCGACCAGCTCGCGGTCGCCGCCGAGGTCGATGCCGAGCTCCTTGCCCTTGAGCTCGATGGAGGCGCGGCCGGCCATGTCGGAGACCAGCATCCGCATGGTGTTGCCGACCTGCTCGGGGTCGATGTGCTGGTACAGGTCCGGGTCGACCTTGATCGCCGAGGCGTGCAGGCCCGCCTTGTGCGCGAACGCGGAGACGCCGACGTAGGGCTGGTGGGTGGAGGGGGTGAGGTTGACGACCTCGGCGATGGCGTGCGAGATGCGGGTCGTCTCGCGCAGCCGTCCCTCGGGCAGGACCTTCTTGCCGTACTTCAGCTCCAGCGCGGCCACGACCGGGAACAGGTTGGCGTTGCCGACGCGCTCGCCGTAGCCGTTGGCCGTGCACTGGACGTGGGTGGCGCCCGCGTCGACGGCGGCGAGGGTGTTGGCGACCGCGCAGCCGGTGTCGTCCTGGGCGTGGATGCCGAGCCGGGCGCCGGTGTCGGCGA
>NZ_JAPSKQ010000126.1:15260-19434 GCF_031181555.1 Streptomyces sp. | reverse complement strand
GCCACACACGACCCGCACCCGAAGGAGCCGCATGCCCGCCCTCATCGAATCCGACGAGCACAAGGCCCTCCGCGAAGCGGTCGCCGCCTTCGCGACCGGCCGCTCCCCCGCCCCCGGCACCGACAACCGGCAGTTCTGGCAGGAGGCCGCCGAGCTCGGCTACATCGGCGTCAACCTGCCGGAGGCGTACGGCGGCGGAGGCGGCGGCATCACCGAACTCTGCCTCGTCCTCGAAGAGATGGGCGCCGCCGGCAACCCCCTGCTGATGATGATCGTCTCCCCGGCGATCTGCGGCACGGTCATCACCCGCTTCGGCACCGACGCCCAGAAACGGGAGTGGCTCCCCGCCCTCGCCGACGGCAGCCGCCTGATGGCCTTCGGCATCACCGAACCCGACGCCGGATCCAACAGCCACCGCATCACCACCACCGCCCGCCGCGACGGCACCGACTGGCTCCTCACCGGCCGCAAGGTCTTCGTCAGCGGCGTCGACATCGCCGACGCCACCCTCGTCGTCGGCCGCACCGAGGACGCCCGCACCGGCAGGCTCAAGCCCTGCCTGTTCATCGTCCCCCGCGACACCCCCGGCTTCGGGCGCCGGCAGATCGACATGGAACTCAACGCCGCCGAGAAGCAGTTCGAGCTGACCCTCGACGACGTACGGCTGCCCGCCGGCGCCCTCGTCGGCGACGAGGACGCGGGGCTGCTGCAGCTCTTCGCCGGACTCAACCCCGAACGCATCATGACCGCGGCCTTCGCGATCGGCATGGGCCGGTACGCCCTCGCCAGGGCCGTCGGGTACGCCCGCGACCGCACCGTCTGGAACGCCCCCATCGGTGCCCACCAGGCCATCGCCCACCCCCTCGCCCAGGCGCACATCGACCTGGAACTGGCCCGCCTGATGATGCAGAAGGCGGCCCACCTCTACGACGCGGGCGACGACACCGGCGCGGGCGAGGCCGCGAACATGGCCAAGTACGCGGCGGCCGAGGCCTGTGTGAAGGCCGTCGACCAGGCCGTGCACACCCTCGGCGGGAACGGCCTCACGCGTGAGTTCGGGCTCGCCTCGCTGATCACCGCCGCGCGCGTGGCCCGTATCGCCCCGGTGAGCCGGGAGATGATCCTCAACTACGTCTCCCACCAGACCCTGGGCCTTCCCAAGTCGTACTAGGCCGCCCTGGAGGAACCATGTTCCGCAGCGAGTACGCGGACGTCCCGCCCGTCGATCTCCCCATCCACGAGGCCGTCCTGGGCCGGGCCGCCGAGTTCGGCACCACCCCGGCGCTGATCGACGGCACCGACGGCACCACCCTCACGTACGAGCAGGTGGACCGGTTCCACCGGCGCGTCGCCGCCGCCCTCGCCGAGGCCGGCGTGCGCAAGGGCGACGTGCTCGCCCTGCACAGCCCCAACACGATCGCCTTCCCCACCGCCTTCTACGCGGCCACCCGCGCGGGCGCCTCGGTCACCACCGTCCACCCGCTCGCCACCGCCGAGGAGTTCGGCAAGCAGCTGAAGGACTCGGCGGCCCGCTGGATCGTCACCGTCTCCCCACTGCTGGACACGGCCCGCCGCGCGGCCGAACTCGCGGGCGGGGTACGGGAGATCTTCGTGTGCGACAGCGCGCCCGGGCACCGGTCCCTCATCGACATGCTCGCCTCGGCCGCGCCCGAGCCGCGGGTCGCGATCGACCCGGCGGAGGACGTCGCCGCCCTGCCGTACTCGTCCGGCACCACCGGCGTCCCCAAGGGCGTGATGCTCACCCACCGGCAGATCGCCACGAACCTCGCCCAGCTGGAGCCGGCGGTCCCCGCCGGGCCCGGCGACCGCATCCTCGCCGTCCTGCCGTTCTTCCACATCTACGGGCTGACCGCCCTGATGAACGCGCCCCTGCGGCACGGCGCCACCGTCGTCGTGCTGCCGCGCTTCGACCTGGAGACGTTCCTCGCCGCCATCCAGAACCACCGCATCACCGGTCTGTACGTCGCCCCGCCGATCGTGCTGGCCCTCGCCAAGCACCCGCTGGTCGCCGCGTACGACCTGTCCTCGCTGCGGTACGTGATCAGCGCCGCCGCCCCGCTCGACGCGAGGCTCGCCGCCGCCTGCTCCGCGCGCCTCGGCCTGCCGCCCGTCGGCCAGGCCTACGGCATGACCGAACTGTCGCCCGGCACGCACGTCGTCCCGCTCGACGCGATGCGGGAGGCGCCGCCCGGCACCGTGGGCAGGCTCATCGCCGGGACCGAGATGCGGATCGTCTCCCTCGACGACCCGTCCCGGGACCTCGGCCCCGGCGAGTCCGGCGAGATCCTGATCCGCGGCCCGCAGGTGATGAAGGGCTACCTCGGCCGCCCCGACTCCACCGCCGCGATGATCGACGAGGACGGCTGGCTGCACACCGGCGACGTCGGCCACGTCGACGGTGGAGGCTGGCTGTTCGTCGTCGACCGGGTCAAGGAGCTGATCAAGTACAAGGGCTTCCAGGTCGCCCCGGCGGAACTCGAGGCACTGCTCCTCACCCACCCGGGCATCGCCGACGCCGCCGTCGTCGGCGTCCACGA
The DNA here is from genome assembly GCF_031181555.1 of Streptomyces sp. Taxonomy (GTDB): domain Bacteria; phylum Actinomycetota; class Actinomycetes; order Streptomycetales; family Streptomycetaceae; genus Streptomyces; species Streptomyces fimbriatus. The sequence goes on along the minus strand of NZ_JAPSKQ010000126.1, from coordinate 16,876 downwards.
CGACGACGGCAACGAGGTCCCGCACGCCTGCGTGGTCCGCCGGCCGACCGCTCCGGGGCTCTCCGAGGGCGAGGTCATGATGTACGTCGCCGAACGCGTCGCCCCCTACAAGCGCGTCCGGCACGTCACCTTCATCGACGGCGTCCCCCGCGCCGCCTCCGGCAAGATCCTGCGCCGCGAACTCAGGGCGCGCAAGGAGCCCTCGTGACCCTGGTCCACCGCACGCGCGCGCGGGGCGTCGAGACGCTCGCCCTCGACGCCCCGCACCACCGCAACGCCCTGTCCGCCGCCCTGGTCGGCGAACTGGCGGCCGCGCTCACCGACGCCGGTGAGGACACCGGCGTCCGCGCGGTCGTCCTCACCCACACCGGCACCACCTTCAGCGCGGGCGCCGACCTGCGCGACCCTCCGACGCCGGAGTCCCTGGCCGGCCTGCTGCGGCAGATCGTCGAACTGCCCCGACCGGTCGTCGCGCGGGTCACCGGGCACGTCCGCGCGGGCGGCCTCGGCCTGCTCGCCGCCTGCGACATCGCCGCCGCCTCCCACGCGGCCACCTTCGCCTTCACCGAGGTCCGCATCGGGGTGGCCCCGGCCGTCGTCTCCCTGCCGCTGCTGCCCCGCACCGACCCCCGCGCGCTCGCCCGCTACTACCTCACCGGGGAACGCCTCGACGCCGCCGAGGCGGTCCGCATCGGCCTGCTCACCGCGGCCGGCGACGACGTCGACGAGGTCCTCGCCCCCGTCCTCGACGGCCTGCGCAGAGCCGCCCCCGAGGCCCTGGCCGAGACGAAACGGCTGCTCACGGCTAGGGTGCTGGAGACCTTCGACCGGGACGCGGCCGACCTGACCGCGCTCTCGGCCCGGCTCTTCGCCTCCGCCCACGCGCGCGAGGGGATGACGGCCTTCCTCGAACGACGGGATCCGGAATGGGTGGTGTGAGCACGGCCGACCGTGCGGAACGAGTCCCCAAGCAGGACCGCAGCCGGGCCACCCGGCAGCGGCTCCTGGAAGCCGCCGTGGCCTGCCTCGCCGAACGCGGCTGGGCGGGCTCCACGGTGTCCGTCGTCGCCGAGCGCGCCGGCGTCTCCCGGGGCGCCGCCCAGCACCACTTCCCGACCCGCGAGGACCTCTTCACCGCCGCCGTCGAGTACGTCGCCGAGGAACGCTCCACCGCCCTGCGCGCGCTGTTCCCCGGGGGCGCGGCGGCCGGTGACCGCCACGCGGTGGTCGCGGCGCTGGTCGACCTCTACACCGGCCCGCTGTTCCGCGCCGCCCTCCACCTGTGGGTCGCCGCCTCCGACGAGGAGCAGCTGCGCCCGCGCGTGACCGAGCTGGAGGCGCGCGTCGGCCGCGAGACCCACCGCATCGCCGTGGAGCTCCTCGGCGCCGACGAGACCCGCCCCGGCGTCCGCGAGACCGTCCAGGGCCTCCTCGACATGGCCCGCGGCCTGGGCCTGGCCAACCTCCTCACCGACGACACGGCCCGTCGCGAGCGGGTGGTGGCGCAGTGGGCGGCGCTGCTGGACAGGGCTCTGGGCTGACCGCGGGCGGCCGATTCCAGGTGATCGCCGGCCTCGACGCGGACGAGGCGGACGCCGGCCGGCTCGCCCGGCGGG
>NZ_JAPSKQ010000126.1:0-15160 GCF_031181555.1 Streptomyces sp. | reverse complement strand
CACCGGCGCCGCGACCGTCGACCGTCCCGCCTGCGCGGCCGCCGTCGCCGTCCCGGACCGGACCCGGGACGAGGCCCCGCTCGCCTCCGGCCACCCGGGCCTCGGGTTCTGGAACCGGCCCGGCCTCACCGACGCCTTCCGCGCCCGGCTGACCGGGCCGCTCGACGGCCACCGCACCGCGTACGTCCGGGGAAGGACCTGACGCGCCCGGGGAGCGCGCTCAGGGGCTGAGCCGCTCCACCCGCCAGCCCCCGTCCGGCCGCGCGGTGTAGCGCAGGCGGTCGTGCAGCCGGTTCTCGCGGCCCTGCCAGAACTCCACCGTCCGCGGGACCACCCGGAAGCCGCCCCAGTGCGGCGGCACCGGCACCTGCTCGCCCTCCGGGTACCGGGCCGCCAGCTCGGCGTACGCGGCCTCGAGCTCCGCGCGGCCGGCGATCACCGACGACTGGCCGCTGGCCCACGCGCCCAGCTGGGAGCCGTGCGGGCGGGTGCGGAAGTAGGCGGCCGTCTCGTCCCGGCCGGTGCGCCGCACGGGGCCGGTGACGATGACCTGCCGGGCCATCGGGTGCCAGGGGAACAGCAGCGAGGCGTACGGGTTCTCGTCCAGCTCACGCCCCTTGCGGGAGTCGTAGTTCGTGTAGAACACGAACCCCCGCTCGTCGAAGTGCTTCAGCAGCACCGTGCGCGAGCTGGGCCGGCCGTCCGCGTCCGCCGTGGAGACGATCATGGCGTTCGGTTCGAACAGCCCGCCCTCCGTGGCAGCCTGTTCGAACCAGCGTGCGAATTGCTCGACGGGGGTGGCGGCCAGGTCGGTCTCGGAGAGCCCCTCGGTCCGGTAGTGCTTGCGCATCGAGGCGAGATCGAAGGGAGCGGCGTCTCGGTCGGTCACGCCCGTCATCCTGCCGCATGCGCCGGCCCGTGGGGGGAGCGGTGTCCTTCGTCACGGAACGGCACTCGGTGCCGCGAACCCTCCCCGAAAAAGGCACCCGGGGATATCGTGCCGGCACTGATCCGATTGGGTGACCGCCGACCGGGCATCACAGGGGTGACGTCCCGGACCGCGAGTCCACGCACACCCGACCGCGGATCCACCGGACGCGCCCGTTCCCACCGGCCGGCCGGCACAGGGCCGTCCCACCCCACAACACCATCTGTCGCCCACCTGACGAGGAGCCGCCTGATGTCCGACTTCGTACCCGGGCTCGAAGGAGTCGTCGCGTTCGAAACGGAGATCGCCGAACCGGACAAGGAGGGTGGCGCCCTGCGGTACCGGGGCGTCGACATCGAGGATCTGGTCGGGCACGTCTCCTTCGGCAACGTCTGGGGCCTGCTCGTCGACGGGGCCTTCAACCCCGGTCTGCCGCCCGCCGAGCCGTTCCCCATCCCCGTGCACTCCGGCGACATCCGCGTCGACGTCCAGTCCGCGCTCGCCATGCTGGCACCCGTCTGGGGCCTGAAACCGCTCCTCGACATCGATGCCGAGCAGGCCCGCGAGGACCTCGCCCGCGCCGCCGTCATGGCCCTCTCCTACGTCGCCCAGTCCGCGCGCGGCCAGGGCCTGCCCATGGTCCCGCAGCGCGAGATAGACAAGGCGCAGTCCGTCGTCGAGCGCTTCATGATCCGCTGGCGCGGCGAGCCCGACCCCCGGCACGTCGCCGCCGTCGACGCGTACTGGACGTCGGCCGCCGAGCACGGCATGAACGCCTCCACCTTCACCGCCCGCGTCATCGCGTCGACCGGCGCGGACGTGGCGGCGGCCCTCTCGGGCGCCGTCGGCGCCATGTCGGGCCCGCTGCACGGCGGGGCGCCCTCGCGCGTGCTGCACATGATCGAGGAGATCGAGCGCACCGGGAACGCCGAGGCGTACGTCAAGCAGGCCCTCGACAAGGGCGAACGCCTCATGGGCTTCGGCCACCGCGTCTACCGCGCGGAGGACCCCCGCGCCCGCGTCCTGCGCCGCACCGCCCGCGAGCTCGGCGCCCCGCGCTTCGAGGTCGCCGAGGCCCTGGAGAAGGCCGCCCTGGCCGAGCTCCACGCCCGCCGCCCCGACCGGGTCCTCGCCACCAACGTCGAGTTCTGGGCGGCCATCGTCCTGGACTTCGCCGAGGTCCCGGCCCACATGTTCACCTCGATGTTCACCTGCGCCCGTACGGCGGGCTGGTCGGCCCACATCCTGGAGCAGAAGCGCACCGGCCGCCTGGTCCGTCCCTCGGCCCGCTACGTCGGCCCGGGCAGCCGCGACCCGCGCGAGATCGAGGGGTACGCGGACATCGCCCGCTGAGCGGCGGCCACCGAGCGGGCACCGGCCCCACGAAACGCAGACGACCCGCGAGTCGGGTTCCTCCGGTGGAGGAGCCGGCCGGACGTACCGGCGACTCGCGGGTCGGGTGACTGCTTGGGATTGGGCCGGCTGCGCGCTTGGCTCACGCGCTGGTCCGGCACCGCACGGAATGTGGTGACGGACCGCTAGCCCGCAGCCACCTCACGCGTCCGGTATTCATACATCTGCCGAACCACCTCCCTTCTCGTGTACCAGGGACTCTAAGAAGTGCCCGGCCCGCGAATCAACCACTTTTTTTCGCGATCCGGCGGATCGGCCCGGTGTGGATCACTTAATGTCCAGCTCATGGGCGAGATACGACGGCAGGCGATTCTCAGCGGATCGGTGTTCGAGGAGCGGATCGGGTACGCGCGTGCGGTCGTCGACGGCGACCGGGTGCACGTGTCGGGGACGACCGGGTTCGACTACGCGACGATGACGATCTCCGACGACGTGGTGGAGCAGGCCGAGCAGTGCCTGCGGAACATCGGGGCCGCGCTGGAGGAGGCGGGGTGCACCTTCGCCGACGTCGTGCGCGTGCGGTACCTGCTGCCCGCGCGGGAGGACTTCGAGCCGTGCTGGCCGGTCCTGAAGCGCTGCTTCGGTGAGGTGCGCCCGGCCGCGACGATGCTGGAGTGCGGACTCGCGGACCCCCGCATGAGGATCGAGATCGAGGTGGACGCGCGGCGCGGCAGCGGGGCCGGGGCCCCCGACCGGAAGACGGCGGGCTGACCGGTGACCGCTCTTCGTGTCGAGGCCGTGGACGGCGAGGCCATGCTGGAGCAGTGGCGGCACGTCCACAACGTGATCGTGCCGCCCGCCGCGATGTCGCCCGCCGAGGCGCGCGAACGCGGTGAGCGGTACCGGCTGGAGAACGCCTATCTCGGTGAGACCCTCGTCGGCTGCTCCACCGTGCGCCCGCCGGAGGGGGAGGAGCGGGTGGCGACGGTGATCGCCCGGGTGCTGCCCGCGTTCCGCGGGCGGGGGATCGGCACGGCGCTCTACGAGAAGGGGCTGGCGCACGCGCGCGGGCTCGGGGCCGGGGCGGTCGAGACCGTGGTGCTGGCGGCCAACGCGGAGGGGCTGCGGTTCGCCGTGGCGCGCGGGTTCGCCGAGCGGGAGCGGTACGTCCTGGACGGCGAGAGCGACGAGTGGATCGACCTGCGGCTGGCGTCCTTCCCCGGGTGACCGGCGGGTTCGGGGCGGGCGTACAACGATTCCCTCAATCTTGCGGGCAATCTTGCGGGAACTCGATGTGCGCTGCGTCACGTTCAAGTTGAATGATTGCACGTGAGCGAACCGAACGTGCCGTACGTGCGGACGCAGCCTGCAGGGGGTCCAGGTGAGTGCTTCCCGGCGTAGTGGGGCCACCGACGAGCTGGGGCCGGACGGGCCCGAGCCCGGGCGGGAGGGTTCGGACGGGTCCGACCTGCTCGCCGCGTTGCTGGACGGTATGGACGCCGCCCTGTGCGCCTTCGACGCGGACGGGACGGTGACGCACTGGAACCGTGAGGCGGAGCGGATCCTCGGGTGGACCGCGGCCGAGGCGGTGGGCCGGCGCGGGTTCGCCGGCTGGGCCGTGCGCAGCGCGGACGCCGAGGAGGTCGAGGCGCGGCTGATGTCGGCCATGGACGCGCCGGGCCGGCAGGTGCACGAGTTCGCGCTGCTGACGAAGGACGGCGGCCGGGTGCTGGTGCGGACGCAGTCCGCGGCGGTGCGCGGGCCGGACGGGAAGCCGGCGGGGGTGTACTGCGCGTTCAGCGAGGTGCACGCGCAGATCGACCTCGAGCGTTCCATCGCGCTGAGCGAGGCGCTGCTGGAGGAGGCGAGCTGGGGCGTCGTGCTGGTCGACGCCGATCTGCGGCCCGCGGTGGTGAACGCGCACGCGGCGCGGGCGCTGGGGGCGGGGCGGACGTCCGTGCTGGGGCGGCCGCTCGGCGAGCTGCTGTCCCAGGGCGTGGAGGAGCTGGAGAGCGCGCTCACCCACGTGCTGGCCCAGGGCGCGCCGCCCGCGCCCGCCGACGTGTGGGTGAGCGTGCGGACGCCGGAGGGCGAGCGGCGGCGGTGCTGGCGCAGCGGATTCGTGCGACTGGCGTCACCGCTCGCGGAGGAGCCGGTTCCGCTCGGGGTCGGCTGGATGTTCCAGGACGTGACCGAGTCCCGGCAGGCGGAGCAGGAGGCGTCGCTGCTGCGGTTCCGCGCGCAGCAGCTGCACCGGGCGGCGCGGGCGGCGGCGGAGTGCGAGGACCCGGCGGAGGCGGCGACGGTCCACCTGGACTTCGCGCTCGCCGGGTTCGCCGACCACGCGCTGATCGACCGGGTCGCCGACGGCACGGCGAACGACGCGGAGGACGCCGGTCCGGTGCGGCTGGTGCGGATCGCGGCCACGCCGTCCGGGACCCCGGGCCCGAGCAGGTTCGCCGGCCGGGCGGGTCTGCCGGTGCGGTACGGCGAGGGGCACCCGGCGCTGCAGTGCGTGGCGCGGTCCGGGTCGGTGCGGGCCGGCGCGGGGTCCGTGTCCGCCGAGGCGGCGCGGGCGTGGGCGCTGTCCCGGCAGTGGCCGGCGGACGCGGTGCACGTCCTGTGCACGGTGCTGCGCAGCCGGGGCCGGACCCTCGGTGCTGTGACGTTTCTGCGCGGCTCGGGCCGGAACGCGTTCGAACGCTCCGACACGATGTACGCGGAGGACGTGGCGGTGCACATCGCCGCGGCACTGGACCTGGCGGGGCTGACCGGGGAGGCCGGGACGCGCGCGGACGGGGAGTGACCGCCCGCACCGGCCGCGCGGTGTCTCCCCGGTGCCGGTGGTGAGGGCGCTTCCTCAGTGCCGGCGGAAGGGCGCTTCCTCAGTGCCGGTAGAAGATCCGGTCGCGGTACTGCTCCAGGACGCGGCCGTTCCACTCGTGGCCGCCGTCCACGTTGCCGGAGCGCAGGAGCGGGGGCTCGATGCCCCGGTCGGCCAGGGTGGCGGCGGCGGTGGCCATGACGGCCTGGAGGAGGGCCGTGGTGACGACCGTGGACGCGGGCGCGAAGGGAGCCGGGACGTTGTCGTGGGTGAGCTCCGCGTCGCCGACCGCGATCTTGGAGTCCAGGACGAGATCGCAGTGGTCCTTCAGGTACGTCCCGGAGGCGTGCCGGGACGAGGTGCGACCGGCGTACGCCACCGAGGTCACGCCGATGACCCGCACGCCCAGGGCGCGGGCGTTCATGGCCATCTCCACGGGGAGGGCGTTGCGGCCGGACAGGGAGACGATCACCAGGGCGTCGCCCCGGCGGACGGGGGAGGAGTCGAGCACGGCGCTCGCGAGCCCGTCGACCCGCTCCAGGGCGGATCCCAGCGTGGCCGGCATCACGTCGACGCCGACGACGCCCGGGACGGCGAGCAGGTTCATCAGGGCGAGGCCGCCCGCGCGGTAGACGAGGTCCTGCGCGGCGAGGGAGGAGTGGCCGGCGCCGAAGGCGAAGAGCCGGCCGCCGTCCGCGACCGTGTCGGCGAGCAGCGTCCCCGCGGCCGCGATGGAGTCGGCCTCCTCGTCGCGCACGCGCTGCAGCAGGTCGATCGCGGCGTCGAGGAACCGGCCGGCCGGCGTGCGGTCGCTCATGCGGCATCCCTTCGGGTGGCTCTGCTGCGGATCACCGTGCGGTCTGGACCAGTGCCGTGTCAATACGGCGGCCGGGGCGCGGTGTCCCGGGGCCGCGGATCCCCCGGAAGCCCTTGTTCCCACGGCACGGCACGGTTGTCAGCCACATGCGTCAGAATTGAGTCCTGGGCCAGCGCACGCGCCGGTGAGCCGTCCAGCCTCCGGCAGAGCTAATCGCAGATCTCATCGAGGGGCACGTATGTCCGGACTGATCGACACCACGGAGATGTATCTCCGCACCATCCTCGAGCTGGAGGAGGAAGGTGTGGTCCCCATGCGCGCCCGGATCGCCGAGCGGCTCGACCAGAGCGGTCCGACGGTCAGTCAGACGGTGGCGCGGATGGAGCGCGACGGCCTGGTGTCCGTCGCCAGCGACCGTCATCTGGAGCTCACGGACGAGGGCCGCCGGCTGGCCACGCGCGTGATGCGCAAGCACCGCCTCGCCGAGTGCCTGCTCGTCGACGTGATCGGCCTGGAGTGGGAGCAGGTGCACGCCGAGGCCTGCCGCTGGGAGCACGTGATGAGCGAGGCCGTGGAGCGCCGCGTGCTGGAGCTGCTGCGGCACCCGACCGAGTCGCCGTACGGCAACCCGATCCCGGGCCTGGAGGAGCTCGGCGAGAAGGACGGCGCCGATCCGTTCCTGCACGAGGGCATGGTCTCGCTGGCCGATCTCGACCCGGGCCCCGAGGGCAAGACGGTCGTGGTGCGCCGGATCGGCGAGCCGATCCAGACGGACGCGCAGCTGATGTACACGCTGCGCCGGGCGGGTGTGCAGCCCGGTTCGGTGGTGAGCGTGACGGAGTCGGCGGGCGGGGTGCTGGTCGGCAGCAGCGGCGAGGCGGCCGAGCTGGAGTCGGACGTCGCCTCCCACGTGTTCGTCGCCAAGCCCTGAGCGGGACCGGGCGTCTCGTCCGCGACCGCGCCGGCGGACCTGGCGCGCCGTCAGCCGGCCCGGCCCCGGGGGCGGTTGCCGCGCCGGCCCGCGGGGCGGTTGCCGCACCGACGTGATCGCGTCGAATCCGTGATCCAGTACGTCGAATCGCAGCGCTCGCCGGGTTCGCGTGCGAGGCTGTCGCGTGAGGCATATGACCTGAGGGGTTCTTGGCCGGTCCCGACAGCGATGTCACCCGGCCGGGGAGGGGCGGGACGATGTGCCGTGACCACGTGAGGAGCCCCGGCGCCGTACGGCGCCGGGGCCCGTCCTCCCCTGTGCTGACCCGGAGCCCCGAGCTCTCAGGGTCATTCCCCTCGGACCGGTTTCCCCGAGCGGTCCGCCTCCCGCTGAAGGTCTCCCCTCGGCCACGGCGATCAATCCCCGAGGGGTGTCACTCGAACGAGGGGTGTTGCCGGCCGGGACGGCATCTTCGAATGCGCATTCGATAATCTGCGGGCAGCAGGGGCAACGGGCAGGGCAAGCACGGCAGGCATCGGGCAGTCAGGGAGCTTGGGGGTGCCGGGACCATGGCGCGACGCATCGACGTGATCGGGGCGGGCGGCGTACGACTCGCCGCCTGGGAGTTCGGCGACCCGCCCAAGACCGGGACCGACCCGGCGGAGAGCACCGCGCAGGGCGCCCCGGGCGTGCTGTTACTGCACGGACTGATGGGCCGCGCCTCGCACTGGGCGTCCACCGCCCGCTGGCTCTCCGCGCGCTACCGCGCCGTCGCCCTCGACCAGCGCGGCCACGGCCGCAGCGACAAGCCCCCGCGGGCCGCCTTCACCCGCGACGCCTACGTCGACGACGCCGAGGCCGCCCTCGAACAGCTCGGCCTCGGCCCGTCCGTCCTCATCGGTCACGCCATGGGCGCGCTGACCGCCTGGCAGCTGGCCGCCAAACGCCCCGACCTGGTCCGCGGGCTGGTCATCTGCGACATGCGGGCCTCCGCCCTCGGCGGCGCCTCGCAGCGCGAGTGGGCCGAGTGGTTCAAGGCCTGGCCGGTTCCGTTCGCCACGCTCGCCGACGTGCGCAAGTGGTTCGGCGAGGACGACCCGTGGGTGGAGCGCCCCAATCCGGCCCGCGGCGAGTTCTACGCCGAGGTGATGGCCGAGTCCCCGGACGGCTGGCGTCCGGTGTTCGACCCGGAGCAGATGCTCCGCTCCCGCGAGACCTGGGTGTTCGACGCCCACTGGGAGGAACTGGCCCAGGTGCGGTGCCCCACCCTGGTGGTCCGCGGCCTCGACGGCGAGCTGGGCCGTGCGGAGGCGCAGGAGATGGTGCGGGTCCTGCCCCACGGCCAGTACGCGGAGGTGGCCGACGCGGGCCACCTGGTCCACTACGACCAGCCGGAGGCCTGGCGGGCGGCGATCGAGCCGTTCCTGGACGCGCTCAGCCGGCCCTGACGCGCGGAAAGCGGGACGCGGCCGGTCCCCCTCCCGGCCGCGCCCGGCGCGCCCTCCCGGCGCCCGGGTCACCCCTTGCTGACCGCCGTGAGGATCTCCGGCAGGCGGCGGGCCGTCCGGGGGGCGGCGAGGCGCAGGCCCAGCAGGGTCAGGGCCGCCCCGTACAGCGTGCCCACCGGCAGCAGCAGCCACAGCCGGTCGCCGTCGCCCGCGCCGGTGTTCAGCCAGATCGTGAGGGCGATGACCGGCGCGCACAGCACGGCCGCCGCGACCATGCCGCCGAGGAGGGAGATCCAGGCGAGCCCGGTCTGGCCGGGGGCGACGTTCTTGTACCCCTCCTGCGGGATGGAGTAGGGGAAGCACGCCGAGGCCCACGCGCCCGTCGCGAGCATCGCGCCGAGCAGGGCGAAGGACAGGCCCAGTGCCTCCGGCAGCCGCGGCCAGTCGCCCAGCATCGCGGTCGTCAGGACGGTGACGAGCGTGGCGTACGGCAGGGTGATCAGCAGCAGGGCCAGCGCGCGGGCGCGCAGTTCGACGTAGGCGTCCCGGGGGGACGAGATGGTCATGGCCACCATCCAGAACGCCGACGTGTCCTGCCCGAACTGGTTGTACATCTGGATGCCGAGCATCCCGGCGGCGAAGCAGGCGAAGTACACCGAGCCGGTGCCCTGCCAGGCGTTGAACACCGGAACGATCAGGCCGATCGCCAGCGAGGTCACCCACGCGGCCTTGGTCTTGGGATCGCGCCAGACGTAGCGCAGGCTGCGCTCCACGGCCGTGCCGGTGCGGCCCGGGGGCAGCAGCCGGGCGAGCCCGGTCGACGCGCGGTCGCGGACCGCCGCCGCCCCTCCGGTCTGCAGCGTGGACCCGTCGGGCGCGGTCATCAGCCGGGTCAGGGACCGCGACCAGAGCGCCAGCAGCCCCGCCGACGCCGCCGCCGTCAGCAGCAGTTGGGCGGCGGCGGCACCGTACGCGCCCTCGCCCACCGAGTGCACCGCGCCGATCGCCGACGCCGGCGGGAACCAGCGCAGTACGTCCGCCGCCGGGGCGAGCTGCTCCAGACCGGAGGAACCCAGCCGCTGCGCGCCGAAGTTGACCAGCTGGGCCCCGACCGCGACCAGCAGCCCGCTGAGCACCGCGAGGTCCCGGCCCTTGCGGCTGGTCAGCAGCCGTACGTTGGCGGCGGCGACGGCCCGCGCGAGCGCCACGCACACCAGCAGCGCCAGCGGGGCGGCGAGGGCACCGACGGCGAAGGCGGCGCCGCCGTGCGCGACGGCGATCACCGAACCGGCGAGCAGGCACAGCGTGAACAGCGGGCCGACGCCCACGAGCGAGGCCACGAGCAGCGCCCGCACCAGCGGACGGGGCCGCAGCGGCAGCATCACCAGCCGGGTCGGGTCCAGGGTCTCGTCGCCGCCGGGGAAGAACAGCGGCATCACCGCCCAGCCCAGCCCCAGCACCGCCACGAGCAGCACGACCAGCGACTCGGCGTGGTCGAAGCCGCGCAGCGCGATCAGACCGACGAGCTGGAGCGCGGCGAACAGCAGGGCGACGACGGCGGAGGCGACGTACGCCGCCCTGCGTCCGCCCGACTGCCGCAGGCCGTTGCGCAGCAGGGACAGCTTCAGCCGGACGACGACGGGGGTGATCGCGGGGGCGCTCACCGGGAGCCCCCGCCCAGCCAGTCGAGGTCGGAGCCGGCGTCGCGGCCGTGCGCGCCGACGAGTTCCAGGAACGCCCGCTGCAGCGAGGGCGCCTCGCCGCGCACCTCGGCGAGCGGGCCGTGGGCGCGGATCCGGCCCGCGGCCATCACCGCCACCCAGTCGCACAGCGACTCCACGAGCTCCATGACGTGGGAGGAGAACACGACCGTGGCGCCGGACGCGGTGTACCGCTCCAGGACGCCGCGGATGGTCTGCGCGGAGACCGGGTCGACGCCCTCGAACGGCTCGTCCAGGAAGAGCACTTCGGGGTTGTGCAGGAGGGCGGTGGCGAGGCCGATCTTCTTGCGCATGCCGGTCGAGTAGTCGACGACGAGCTTGTGCTGGGCACCGGCCAGATCGAGGACGTCGAGGAGCTGGGTGGCGCGCTTGTCGACCTCGGCGCCGGGCAGCCCCCGCAACCGGCCGGTGTAGGCGAGCAGTTCGCGCCCCGACAGCCGCTCGAACAGCCGTAGCCCCTCCGGCAGCACCCCGATCCGCGCCTTGACCTCGGCCGGGTCGCGCCACACGTCGTGCCCGACGACCTCGACGGTGCCCTGGTCGGGCCGCAGCAGTCCGGTCACCATGGACAGCGTGGTGGTCTTCCCGGCCCCGTTCGGCCCGACGAGCCCGATGAACCTGCCCGCGGGCAGCTCCAGATCGATCCCGGCCACCGCGACCTGCTGCCCGAACCGCTTCCAGAGCCCCCGCACCCGTACGGCGGCCGTGCCCACCGTGTCGGCCCCCACCGCGTCAGCACCCACCACGTCTCCCTCCGTCAGCACGAACCCTACGGGGGACACGGTGCCCTGAAGCGGGGCGGGAATCTCCGGCGGGCGTCCTACCGGTCCCGCCCGCACGCGTAGGCCAGCGGCGGGATCAGCTCCTCCGCGTCCGGCAGCCACCGGTTCGCCGGCGTCGGCCGGCAGGCCCACTGCACGGCCCCCCGGGACCCGAACCGCGTGGGCGGCGCGGCGACGTACGCCCCCTCGCCCAGCACCCTCAGATCGAGCGAGGACGGCGTCCAGCCCAGCTTCCGCACCAGATGCGGCACCTTCGCCGCCGCGCCCGGCAGCACGAAGAACTCCATGCGCCGGTCCGGCGTCAGGGTCACCGGCCCGAGCGGCAGCTCCATCCGCCGCATCCGGGCCAGCGCCAGGAACCCGGCCGTCTCGGGGACCGATACGGCGTCGAAGGTACGGCCCGTGGGCAGCAGGACCGAGGCGGACGGCCGCTCCTGCCACATGCGGCGGGCGGCGGTGGCGCTCCCGGTCGCCCGGTCCGCCCAGTCGGGCCCGGCCGGGTGCGCGCCGGGCGCGGGACACGCGGCGTCGCCGCACGAGCAGCGGTGCGTCCCGTCGACGACCTCCAGCCAGGTGCCCGGGAACACGTCCCAGTGCCGCTCCTCGGCGTAGCGAACTGCGCTGTCCAGCAGCGATGCCCCGCGCTGCTTCGGGATCTGTGCGGCTTCGGTGCCCGGGATCGTCTCTTCCACGATGAACACAACTACGGCCGTCACCGGGGGTTACGCCCACGCGCGTGCGCGGGGGAGGAGCACCGGGTCCGGGGCCGGGGCGCATGGGTGCACGTGCGGGGGCGCGTGCGAGGATCCGCGTTCCCGGGCGGGTAGCCACGAGGGGGGCCGGCAGCAGCCGTCACCCCGGCAATCCTCACATGCTTCGCATTACCGGCACATCGGCGGGGCATTGATCTTCACGGCCGGATCTTTTCGCCGGGACGTGAGAAGTACGGCCGCGGAAGTCGTCAACTCGGTGCGTGGGCAGGCACCGCAGCCTCAGGGGGTACGCCATGGCCGCAAGGCCTCTCGTCGCGCGGCAGCCGAACGAACGGCTGCAGGCGCTCATCCAGGAAGCCGGATGCTCCAACGCCGGACTGGCCCGCAGGGTCAACATGTGCGGCGCCGAGCACGGCCTCGACCTGCGTTACGACAAGACGTCGGTGGCCCGCTGGCTGCGCGGACAGCAACCACGGGGCCGGGCACCGGCGATCATCGCGGAGGCGCTGGGCCGCAAGCTGGGCCGTACGGTCACGATCGACGAGATCGGCATGGCCAACGGCAAGAACCTCGCGGCGGGCGTCGGTCTCCAGTTCTCGCCGACGGTACTGGGGGCCGTCGAGCAGGTCTGCGAGCTGTGGCGCAGCGACGTGGGCCGGCGGGACTTCCTGTCCGGCTCCTCCGTCGCGGCCTCCGCGCTGGTGGAGCCGAGCCGTGACTGGCTGATCTCCGCGCCCGACGCGCAGGTGGCGCGCTCGGCCGGGCCGCGCGTGGGCCGGTCCGACGTGGCGGCCGTACGGTCCATGACCCAGGCGCTGGTGGACCTGGACCACCAGTACGGCAGCGGGCATGTGCGCCCGGTCGTCGTGCACTACCTCAACAGCGTGGTCTCGGGACTGCTGACGGGGTCGTACCGGGAGGCCGTCGGGCGCGAACTGTTCGCCGCCGTCGCGCGGCTGACCGAGCTCGCCGGGTACATGGCCGTCGACACCGGGCAGCCGGGCCTGGCCCAGCGCTACTACATCCAGGCGCTGCGGCTGGCACAGGCGGCCGGGGACCGCGGGTACGGCGGATACGTGCTCGCCGCCTCCATGAGCCACCTGGCCGCACAGCTCGGGAACCCGCGCGAGATCGCCCAGTTGGCGCGCGCGGCGCAGGAGGGCGCGCGGGGGCGCGTGACCCCCCGCGCGGAGGCGATGTTCCACGCGGCGGAGGCGCGCGGGCACGCGCTGCTGGGCGACGTGCACGCCGCGCACACGGCGGCCGGGCGCGCGGTGAGCGCCATGGAGGCGGCCGATCCGGCCTCCGGGGACGACCCGGCGTGGATCGCGCACTTCGACGAGGCCTACCTGGCCGACGAGTTGGCGCACTGCCACCGTGACCTCGGGCAGGCCGAGGCCGCCGCGCGGTACGCGCGGGAGTCCCTGGCCGGCCATCCCGAGTCACGGGCCCGGCGGCGGGCGATCGGTTACGTGCTGCTGGCCACCGCGCAGGTGCAGCAGCGGGAGGTCGAGCAGGCCTGCACCACGGGCCTGAAGGCGGTGGAACTGCTCGGCGGGCTGAGGTCCAACCGGGGCGCCGCGTACCTGGAGGACCTCCAGCAGCGCCTGGAGCCGTTCCGGGAGGAGCCGGTGGTGCGGGAGTTCGGGGCGCGCATGGAGCTCCGGACGGCGGCGTGAACACCGGGGGCGTCACGGGGTGAACGCCGGGGGAACGCGGGGCGCGGAGCGGAGGAGGTGACGTAATCAGCGTGTGGTGAGCCGGTTTTGTTACCGCGCTCACAGGGCAGGAGACCGGGTTCGGTGCTGCGTGGCACCGGGCTCCGGGGACCCGGTAGCGTGAGCCGACGATTCACAAGGTCCCCCATTAGTAGGAGTCCCGGTGACGCAGAGTGGACAGGGCGAGGAGCCCTCGGCGCGCCCCGCGCGCGAAGGCATCGTGCTGCCCTCCGACGGCGGCGAACCCCTGTTGCCGGGCGCGACGGCCGGACCGGCCGGCCCCGGCGGCGGCGTGGACGGCCGGTACTCCGCCGGCCCCCCGTCCGCCTCGGCCCCGTCCGGCGGCCAGACCTGGGGCGGCTCCTGGGGCCCCGAACAGCAGTCGCCCGCCCCGCCGCCCGGCCAGGACTGGCAGTCCCCGCCCGACCCGCAGTGGGGAGGCCAGGGGCAGCAGGCCGCCTGGGGCGCGCAGAGCCCGTCCGGTCCGTCCGCGGGAGGGCAGGGCCCCGGCCCGCTGCCGCCCGAGGGCGCCCCGCCCCCGGCGTACGGCGGCGCGTCGGCGCCGATGCCGCAGCCGGGCGCCGGACACGGCGGTCACCCCGGCGGAGCCGGCGCACCCGCCCCGCACGGCGCCTACGGGGGCCCCGGAGCCCCGCTGCCGCCGCAGGACGCCGCCGCCTACGGCGCGTCCGCCGCGGACGCGTACGGCACCCCGTCCGCCGGCGCGCCGCTGCCCCCCGCGTCACCCGAGGGCGTGACCCAGTACCTGCCGCCCGTCCCGGGCGCGCCCACGGCCGCCGCACCCGGCGGGTCGGAGGGGGCCACCCAGTTCCTGCCGCCGGTGCCCGTCGCCGGCGACGAGGGGGCGACGCAGTACATACCCCCGGTGGGCCCGGGCGCACTGCCGCCCGAGACGCCCGCCGGACACGCCCCCGAGACGACCCGCTTCCTGGGCCGGCCCCGGCAGGGCGCCCCCGGCGCGGGCGCCGGACCGCTGCCGGCCGCCGGCCACCCCGACGCCGAGGCCACCCAGTACATCGCCCCCGTGACCGATCAGGCGGCCGGACCGGTCCACGGCGCCCCGCCCGGCGACGGCAGCCGGCAGCCGCCCGCCGAGTTCGACAACCTCTTCCGTGCCGAGGGCGGCGACCCGGCCGGGTCCACCCAGCAGCTCCCGCGCGTCGAGTACGAGCCGTCCGGGCACGCCTCCCCGCCCCCGTCCGGCCCGGGCGGCGGCCGACGGGCCGCCCACGGCGGCGACGGCGGACGGGGCCGCGGCCGTACCGGCTCGCGGGTGCCGCTGCTCGCGGCGGTCGGCGTCGGCATCGCGGTCCTCGGTGTCGGCGCGGGCGCCCTGCTCGGCAGCGGCGGCGACGAGGAGAGCGACGGGAACCAGACGGTCTCCGCCACCGCCCCCGCCACCGCGAGCGAGCAGCCCCCGGCCTCGCCGTCCGTCGACCCGGTCCGCGAGCAGGCCGTCGAGCTGGACAAGCTGCTGGCCCACAGCGGCGCCAGCCGGACCGCCGTGATCAACGCGGTGGCCGACGTGAAGGCCTGCCGGAACCTCGGTCAGGCCGCCAAGGACCTGCGGGACGCGGCCGGGCAGCGCAACCAGCTGGTCACCGACCTCTCCGAGCTCTCCGTGGACAAGCTGCCCGACCACGCGGCGCTGACCACCGCGCTCACCAAGGCGTGGCAGGCGTCGGAGTCGGCCGACAACCACTACGCGGCCTGGGCCGACCAGGTCGCCGGCGGGAAGGGCAAGATGTGCAAGAAGGGCCAGGCCCGGGCGACCGGCCAGACCCAGGCCGGCAACCGCGCCAGCGGCACCGCGACCGCCGAGAAGGCCAAGGCGGCCAAGCTGTGGAACGTCATCGCCCAGCGGTACGGCCTGACCCAGCGCCAGCCGACCCAGCTGTGACGGG
>NZ_JAPSKQ010000296.1 GCF_031181555.1 Streptomyces sp. | reverse complement strand
CTTGCGGCGGGCGGCCCGTACGGTGCCCAGAGCCAGCGGGTCGCTGGCGCAGACGAAGCCGGTGACGCCCCGCTCGATGAGCCGGGAGGCGGCGGCGTGACCGCCCTCGATGGAGAACATGGCGCGGGCGACGTGCTCCTCCGGCAGCTCCTTCCCCGCGATCGCGCGGGCGGCGGCCAGCTTGCGCGCGGAGGGCATGTGGTCGCCGGGACCGAGCACCAGCCCGATCCGCTCGTGCCCGAGCGAGGCGAGATGCCGCCAGGCCTGCTCCACCGCCACGGCGTCGTCACAGGACACGGCCGGGAAACCGAGGTCGGCTATGGCCGCGTTGACGAGGACGACGGGGATGTTGCGCTCGGCGAGCCGGCGGTAGTGGTCGTGGGGCGCGTCGGCCTGGGCGTACAGCCCGCCGGCGAACACGACGCCCGAGACCTGCTGCTGGAGCAGCAGGTCCACGTAGTCCGCCTCGGAGACACCGCCCCTGGTCTGGGTGCACAGCACCGGCGTCAGCCCGAGCTGGGCCAGCGCGCCGCCGATGACCTCGGCGAAGGCGGGGAAGATCGGGTTCTGCAGCTCGGGCAGCACCAGCCCGACCAGCCGGGCGCGCTCACCGCGCAACTGGGTGGGCCGCTCGTAGCCGAGGACGTCCAGGGCGGAGAGCACCGCCTGCCGGGTGGCCTCGGAGACCCCCGGCTTGCCGTTGAGCATCCGGCTGACCGTGGCCTCACTGACCCCGACCTCCTTCGCCACCACAGCAAGTCGTCGCGTCATGAACGCATGAATAGCGCAAGAAATGCAAGAAACTTGCGTTGCCGCGCACTTTTCTCGTCAAGGGCCCGCCCACAGTCCCCGGACGTGCCCGAGGTGCCGGGTCATCGCGGCCCGTACGGCCTCCGTGTCGCGGGCGAGCAGCGCGTCGAGCATCTCCAGGTGCTCCTCGGCCGACGCCTCCAGCCGCCCCTGTTCCGCCAGCGCGGTCAGGCCGTACAGCCGTGAGCGCCGCCTGAGGTCCCGGACCACCTCGACGAGGTGGTCGTTGCCCGCGAGCGCGAGCAGACCGAGGTGGAAGCGCAGGTCGGCCTCGACGTAGGCGATGAGGTCGCCGGCCCGGGCCGATGCGACGATCTCCTCCGCGACCGGGCGCAGTGCCCGCAGGGCCACCGGGTCGGCGGTGCCGGCCAGTTCCGCCGTCGTCGGGATCTCGATCAGGGAGCGGATGTGGGTGTACTCGTCGAGCTGCCGCTCGGAGACGGCCGTGACCCGGAACCCCTTGTTGGGCACGGTGTCGACCAGTCCCTCCTTGGCGAGGTCGAGCATGGCCTCGCGCACGGGGGTGGCGGAGACGCCGAAACGGGCGGCGAGCGCGGGGGCCGAGTGGACCTCGCCGGGGCGCAGTTCACCGGCGATCAGCGCGGCCCGCAGCGCGTCCGCGACCCGTTCCCGGTAGCTGGGTCCGCGACCGCCCAGGGCGGGCAGGGCGGGACCGCGCCGCGGGACGGCGTTCCCGGCGCCGCGGACATTCTCGGCGCCGCGGGCGTCCCCGGCGTTCGCACCGGAACTCACAGCACGAACCCCGCCGGGAACGGATCCCGCGGATCCAGCAGGTACTGTGCGGTGCCCGTGATCCAGGCACGCCCCGTGAGACTGGGCAGCACGGCCGGGCGGCCGGCCACCTCGGTGGTGCCGAGCAGCCGGCCGGTGAACCGGGTGCCGATGAAGGACTCGTTCACGAACTCGGTGCGCAGGGGCAGTTCGCCGCGCGCGTGCAGCTGCGCCATCCGCGCGCTGGTGCCCGTGCCGCAGGGCGAACGGTCGAACCAGCCGGGGTGGATCGCCATGGCGTGCCGTGAGTGACGGGCGGTCGAGCCGGGAGCGGCCAGGTAGACGTGATGGCAGCCCCGGATGGTCGGATCCTCCGGGTGGACGGGCTCGTCCTCGGCGTTGACGGCGTCCATCAGCGACAGGGCCGCGGCGAGGATCTCGTCCTTGCGGGAGCGGTCGAAGGGCAGACCGAGCCGCTCCAGCGGCAGGATCGCGTAGAAGTTGCCGCCGAAGGCGAGGTCGTACGTCACGGTCCGCCCGTCGGGCAGGGTGGCCTCGCGGTCGAGGGCGACGGCGAACGACGGGACGTTGCGCAGCGTGACGGCCCTGGCGGCGCCGTCCTCCACGGCCACCTCGGCGACGACGACCCCGGCGGGCGTGTCCAGGCGGATGGTGGTGACCGGTTCGACGGCCTCGACCATGCCGGTCTCGACCAGCACGGTCGCGACACCGATCGTGCCGTGCCCGCACATCGGCAGGTAGCCGGAGACCTCGATGTAGACGACGCCCCAGTCGCAGTCGGGCCGGGTGGGCGGCTGGAGGATCGCACCGCTCATCGCGGAGTGGCCGCGCGGCTCGTTCATCAGCAACTGCTTGACGTGGTCGCGGTGTTCGCGGAAGTACAGCCGCCGCTCGTTCATGGTCGCGCCGGGGATGGTGCCGATGCCGCCGGTGATGACGCGGGTGGGCATTCCCTCGGTGTGCGAGTCGACGGCGTGCAGGACGAGTGTGCTGCGCATGGCCGGCCCACCCCCCTAGGCCAGTCCGGCCGCGAGGGCCTTCTCGGTGGCCGCGCGGACGGCCGCCTCCTGCTCCGGCGCCAGCGGCACGCGCGGCGGACGGCAGGGGCCGCCGTACCGGCCGACCAGGTCCATGGAGCGTTTGATCGCCTGGACGAACTCCACCCGTGAGTCCCAGCGCAGCAGGGGATGCAGCTGCCGGTACAGCGGCAGCGCGGTGTCGAGGTCGCCGCCGGTGGCCGCGCGGTAGAGCTCCACGCAGGACCGGGGCAGCGCGTTCGGGTACCCGGCCACCCAGCCCTTGGCGCCGGCGACGGCGAGTTCCAGCAGGACGTCGTCGGCGCCGACCAGCAGGTCGAGTTCGGGGGCGAGTTCGGCGATGCGGTAGGCGCGCCGCACGTCCCCGGAGAACTCCTTGACCGCCTGGACGTACCCCTCGCCGTGCAGCCGGGCGAGCAGTTCCGGTACGAGGTCGACCTTGGTGTCGACGGGGTTGTTGTAGGCGACGACCGGCAGTCCGGCCCCGGCGACCTCGGCGTAGTGGGCGAGGACGGACCGCTCGTCGGCGCGGTAGGCGTTGGGCGGCAGCAGCATCACGGCACGGCAGCCCGCCTCGGCCGCCTGTTCGGCCCAGCGCCGGGCCTCGGCCGATCCGTAGGCGGCGACGCCCGGCACGACGCGCTCCCCGCCGACCGCGGCGACGGCCGTCTCGACGACCCTGGCGCGCTCGTCGGGGGTGAGTACCTGGTACTCGCCGAGGGAGCCGTTCGGCACGACGCCGTCGCAGCCGTCCGCCACCAGCCGGGCACAGTGCTCGGCGTAGCGGTCGTGATTCACGGAGAGGTCGTCGTTCAGCGGCAGCGCGGTGGCGACGAGGACGCCGCGCCAGGGACGGTGGCCGGTCATGAGGGTCCTCCCTCGGCGGGGTGGGCGGTGGTGTGCGGATCGGCGGTGTCCGTGCGCGGACGGGCGAGCACGCCGAGCGGTACGGGCCGGGCGAACGGCCGCCGGGACGGGGCGGGCGCGCGACCTGTGAGGGCCGCGACCGCCGGTTCGCACATCCGGCCCTGGCACCAGCCCATCCCGGCCCGGGTCAGCAGTTTCACCGTCCGCGGGTCGTCCGCGCCGAGTTCGGTGACCGCCGCGCGGACGGCACCGGCGTCGACCTCCTCGCAGCGGCAGACCACGGTGTCGTCGGTGACCCGGTCGGTCCAGTGCGCGGGAGGGGCGTAGACGGAGTCGAGCGCGGACGCGGACGCGCGCAG
>NZ_JAPSKQ010000009.1:47802-73312 GCF_031181555.1 Streptomyces sp. | reverse complement strand
AAGGCGCCGTCCGCCGGCGTGCCTGCCGAGAAGGCCGCGGCGAGGAAGACGGCGTCCGGGACTGCGCGGGCCGGAGAGGCGGCGGGGAAGAAGACGGCGGGGAAGAAGACGGCGGGGAAGAAGACGGCGGGGAAGAAGACGGCGGGGAAGAAGACGGCGGGGAAGAAGGCGGTGGCCGGGAAGGCTGCGGTGGTGAAGGGGGCTGGGGAGGGGACGGTGCCGTCCGGTGGCGCGTCCGCCGAGAAGGTGACGGCGAAGGGGAGCGCGGCCGAGGCTGCGCCGGCAGAAAGGGCGCCGTCCGAGAAGGCGGCCAAGGGGGCGTCGGCGGGGAAGGCGGCGGGGGCTGCGCCGGCAGAAAAGGCGCCGGACGAGAAGGCGGTCAAGGCTGCGTCGGCTGGGAGGGCGGCGGCCAAGGGGGCGTCGGCGGAAAGGGGGCCGGTGCGGAGGGCGGCGGTGAAGAAGGAGGCGGTCGAGGCCGTGCCGGAGGAGGGGGCCGTGGTCGGGGAGGCGGGGGGCGGGGAAGCCGGGGGTGCCGTCGAGGCGGCCGTGCGCGGAGCCGGAGCGGGCGGTGCTCGTGGCGGGGGCGGGAAGAAGGCCGCCGTTCGGCGCACGGAGGGCATGGGGGGAAAGAGCAGGGGCACCACCAGGAACAGCGGGGGCACACAGGACATGGCCGGGCGTGGCACGGCCACTGACGCGGGTGCGGCCGAGGCCGCGACGCAGACGGGAGCGACGACGGTGGGTGCGAAGAAAATTCCTGGCACGGCCACGGCGGCGAAGACCGCCGTACCCAAGGCGCGGATCGCCGCGGCGGAGCCGGGCGACCTCGCGGTGCGGCCGGGTGAGGACCCCTGGACGCCGGAAGAGGTCGAGGAGGCGCGGGCCGGGCTGCTGACCGAGGTGGTGCGGCTGCGCGACGAGATCAGCTCGTCCGAGCAGTCGCTGGCCGGTCTCATGCGGGACTCCGGCGGCGGCGCGGGCGACGACGACGCCGACACCGGTACCAAGAACATCACGCGCGAGCACGAGCTGGCGCTCGCCGCCAACGCGCGCGAGATGCTCACCCAGTCCGAGCGGGCCCTGCAGCGCCTGGACGCCGGCACCTACGGCCTGTGCGAGAACTGCGGCAACCCCATCGGCAAGGCCCGCATGCAGGCCTTCCCCCGGGCCACCCTGTGCGTCGAGTGCAAGCAGAAGCAGGAGCGCCGTCAGTGATCGCCTCCGTATGCCTCCTGAGCGCGAGGGCCGTGCGGGGCGTGCCGTACCCTCGTCCTCAGTCAGGTACCTAGGTCGAGGGACTCACGTGGCAGAGGCGGAGCGCATCATCGGTACGCCGGACACCCCGGACGCGGACCGGGACGGGCAGGAGCGGGACGACGTCCACGCGGACGGCACCCCCGGGGCCGGCGCCCGGGAGACCGGCGCTCGCGGGGCCGATGCCCCGGCCGGCACGTCCGGCACCGAGGGGACGGCGGCGGAGACCGAGCGGCCCCGCGGCAAGCGTCGCGTCGCCGTGCTGTTCGCCGTCGCCGCCGTCGCCTACGCCCTCGACCTGATCAGCAAGATGATCGTGGTCGCCAAGCTGGAGCACCACGAGCCCATCGAGATCATCGGGGACTGGCTGAGGTTCGAGGCGATCCGCAACGCGGGCGCGGCCTTCGGCTTCGGCGAGGCCTTCACCGTGATCTTCACGGTGATCGCGGCGGCGGTGATCGTGGTGATCATCCGGCTCGCCCGCAAGCTGCACAGCCTGCCCTGGGCGATCGCGCTCGGCCTGCTGCTCGGCGGCGCCCTCGGCAACCTCACCGACCGGATCTTCCGTTCCCCGGGCGTCTTCGAGGGCGCGGTCGTCGACTTCATCGCCCCCAAGCACTTCGCCGTGTTCAACCTGGCGGACTCGGCGATCGTGTGCGGCGGCATCCTGATCGTGCTGCTGTCCTTCAAGGGGCTGGATCCGGACGGGACCGTCCACAAGGACTGAGCACGCGTTCGGGGCTGTCGGACCCGTCCGGCATACTCGACGGGTGAGCACGATTCCCGAGATCCGTACCCTGCCCGTGCCGGACGGCCTGGAGGGCGAGCGCGTCGACGCCGCCATCTCCCGCATGTTCGGCTTCTCCCGGACCAAGGCGGCCGAACTCGCCGCCGCGGGGAAGGTCACGGTCGACGGATCGGTGGTCGGCAAGTCGGAGCGGGTGAGCGGCGGTGCCTGGCTCGAGGTGGAGATGCCGCAGGCGCCCGCGCCGGTGCAGGTCGTCGCCGAGCCGGTCGAGGGCATGGAGATCGTGCACGACGACGACGACGTGGTCGTGATCGTCAAGCCGGTCGGCGTCGCCGCGCACCCCTCGCCGGGCTGGACCGGTCCGACCGTGATCGGCGGTCTCGCCGCCGCCGGCTACCGCATCTCGACCTCCGGCGCCGCCGAGCGCCAGGGCATCGTGCACCGCCTCGACGTCGGCACCTCCGGCCTGATGGTGGTCGCCAAGTCCGAGTACGCGTACACGTCGCTGAAGCGCCAGTTCAAGGAGCGCACGGTCGACAAGCGCTACCACACGCTCGTCCAGGGCCACCCCGACCCCACCAGCGGCACCATCGACGCCCCCATCGGCCGGCACCCGCAGCACGACTACAAGTGGGCGGTCACCGCCGACGGCAAGCCGTCCGTCACGCACTACGACCTCATCGAGGCCTTCCGCGCCGCCTCCCTCCTCGACGTCAAGCTGGAGACCGGCCGCACCCACCAGATCCGCGTCCACATGGCCGCCCACCGGCACCCCTGCGTCGGCGACCTGACCTACGGCGCCGATCCGACGCTCGCCAAGCGGCTCCGGCTGACCCGTCAGTGGCTGCACGCGGTGCGGCTCGGCTTCGAGCACCCCGGGGACGGGCAGTGGGTGGAGTTCTCCTGCGACTACCCCGAGGACCTGCAGCAGGCGCTGGACCAGGTCCGGGAGGAGACGTACGCGTGAGCACCCCCTACGTCGTCCGGGAAGCGGTGGAGCCCGCCGACCGCGAGGCGTGCTTCGCGGTGCGCAAGGACGTCTTCGTCGCCGAGCAGGGCGTCCCCGAGGACATCGAGTACGACGCGTACGACGCCGGAGCCGTGCACGTGCTGGCGGTCCGGGAGGACGGCGTACCGCTCGGCACCGGGCGGCTGCTGCACGGCGAGGCCGCCGCGGCGAAGAACGGCGGCGACCCGGCGGTCGGATCCCTGGGACGGCTCGCGGTGACCCGCCGGGCGCGCGGGCTCGGGGTCGGGGCGGCACTGGTGCGGGCCATCGAGGACGCGGCACGCGCGCGGGGCCTCACCGCCGTCGACCTGCACGCGCAGACCCACGCCCTGGGCTTCTACGAGCGGCTCGGCTACGTGGCCTACGGGCCCGAGTTCCCGGACGCGGGGATACCGCACCGGGCCATGCGGCGCGTTCTGTAACCGGGGTCCGCGAACGGCCTGGTGAGGGCGGCGGCGTGGCAGGCTGGAGGTCCGCCGGCCGCTCGTCGACCCTCCGGGAGCACTGACCGTGGACCAGTTGGCCCTGCTGTTCGCCCTGCTGCTCGGGGCCGTGGTGAGCGTTCCCGTCGGAGAGCGGCTGGGACTGCCGGCGCCGGTGCTGATGACGGTCCTCGGGATCGTCCTGGCGCTGCTGGAGTTCGTCCCGGACGTCGACGTCCCGCCGGACCTGATCCTGCCGCTGCTGCTGCCGCCCCTGCTCTACGCCGCCGTACGCCGGACGTCCTGGCGCCAGTTCGCGGCGAACGCCAGACCGATCCTCCTGCTGGCCGTGGCGCTGGTCTTCGTCACCACCCTGTGTGTGGCCGTCGTCGCCCACGCGATCGTGCCGGGGCTGCCGCTGGCCGCCGCCGTCGCCCTCGGCGCCCTGGTCGCGCCGCCCGACCCGATCGCGGCGACCGCCGTCGCCGGGAAGCTGGGGCTGCCGCGCCGGCTGGTGTCCATCCTGGAGGGCGAGGGGCTGTTCAACGACGTCACGGCCATCGTCCTGTACCACGTGGCGATCGCCGCCGCCGTGAGCGGCACCTTCTCGCCCTGGCGGGCCGGGCTGGACCTGGTGCTGTCGGCCGTGGTGGCGGTCGCGGTCGGGCTCGCGCTCGGCTGGGGCGCCAACAAACTGATGAGTCTGCTCGACGACCCGACCCTGCAGATCGCCCTGACGCTGCTGGTGCCGTTCGCCTCCTACGTCCTGGCCGAGGAACTGCACGGCTCGGGGGTGCTCGCGGTGCTCACCACCGCGCTCTTCCTCGTGGAGTACGCCGCCGACGCCGACGACGTCACGACCCGGCTCGCCGGGCACGCCTTCTGGGACATCGTGGACACGCTCGTCACCGGCGTCGCGTTCGGGCTGATCGGTCTGGAACTGCACAACGCGGTCCGGACCGCGGCCGGCCACTGGGGCGAGCTGCTCGTCTGGGCGGGGGCGATCGTGGGCGTGGTCGTCCTCGTCCGGCTGGCGTGGCTGCTGCCGGCGACCTGGCTGACGCAGCGGCTGCACACCGCGCGGGACACCGGTGAGGAGATCCCGGTGAGTTGGCGCGAGACCGTGGTGATGTGGTGGTCGGGGATGCGCGGGGTGGCCTCCGCCGCGCTGGCCCTCGCCATTCCGCTGGAGGCCGGGACCGGAGGTCCCTTCCCCGCCCGGAGCGAGATCATCTTCATCGCGTTCGGTGTGATCATGGCGACGCTGCTGGTGCAGGGGCTGACCCTGCCGTGGCTGGTGAACCGGCTGGGGGTGCGGGGCGACGCCGGGCGCGAGAAGGAGTTCGAGCGGCAGCTGGCGGTGCGGGCGGCGAAGGCGGCGAAGCGGCGGCTGCGGGAGATCGAGGAGGTCGAGGACCTGCCGGAGGAGCTGTCCGAACAGATGCTGCGGAGGTCGTTCGACATCGGGGTGCGGATCAGTCCGGAGATGGCTCAGGACGAGCGGCGGGAGGCGTACCGGCAGCGGGCGCTACGGCTGAAGCGGGTGCGGCGGATCGAGGGGGAGATGCTGAGCGCCGCGCGG
Organism: Streptomyces sp.; assembly: GCF_031181555.1. Lineage (GTDB taxonomy): Bacteria > Actinomycetota > Actinomycetes > Streptomycetales > Streptomycetaceae > Streptomyces > Streptomyces fimbriatus. Next base: position 68,297 of record NZ_JAPSKQ010000009.1, on the reverse strand, counting down.
CACGAGGTGCTGGCGGCGCGGAGCGAGCCGGGGGCCGATCCCGAGGTGGTGGACCGGGTGCTGCGGCAGCTGGACGTGCGGAGTCTGCGGTGAGTTCTCCGGGTTCCGCGGTGGTTCACCGCCGTCGGCGGCTTTCCGTTCGTAGGGTTCCCCCATGACTCGGAACGTTGTGATCAGCGGGGGCGGTACGGGAATCGGATTGGCCACCGCGCGTGTCTTCGCCGCCGACGGGGATCGGGTGCTGCTGCTCGGGCGGCGCGGGGACGTGCTGGAACGGGCCGGGGTGCCGGGTGCGCTGACGTACGCAGCCGACCTCGCCGACCCGGAGGCCGTACGGGGTGTCGCCGGCTTCGTGGGCCGGGAGTTCGGGGCCGTGGACGTCCTCGTCCACAGTGCCGGAGGCAACGGGCTCCTCGAAGACCGGGCCGACGGCGACGATCCGCTCGACGCCGTCGCCCGCTCCTGGACGGTCAACTTCCGGCTCAACCTGCTGACCGCCGCGCTGCTCACGGAAGCCCTGAGGGACCGGCTCGCCGAACCCGGCGGGCGCGTGCTGTTCCTCAGCTCCATCGCCGCCTACCGGGGGCACGGGCAGGTGGCGTACGCGGCGGCCAAGGCGGGACTGCACCCGTACGCCCATGACCTCGCCCGGAAGCTGGGGCCGCACGGCATCACCGTGAACGTGGTCGCACCCGGCTACATCGAGGACACCGCGTTCTTCGGCGACGGCATCGACGAGGAGCTGCGGACGCGGCTGGTCGAGGAGACCCTGGACGGGCGGGCCGGGACGCCCGGGGACGTCGCCGCGACCCTGCACTGGCTCGCCTCCCCGGGCGCCGCGCACATCACCTCGCAGGTCGTCCAGGTCAACGGCGGCGCCGAGCGCGGTCACTGAAGGGCGGTCAGCGCTCCCTCGGATGGCTGTGCACCCGGCGGGCCGCCGGTATGCCGCCGGGGGAGCGGCGGCCGTCGAGGCCCGGGGGCAGGACCGCGTCCGCCGTGTTGACCCGGGGCAGGGCGTACGGATGCTCGTTCGCCAGCCAGCGGATCATCCGCTCGCGGACCTCGACCCGTACCGTCCATATGTCGTCCGCGTCCTTGGCCGTCACCAGGGCCCGCACCTCCATGGTGCTGGGCGTGCTGTCCGTCACGGACAGGTTGTAGGCGCGGCCGTCCCAGGCCGGGCACTCCCGCAGGATGTCGCGGAGCTTGCCGCGCATCGCCTCCAGCGGGGCCGAGTGGTCGAGGTGCCAGAAGACGGTGCCGGTCATCTGCGGCGTGCCGCGCGACCAGTTCTCGAACGGCTTGGACGTGAAGTACGACACCGGCATGGTGATCCGGCGCTCGTCCCAGGTGCGCACGGTCAGGAAGGTCAGCGTGATCTCCTCGACCGTGCCCCACTCGCCGTCCACCACGACCGTGTCCCCGATGCGCACCATGTCGCCGAAGGCGATCTGCAGCCCGGCGAACATGTTGCCCAGCGTGGACTGGGCGGCGACACCGGCGACGATGCCGAGGATGCCGGCCGAGGCCAGCAGGGAGGCTCCGGCCGCCTGCATCGCGGGGAAGGTCAGCAGCATCGCGGCCGCCGCCACCACCCCGACGATCGCCGACACCACCCGCCGGATCAGCGTCACCTGGGTGCGCACCCGGCGGACCCGCGCCGGGTCGCGGTGGGAGCGGGCGTTGGCGTACCGGGTGTACGACGTCTCGACGACCGCCGCCGCGATACGGATCACCAGCCAGGCCGCCGACCCGATCAGCACCAGGGTCAGCGTGCGGCCGATGCCGACCCGGTGGTCCGGGAACAGCTGGGCCTCCTCGTAGGACCCTCTGAGCAGGGCCGCGCAGAGCACCAGTTGGTAGGGGATACGGGCGCGGCGGAGCAGGCCCCACAGCGGAGTCCCGTGGTCGCGTTCGTCGGCCTTGCGCAGCAACAGGTCGGTGGCCCAGCCGAGCAGCAGCGTGAGCACGACCGAGCCGCCGACCACGATCAACGGGCGGAGCACTTCATCCATGCCTTCGAACCTAACCGGCCCGGGCGGGCACGAACCTGTGACTTCCGCCCCCGTGCGGGTACTGCCGGGATCCGGCGTCGGCACACCGGGCTGGCACGATGGGGTTCATGAACATCATGCTCTTTCACTCGACCTACGGTCCGAGGCCCGCGGTGGGCCGGGCCGCCGACCGGCTGCGCGCGGCCGGACACGAGGTCTGGACGCCCGACCTCTTCGAGGGCCGTACGTTCGACACGGTCGAGGAGGGCACGGCGTACAAGGAGGAGACCGGCAAGGACGAGCTGCTGAGGCGGGCCGTGCTGGCCGCCGCGCCCTACTCGGAGCGGGGGCTGGTGTACGCCGGGTTCTCCTTCGGCGCCTCCGTGGCGCAGACGCTCGCGCTGGGCGACGACAAGGCGCGGGGACTGCTGCTCCTGCACGGCACGTCCGACATCGCGGCGAACGCCTCGGTGGACGGCCTGCCGGTGCAGCTGCACGTCGCGGAGCCGGACCCGTTCGAGACCGACGACTGGCTCAGCGCCTGGTATCTGCAGATGGGCCGGGCGGGAGCCGACGTCGAGGTGTACCGGTACCCCGGGGCCGGTCACCTCTACACCGACCCCGACCTGCCGGACTGGGACGAGGAGGCCGCCGAGGCCACCTGGCGGGTGGCACTCGGCTTCCTCGACTCGCTGGAGAACTGATCCCGGCGGGGAAGCCGGCCGGGCTACGCCTTGCGCCCCACCCCGCAGTAGGCGTCGACGGCCGCGGCGCCCCCGTCCGGCTCCCCGGCCTCCGGCCGCCACTCGGGCACCCGCACGACTCCGGGCTCCACCGGCTCCAGCCCTTCGAAGAACCCGGCGATCTCCTCGACACTGCGCACGTGGTACGGCACCGCGCCGCTCGCGTTGTACGCCTCCGACGCCGCGATCATGCCCTCGCTGGTGGCCGTACCGTCGCAGAGCACCAGATGGCTGCCCGAGGGAAGCCCCGCCATGAACCGGCGCACCAGGTCGCGGGCATGCTCGTAGTCGGCGACGTGACCGAGCGTGTTGAGGATCATCAGGGCGACCGGCCGGGAGAGGTCGAGCGTCCCGGCGGCGGCCCGCAGCACGGCCTCGGGGTCGTACAGGTCGGCGTCCAGATACGCGGTCCTGCCCTCCGGCGTGCTCGTGAGCAGGGCGTCCGCGTGGGTGAGGACGACGGGATCGTTGTCGACGTACACGATCCTCGCGTCCGGGGCGACGCGCTGGGCCGCCTCGTGCGTGTTGTCGGCGGTCGGCAGCCCGGTCCCGACGTCCAGGAACTGCCGTATCCCCTGTTCACCGGCGAGGTACCGGACGGCCCGCCCCAGGAAATGCCGGCTGGTGACCGCGACGTCGACCAGTCCGGGGAAGATGTCCTTGATCTGATCCCCTATCTCCCGGTCGACCTCGTAGTGGTCCTTGCCGCCGACGAAGTAGTTCCAGAAGCGCGCCGAGTGCGGCTTGGTCGTATCGATCCGGGCTCGTGTCTCGAAACCGGCGCGGTCCTGGGCGATGTCCTCCGACACGGCTGAGCCTCCTGTGGGACGGGTGATGATCAGTGCGCCCAACGTAGGCGAACCGACCGGGGAATTCCCCCGGTCGGCTCCTGCCGCCCCGGCCGGCCGCACTCTTTCGGCCACTCGCCCCGTCGGCCGTCCCCGGCGGGCACAGGCCCCTCGCCCGCGGACCTGCGCGGCCGAGGGGCCCCGGGCGTCAGACCGGGTCGTAGGTGCGCTCCACCTTCTGCGTGCCGCTGCGGGTGCGGTAGGAGCGGGCCCACTCGGCCGTGGCGTCCGCGTCCGTGCGGTCGGACAGGACGTAGTAGTCCATCTGCGCCCGTTCGGCGGTGACGTCCAGCACGCCGTAGCCGTGGCGGTCGGTGTCCACCCAGTGGACGTGCCGGTTGGCGGCCCGGATCAGCGGTGAGGCGATCGCGGAGACGGTGCCCTCGGGGACCTTGACGATGTCGTCGAGGTTGTCGGAGGTGACCGAGGTGACCACGAACTCCGTGGCGGCCGAGGGCGACAGCGGGTAGGTACCGGCGTTGACCGGTACGTCGTTGGCCCACGCCATGTGGATGTCGCCGGTGAGGAAGACCGTGTTGCGGACGGCGTTCGCGCGCAGGTGGGCGAGGAGTTCGCGGCGGTCGTCGGTGTAGCCGTCCCACTGGTCGGTGTTGAGGGCGAGGCCCTCCTGGGGCAGGCCGAGCAGCTTGGCGAGCGGCTTCAGCAGGTTGGCGGGGAGCGAGCCGATCGCGAACGGCGAGATCATCACCGAGGTGCCGACCAGCCGCCAGGTGGTGTCGGACGCCGTCAGGCCCGCCTTCAGCCAGTCCAGTTGGGCGCGGCCGGTGAGCGTGCGGTCCGGGTCGTCGACCTCGCCGTCGCCGAGGGAGACCTGCTGGGAGCGGAAGGAGCGCAGGTCCAGCAGGGAGAGGTCGGCGAGCTTGCCGAAGCGCAGCCGGCGGTAGGTGGTGCCGGCGAGCGCGGGCCGTACCGGCATCCACTCGAAGTAGGCCTGCTTGGCGGCGGCCCGGCGCGCGGCCCAGGTGCCCTCGGCGCCCTCGGTGTGGTTCTCGGCACCGCCCGACCAGGCGTCGTTGGCGATCTCGTGGTCGTCCCAGATCGCGATGACCGGCGCCTTGTGGTGCAGGGCCTGGAGGTCGGGGTCGGTCTTGTACGCCGCGTGCCGGACGCGGTAGTCGGCGAGGGTGACGATCTCGTGGGCGGGCGCGGTCGGGCGGACGACCTTGCCGCGTGTGCCGTACTCGCCGGTGCCGTACTCGTAGAGGTAGTCGCCCAGGTGCAGCCAGGCGTCCAGGTCGCCGCGGGCCGCGAGGTGGCGGTACGCCGAGAAGTGACCGGCCTCCCAGTTGGAGCAGGACACCACGCCGAAGCGCAGTCCGGTCACGGCGGCGTCGGCGGCCGGGGCGGTGCGGGTGCGGGCGACGGGGGAGTCGGTGCCGCCGGCGGAGAAGCGGAACCAGTAGTCGGTGGCGGGCCGCAGGCCGCGGATGTCCGCCTTGACGGTGTGGTCGGAGGCGGCGGTGGCGAGCGTCGAGCCCTTGGCGACGACGTCGGTGAACGCCCTGTCCCGGGCGACGGTCCAGCTCACCTCGGTGTCCGGGCCGAGCCCGGAGCCGGGTATCGCCTCCGGCGTCGGCGTCACGCGGGTCCACAGCAGGACGCCGTCCGGCAGCGGGTCGCCGGAGGCCACGCCGTGCAGGAAGGCGGGGGCCTGCGTCGCCGCCCGGGCGGGCAGGGACGCGGCGAGCGGTCCGGCCAGCACCGCGGTGGCGGCGGCTGCCTTGACGACCGTACGGCGGCGCGGGACAAGGGAGTTGGCGTCCGCGGTGGCGGAGGCGGCGCTCTCTGATGATCTGTGTCGACTGGTCACAGCCGATCAGGTTACTGACAGGTACACGCGAGAGCGGGCGAACTCGCCAAAGTTCGCCCGCTCTTCAGCGTGCGGTCAGCCGACCGGCGTTCAGGCCTTGAGGGCCTTGTCGATCGCCGCCTTGAACTCGTCCGCCGTCATGGGGGCGTTCTTGCCGTCGGAACCGGTGAGCTTCTCGCCGTCCATCATCAGGGTCGGGGTGCCCCGCACGTCGCTGTTGTCGAAGGTCTCGGACATCTCCAGCGCCCACTTGTCGTAGGTGCCGTCCTTGACGTCCGTCTGGAACTGCTTGTTGTCCTTCAGGGCGTCGACCGTGTTCGCGATCTCGATCAGGTACGAGTCGTCCTTGAACTTGTCCTCGCTCTCCTGGGGGTGGTACTCGGCCGAGTAGAGCGCGGACTTGTAGGCGAGGAACGCCTCGGGACCGACGTTCAGCGCGGCGCCCAGGGCGCTCAGGGCGTTCTTGGAGCCCTCGCCGGTCAGGTTGCGGTCGAGGAACGAGGCGCCGACGAACCGGATCTTGTACTTGCCGTCCTCGACGTCCTTCTCGATCGTCTTGCCGACGTTCTGCTCGAAGGTGGCGCAGACCGGGCAGCGCGGGTCCTCGTACAGCTCCAGGGTCTTCTTCGCGTCGGACTTGCCGATGACGACGGTCGTGCCGTTCTCGCCGCTGCTGTTGGCCGGCTTGACGAGCTTGTCGTCCTTCGCGGCCTCCCAGTAGCCGGGCTCGTTGCCCTGGACGACGGCGTAGCCGATGCCGCCGGCTATCGCCAGGACACCGACGATGGAGCAGGCGACGATGACCTGCCGCTTGACCTTGTCGCGCTTGGCCTGGCGCTCGCGCTCCGCGCGCAGGCGCTCTCGGGCCGCCGTCTTCGCCGCCTGGCTGTTCCGCTTGCTCATGGTGATGTTCTCCACGGGGGACGCACACGGTCGTGTGCGGGATACGTATGGGGGACTGCTCGTGCTCGGGGTGCCGCCGGTGCCGGAGCGGGGGAGCCGCCTCAGGCGAGGGCGGCGGAGCACGGCGGGCCACGCCGTCCCAGGGAGTGCACGAGGATCCGGGTCCGGGCCGTGGCGGGGCGGCGGACCGGGAGGGCGGGGCGGCGGACCTCCGGGGTCCGGCGGTCCGTCACCGCCGCGACCGCGAACAGCAGCGGCCGGACCGCCGTCGAAGCCGTCGCCGCCACCGCGCCGAGCAGCTGGGCCAGCGCCCGCTCGCCGCGGCGCAGCCAGGCGGCGGCGAACAGGCCGACGCCGATGTGCGCGCCGAGCAGCATCCAGGCGACGGCCGGGTCGGCCTGGGCGAGCAGGACCGCCAGCCGTTCGCCGCCCTCGGAGGCGGTTCCGGTCACGCGGGCGAGCGGCGCGCCCACGCTGGTGCCGTCGCCGCACAGCACGTCGAAGCCGACGGAGCGCAGCGGGCCCGCGACCGGGCCGCCCATCCGGCCGTAGCAGACGTGCTGGCCGGTGGTGAAGACGGTGTCGGCGGCCAGCTCCAGCGGGATCAGCAGGGCGGCGATCCGCCCGAAGGAGCGCTCCCGTCCCGCCAGGGCGTACGCCAGGAGGAACACGGCGGCGGTGATCGCGGCCACCGTGTTCAGCGGCAGCGGAGCCCCGGACAGCAGCACGTGCGACGCGGTGCTGAGCGTCACGACCACTGCCGTGAACAGCGCCGCGCGGACGGCTCTGAGCTGGGTTCCGGATATGTCCATGGCGGTGAAGAGTCTGTCACGTGCTCCGGTAAGGGATCCCTAAAGGGTTCCTGTGGACGTGAGGATGGTTACAGCCCTGGAATCCCGCCGTTGCGGAACAGGTCCAGGAAGATCTGGTGGTCGCGGCGGGCGCGGGCACCGTAGTCGTGCGCGAAGTCGACCAGGAGGGGTGCGAGGCCCTCCTCGTCGGCCGCGATCGCCGCGTCGATGGCCCGCTCGGTGGAGAACGGCACCAGGGACTCGCCGGAGGTGTCGTCCGCCGCCGCGTGCATCGCGGCCGTGGCCCGGCCGAGGTCGGCGACGACCTGGGCGATCTCCTCGGGGTCGTCGATGTCGCTCCAGTCCAGGTCCACGGCGTACGGCGAGACCTCGGCGACCAGCTGGCCGGCGCCGTCCAGCTCGGTCCAGCCCAGCCACGGGTCGGCGTGCGCCTGGAGGGCGCGCTGGGAGATCACCGTGCGGTGGCCCTCGTGCCGGAAGTAGTCCCGGACCGCCCGGTCGGTGATGTGCCGGGAGACGGCCGGGGTCTGGGCCTGCTTGATGTAGATCACGACATCGTTCTCCAGGGCGTCGCTGTGGCCCTCCAGGAGGATGTTGTACGACGGCAGCCCGGCCGACCCGATGCCGATGCCGCGGCGGCCCACGACGTCCTTCACGCGGTAGGAGTCCGGGCGGGCCAGGGAGGCGTCCGGCAGCGTCTCCAGGTAGCCGTCGAAGGCGGCGAGCACCTTGTAGCGGGTGGCGGCGTCCAGCTCGACCGCGCCGCCGCCGGCGGCGAAGCGGCGCTCGAAGTCGCGGATCACGGTCATCGAGTCCAGCAGCCCGAACCGGGTCAGCGAGCGGGCGTCGCGCAGCGCGTCGAGCAGCGGCCCCTGGGCGGTGTCCAGCGTGAACGGCGGCACCTCGTCGCTCTTCGCGCCCGTGGCCAGCGCGTGGATGCGCTCGCGGTAGGCGCCCGCGTAGATCCGCACCAGCTCGGTGATCTGCTCGTCGCTGAGCGCCTTCGCGTAGCCGATCAGCGCCACGGAGGCGGCGAAGCGCTTGAGGTCCCAGGTGAAGGGGCCGACGTAGGCCTCGTCGAAGTCGTTGACGTTGAACACCAGGCGGCCGTTGGAGTCCATGTACGTGCCGAAGTTCTCCGCGTGCAGATCGCCGTGGATCCACACCCGGGACGTCCGCTCGTCCAGGTACGGTCCGCCGGGTGTCCGCCCGGCGTTCTCCGCGTCCAGGTCGTGGTAGAAGAGGCACGCCGTCCCCCGGTAGAAGGCGAAGGCCGAGGCCGCCATCTTCCGGAACTTCACGCGGAACGCGGCCGGGTCGGCGGCCAGGAGCTCGCCGAAGGCGGTGTCGAGGACGGCGAGGATCTCCTCACCGCGGTGCTCGTCGTCGAGCTGCGGGACCGACATCGCTGGGTGCCTCCTGGTGCGGGACGTCTCGGGACGGCCGGGCCGTCCTCTGTCTAACGTGTGAAGGGTCACGGGAGTGCCCGTGACCCCGCCCGAAGGTACGCCGGGACGGCCCCCGGGCGTCAGTGCCGGGGCATAGACTTCGACGCTGTCCCCCGGACTGTCCGCCCGCCCGTCGCCGACTGTTCTCCTTGGAGGCCGCACCGTGTCAAAGCCGCCGTTCACGCACCTGCACGTCCACACCCAGTACTCGCTGCTGGACGGTGCCGCGCGGCTGAAGGACATGTTCAACGCCTGCAATGAGATGGGCATGACGCACATCGCCATGTCCGACCACGGCAACCTGCACGGAGCGTACGACTTCTTCCACTCCGCGCAGAAGGCCGGAATCACCCCGATCATCGGGATCGAGGCGTATGTCGCCCCCGAGTCGCGGCGCAACAAGCGCAAGATCCTCTGGGGCCAGCCGCACCAGAAGCGGGACGACGTCTCCGGTTCCGGTGGTTACACCCACAAGACCATCTGGGCGGTCGACAAGACCGGCCTGCACAACCTCTTCCGGCTCTCCTCCGACGCCTACGCCGAGGGCTGGCTGCAGAAGTGGCCCCGGATGGACAAGGAGACCATCGCCAAGTGGTCCACCGGGCTCGTCGCCTCCACCGGCTGCCCCTCCGGCGAGGTGCAGACCCGGCTGCGCCTCGGCCACTTCGACGAGGCCCTGAAGGCGGCCGCCGACTACCAGGACATCTTCGGCAAGGACCGCTACTTCCTGGAGCTGATGGACCACGGCATCGAGATCGAGCACCGGGTCCGCGACGGTCTGCTGGAGATCGGCAGGAAGCTCGGCATCCCGCCCCTGGTCACCAACGACTCGCACTACACGTACGCGCACGAGGCGGGCGCCCACGACGCGCTGCTGTGCATCCAGACCGGGAAGAACCTCTCCGACCCGGACCGCTTCAAGTTCGACGGCACCGGCTACTACCTCAAGTCCACCGACGAGATGTACGCCATCGACTCCTCGGACGCCTGGCAGCAGGGCTGCGCCAACACCCGGCTGATCGCCGAGATGGTCGACACCACGGGCATGTTCGAGAAGCGCGACCTGATGCCCAAGTTCGACATCCCGGAGGGGTACACCGAGGTCAGCTGGTTCCGCGAGGAAACCATGCGCGGCATGCACCGCCGCTTCCCGGACGGCATCCCGGACGACCGCATGAAGCAGGTCGAGTACGAGATGGACACCATCATCTCGATGGGCTTCCCGGGCTACTTCCTCGTGGTCGCCGACTTCATCATGTGGGCCAAGAAGCAGGGCATCGCCGTCGGCCCCGGCCGGGGCTCCGCGGCCGGCTCGATCGTCGCCTACGCGCTCGGCATCACCGACCTCGACCCCATCCCGCACGGCCTGATCTTCGAGCGGTTCCTCAACCCCGAGCGCATCTCGATGCCCGACGTCGACATCGACTTCGACGAGCGCCGGCGCGTCGAGGTGATCCGGTACGTGACGGAGAAGTACGGCGCCGACAAGGTCGCCATGATCGGCACCTACGGCACCATCAAGGCCAAGAACGCGATCAAGGACTCCGCGCGCGTGCTGGGCTACCCGTACGCGATGGGCGACCGCATCACCAAGGCCATGCCCGCCGACGTCCTCGGCAAGGGCATCCCGCTGTCCGGCATCACCGACCCGAACCACCCCCGCTACTCGGAGGCGGGCGAGGTCCGGGCGATGTACGAGAACGAGCCGGACGTGAAGAAGGTCATCGACACCGCGCGCGGCGTGGAGGGCCTGGTCCGGCAGATGGGCGTGCACGCGGCCGGCGTGATCATGTCCAGCGAGACCATCACCGAGCACGTCCCGGTCTGGGTCCGGCACACCGACGGCGTGACCATCACGCAGTGGGACTACCCGAGCTGCGAGTCGCTCGGCCTGCTGAAGATGGACTTCCTGGGCCTGCGCAACCTGACCATCATGGACGACGCCGTCAAGATGGTGAAGGCCAACAAGGGCATCGACATCGACCTGCTGTCGCTGCCCCTGGACGACCCCACGACCTTCGAGCTGCTCCAGCGCGGCGACACCCTCGGCGTGTTCCAGTTCGACGGCGGACCGATGCGCTCCCTGCTCCGGCTGATGAAGCCGGACAACTTCGAGGACATCTCCGCCGTGTCGGCCCTGTACCGGCCGGGCCCGATGGGCATGAACTCCCACACCAACTACGCCCTGCGCAAGAACGGCCAGCAGGAGATCACGCCCATCCACCCCGAGCTGGAGGAGCCGCTCAAGGAGGTCCTGGACGTCACCTACGGCCTGATCGTCTACCAGGAGCAGGTGCAGAAGGCCGCCCAGATCATCGCCGGGTACTCGCTCGGCGAGGCCGACATCCTCCGCCGCGTGATGGGCAAGAAGAAGCCGGAGGAGCTGGAGAAGAACTTCGTCATCTTCCAGGCCGGCGCCCGCAAGAACGGCTACAGCGACGAGGCCATCCAGGCGCTGTGGGACGTGCTGGTGCCCTTCGCCGGCTACGCCTTCAACAAGGCGCACTCCGCCGCGTACGGACTGGTCTCGTACTGGACCGCCTACCTCAAGGCGAACCACCCCGCCGAGTACATGGCCGCGCTGCTCACCTCGGTGAAGGACGACAAGGACAAGTCGGCCGTCTACCTCAACGAGTGCCGCCGCATGGGCATCAAGGTGCTCCCGCCGAACGTCAACGAGTCCGAGGCGAACTTCGCCGCGCAGGGCGACGACGTGATCCTCTTCGGCCTGTCGGCGGTGCGCAACGTCGGCACCAACGTCGTCGAGTCGATCATCAAGTGCCGCAAGGCCAAGGGGAAGTACACGTCCTTCCCGGACTACCTCGACAAGGTCGACGCGGTCGTCTGCAACAAGCGCACCACGGAGTCGCTGATCAAGGCCGGTGCCTTCGACTCCCTCGGCCACACCCGCAAGGGCCTCACCGCCCAGTACGAGCCGATGATCGACAACGTGGTCGCGGTCAAGCGCAAGGAGGCCGAGGGCCAGTTCGACCTCTTCGGCGGCATGGGCGAGGAGGAGACCAGCGAGCCCGGCTTCGGCCTCGACGTCACCTTCACCGACGAGGAGTGGGACAAGACCTACCTGCTCGCCCAGGAGCGGGAGATGCTCGGCCTCTACGTCTCCGACCACCCGCTGTTCGGCCTGGAGCACGTGCTGTCCGACAAGGCCGACGCGGGCATCTCCCAGCTCACCGGCGGCGACTTCGGCGACGGCGCGGTGGTCACCATCGGCGGCATCATCTCGGGCCTCCAGCGCAAGATGACCAAGCAGGGCAACGCCTGGGCGATCGCGACGGTGGAGGACCTCGCGGGCTCCATCGAGTGCATGTTCTTCCCGGCGACCTACCAGCTGGTGTCGACGCAGCTGGTCGAGGACGCCGTGGTGTTCGTCAAGGGCCGCCTCGACAAGCGGGAGGACGTGCCGCGCCTGGTGGCGATGGAGCTGATGGTCCCCGACCTGTCCAACGCGGGCACCAACGCGCCCGTCGTCCTCACCATCCCGGCGACGCGCGTGACCCCGCCGATGGTCAGCCGGCTCGGCGAGATCCTCACCCACCACAAGGGCGACAGCGAGGTCCGCATCAAGCTCCAGGGGCCGACGAAGACGACGGTGCTGCGCCTGGACCGGCACCGGGTCAAGCCGGACCCGGCCCTCTTCGGCGACCTGAAGGTCCTCCTCGGCCCCTCCTGCCTGGCGGGCTGAGCGGACTGAGCGGGCGGCATCGCGTGCCCGGCACCGCGTGCCGGACACGCGTGAGGGGCGCACCCCAGGGCGATGGCGGGTGCGCCCCTTTTCCTGTGCCTGGGTCTCAACAACCCGTTATGCGGTGTCAGTTGTGGCCGAAGCGCTTCTGCCGGCCCTTGCCTCGCCCGACCTCGCCGGGCGTGGCCTCCGTGGTGCGCTGCTCGTCCGGCGTCTCCATCCCGGCGGACTGCGTCGCCCGCCGGGCGTGCTCGGCCTGCGGCTGCTTCCGGTCACGGTTCTTGTTCTTGGCCATGGTGATGCCTCCTGTGGGGGATCTAGGGGCCAGGGCCGGAACCAGATTCACACAGCCCGACAACGGGCGCATGCCGGACAATTACCGTGTGTGACCGGGGTGGTCGGGGGAGGAAGTGTGGAAACGCCACGCCGAAGATCGAGTTCGGGCCGTTAACCCCGGCGTGGTCGGGCAGACTCGAAGCAAGCCCGAAGCAAACCTCCCGGAAAGAGGGTGGATCGCGTGGACCGCTGCATCGTCCTGGTGGACGCCGGGTATCTGCTGGGGGCCGCCGCCAGTCTCCTCGCCGGGGAGCCCTCGCGGTCCCGCATCACCGTCGACCACGCGGCCCTCATCCAGGGGCTGCGCGAACGCGCCGAATCCGACACGCGGCAGCCCCTGTTGCGCATCTACTGGTTCGACGGCGCCCCCGACCGCGTCCCGCAGCCCGAGCACCGCAGGCTGCGCGTGATGCCCCGGGTCACCGTCCGGCTCGGCGCGCTGACCCGCAGCGACGGCCGCTGGGCCCAGAAGGGCGTCGACGCCGCGATGCACGCCGAGCTCACCGAGCTGGCCCGCAACCGGGCCTGCTCCGACATCGTCCTGGTCACCGGCGACGGCGACCTGCTGCCCGGCATGATGGCCGCCAAGGAACACGGCGTCGCCGTCCACCTGTGGGCCGTGCAGGCGGCCGACGGCGACTACAACCAGTCCGAGGACCTGGTCGCCGAGGCCGACGAGCGGCGGGTGCTGGACCGCGCGTGGATCACCCAGGCCGTACGGGCCAAGGAGTTCACCGGGGTGTGCGCCCCGCCGCCCGTGCCGCGGCCCGAGATCGCCGCGATCCTCTCCGCCCCGCTGCCGGAGTCCGCGCTCGCCGCGGCGGCCGAGCGGACCGCGCAGGAGCCGCAGCACCCGGCCGCCACCGCGCAGAACGGCACCGTGGAGCGGACGCCCGCGGTCAAGGGCGTGCCCACCCCCAAGGACCTGGCCGCCCTGCGCGGCCCCGGCGCCCAGCACCCCCAGCCGCCGGCGTCGGCCACCCTGCGCTGGTCCTCCGACAAGGGCTGGGTGGACCGGCCCGTCGCCGAGCCCCCCGAGGCCGCCTCCATGCCGACGCTCGCCCAGCTGACCACGGCCGAACAGCGGTGGGCCGACCGCGAGGAGGACATCACCACCGTCGGCGGCGACCCCTTCGAGGTGGGGCAGGTCTTCGCCCGGCGCTGGGTGGAGCGGCTCGGTGACCAGGGCCACATCCAGAAGCTGTCCGCCATGTACCCCCGCATCCCGCACCGCATCGACGGCGAGCTGCTGCGCTACGCGGCCCGCTTCGGGCTCCTCGCCCACAAGGACGACCAGATCGACGAGCGCGACCGGTACGCCATCCGGGCGGGCTTCTGGCGGGAGATCGACGTGCGCACGGGCACGGAACGGGCCGCCTCCGCCGAGTGAGGCGGGCCGGGCCCGGGAGGGGCACCGCGGCCCGTCCGGGACGGGATGAGGGCCCTGACGCCGGTGTCCGTGCCGGGGCGGCGGGATCGAACGGTACTGCCGCGGGTCCACGGCGTACCGGTGGATGTGCGGCGCCGGGCCGACCCGGAAGCGGACCGGGGCGGCCGACCCCGTAGGCTCGTCCCTTGTGAGTACGCGCGCGGCACAGGCATTCCGGCACGGTGGTGACGTCGTGTGTGCGGTGCGCGGGCTGACCAAGACCTATCCGGCGGCGCGCGGACGGCGCGGAGTGCCGGCGACACCCGAGATCCGGGCCACCGACGACGTACGGCTCGACATCCGGCGCGGCGAGATCTTCGGCCTGCTCGGGCCGAACGGGGCCGGCAAGTCCACCCTCGTGCGCCAGCTGACCGGGCTGATGCGGCCCGACCGCGGCAGCGTGGAGATCCTCGGCCACGACGTCGTGCGCCATCCCGAGCGGGCCTCACGCATCCTCGCCTACCTCGGGCAGGAGTCCACCGCCCTCGACGAGCTGACCGTGTCCCTCGCCGCCGAGACCACCGGCCGGCTGCGCGGGCTCGACGTGCGCCGGGCGCGGGCCGAACGGGACGCCGTCCTCGAGGAGTTGGGGCTCACCCCGATCGCCGGGCGCCCCCTCAAGAAGCTGTCCGGCGGCCAGCGGCGGCTGGCCTGCTTCGCCGCCGCGCTGGTGGGGGAGCGGCCCCTGCTCGTGCTGGACGAGCCCACCACCGGCATGGACCCGGTGGCGCGGCGCGCGGTGTGGTCCGCCGTCGACCGGCGCCGGGCCGAGCGCGGTACGACCGTGCTGCTGGTCACCCACAACGTCATCGAGGCCGAGACCGTCCTCGACCGGGTCGCCGTCCTGGACCGGGGCCGGGTCATCGCCTGCGACACCCCGACCGGGCTGAAGGAGCAGGTCGCGGGCGAGGTCCGGGTCGAGCTGGTGTGGCGCGAGGCGGCGCCGCTGCATGTGCCCGAGGTCGCCGCGCTGCGGGACCGGGTCGTCGAGTCGGGCCGCCGCTGGACCCTGCGGCTGGCACCCGAGGAGGCCCGTACGGTCGTCGCCACCGTCACCGGCGGGGCCGCCTTCGCCGCCCTGGACGACTTCACGCTGGCCACGCCCAGCCTGGAGGACGTGTACCTGGCGCTGGGCGGCGCCGCGCGACAGGGGCTGGTGAAGGCATGAGCACACGGGCCGTGTCGTCCGTACGGAACGGGGCGACTGCCGGAGCGGATCCGAGCGGACCTCCGAGCGAAGGGGAGCAGCACGACGTGAGTGTCGTACCCGCCGATGTCCTGCCGGGCGGCGCCCTGGCCGTGGGGGAGACCGCGCCGGAACCGGCCGGGCTCGGCCCCCGGGCGCGGCTGTGGCCGTCGCTGGCGGCCGTGTACCGGGCGCAGCTGTCCCGGGCGCGGGTGGCGAGGATCCCCCTGCTGTTCGTGGCGACCTTCCAGTCGGTCGGGATCATGATCCTGATGCGCGGGGTCGTGGACGGCGGCGGCGAGGCGCAGGCCGTGGTCGCCGGCTCGTCGGTCCTGGTCGTCGCCTTCGTCGCGCTGAACCTGCTCGCGCAGTACTTCGGGCAGCTGCGGGCCAGCGGCGGGCTCGACCACTACGCCACCCTGCCCGTGCCGCCGGCGGCGGTGGTGCTGGGCGCGGCCGGCGCGTACGCGTCCTTCACCGTGCCGGGGACCGTCGTGACCGCCGTCTTCGGGTGCGTCCTGTTCGGGCTGCCCCTGGCGCACCTGTGGGTGCTCGCGGCCGTGATCCCGCTCGCCGGGGCCGCGCTCGCCGGGCTGGGCGCGGCACTGGGCCTGCTCGCGCCGCGGCCGGAAACGGCCACGCTGCTGGGGCAGCTGGGCATGTCGGCGGCGCTGCTGCTGGGCGTGCTGCCGGCGGAGCGGATGCCGGAGGCGGTGCGCCTGGCGCGGGACCTGCTGCCGTCGACGTACGGCGTCGAGGCCTTCGCGCGGACCTTCGGCCCGCACCCCGACTGGGCCCGCGTGCTCGGCGACCTCGCCGTGTGCGGGGGCGTCGGCGTGATCTCGCTGGCCGTGGCGACCTGGGCGTACCGCAGGGCCGCCGTCCGGTGACGCGCCGCACAGCCGGGCCTGGCACGATGTCAGGGTGAGCGCACCTCTGACACCGCCCCCGCCTCCGCACGAACATTCCGCGCGGGACGCGTGGCAGTCGCCGTCCGACGGGCACGCGACCGCCCCGTACCGGCACGGGAACACCGGGCACGCCGAGTACCCACGGCACGGCTGGTGGTACGAACAGGACGGTCCCGGGATGAAGACGGAGATGCGGGAGGCCGCCGTGACCGCGGTGGCGGTGGCGCTCGGCGGGGTGCTCCTCGGGGTGCTGTGGTGGTGGCTGGCGCCGCGCGTGCCGCTCGTGGGCGACGTGGTGGGCGGCAACTGGGTCGTCTACCTCAAGGACACCGAGGGCGAGCACGCCGTCGGGGTGGACGGGACCTTCTCCCTCCTGGCGCTGGGTTTCGGCGCGGTGAGCGCGCTCGCCGTGTTCCTCGTGCGGCGGCGCGGGGGCGTGCCGCTGGTGGTGGCGCTGGCGGCCGGAGGGCTGCTCGGATCGCTGCTGGCCTGGCGGATCGGCGTATGGCTCGGTCCCGCACAGGACGTGATCGCCCAGGCGAGAAGCGTGGGCAAGGGGGTCACCTTCGACGCGCCGCTGAAGCTGAGCGCCAAGGGCGCGCTGCTGGTGTGGCCGTTCGCGGCGCTGGTCACGCACCTGGGGCTGACCGCCCTGTTCGGCCCCCGCGACCCGGACCACTTCCCGCCGCCGGACCCGTACGTCCCGCAGGGGCCGCACGGGGCGGCGCCGGGTTCCTAGGCCCTGTCGTCGAACTTCCGTCCGCCTTGCGACGCCATGCACGCTCTCCCAGGCTCTTCGAGCATGAAGGGCCCCGGAGCACGCACCTGACGCCGAGAGACCCGCCCTCCGGGCGGACGACGCGAGTCCGACGACGGGAGCCGGCCCCCGGCTCCGGCGGCCTGCGTCGGGCGCCGCCGGTTCCCACGGCCTGCGCCGGGCGCAGGCCGTGGTGCGCCCGGCCCTTCTTCGTGCGCCACCTGCGTCGGCGGGTCCCCTTCGACGTGCTCTTTCTCGACAGCCGAGGAGGAGGGTCCCGGCGAGGGGCTACGCGCGCCCGATCGGGGCCAGGGTCGCCGAGGTCAGCCTGGTCAGGTCGTCGGGGGAGAGCTCGACCTCCAGGCCGCGGCGGCCGGCCGAGACGCAGACCGTGTCGTGCAGGGCGGCCGACTCGTCCAGGACCGTCGGCAGCTTCTTGCGCTGGCCGAGGGGCGAGATGCCGCCGCGGACGTACCCCGTGGTGCGTTCCGCCAGCGCGGGGTCGGCCATCGCGGCCCGCTTGCCGCCGACCGCCGCCGCGAGCGCCTTCAGGTCCAGCTGGCCGGCCACCGGGACCACCGCCACCGTCAGCGCGCCGTCGACGTCCGCCACCAGCGTCTTGAAGACCCGGTCCGGCGAGACGCCCATCGCCTCGGCCGCCTCCTCGCCGTAGGACGGGTGGGAGGGGTCGTGGTCGTAGGAGTGGACGGTGTACCTCACCCCGGCCGCGGTGAGGGCCACCGTGGCGGGCGTACTGCCCGTCCGCCGTCCGCCGCCCCCCTTGTTGTTCGAATGCGCTTCGCGCGCCCCTTCATCCTGTTGGTGCTTCTTCGACTTCTTCGCCACCCGTCACATCCTCCCAGACGGTCCGGAACGGAAAGCGGCCGCCTCCGCACGGAACGGCATCCGGGCGGAGGCGGCCGCGCGTGCTACCGCCGGGGCCGACCCGTGATCAGCAGGTCGCCCAGGGCGTCTCGAACGTCCCCTGCCCGGAGACCTTGATCAGGCCCTTGTAGTCACGGGTGCACGGGTAGCTCATGGTCCACGTGGTGGCGGCCCGCTCACCCACGCTGATGGTCTTGGTCGGTCCCCAGGTCGTGGTTCCGGCGGAGTTGCGGAACCCCAGGTTCGCCGTGATCGTCGAGCCGTCCTTCTTCGTGTAGAAGACCTCGATGCGGCTGGGGCTGGTATTCAGGGAGATGCAGAGCTGGCCGTTGCTCAGACTCGTGCACTCGACCCTGGCCTGGATGCCCACCTCCGCGGCCGGGGCGGCGTCACGCACGGACGCGTGCGCAGGAGCGATCATGAGCGTGGAACCCGCCGCGACGGCTGCGGCGACGGTGAGTACGCTTCGAAGGTTCATGCGGGTGGTCCTCCTGCACTTGTACGGTCATGGCCATGATCAAGGCCGTAGTGATCATAGGCAGGCGGGCACCGCGAACCACATCGATTTTGCGTCAGTTGTGGCTGGTCGGGCCCCTTGTCAGGTCGGCCGCGGGCAGCGACGGCAGGCTGCGGATGATGGCCGTCTCCGAGCGCAGGAGCCGCAGCTCGTCGCGCAGTCGTGAGGCCGTGTCCGGTGCCTGGAGCAGACGCTGCTTCGTCGGCGTGTCCAGCACCATCGCGGCGGCGACCAGGTAGGAGACGACGCCCGGCTCGTCCGGCAGGTCCGCACCGGTCGCCAGCGACCGCTCCCGGGCTCCCGCCAGTCGCTTCTGGTACTGGCGGAACGCCCGCAGCACCCCCTCCGCCAGCGTCCCCGCCTCGTCGCCGGGCTCCTCGGCCACCGTCTCCAGTTCGGCCGTCAGATACGGCCCGGAGGCGTCGACCGACAGCAGCCGCACCCGGGTCGTTCCGGTCGCCAGCACCTCGAAGGTGCCGTCGGCCCGCTCCCGGATCGTCGCCGCGTCGGCCACACAGCCCACCTTGTGGAAGGCCCGGAGCGGGTCGGTGCCGAAGCCGGCCGCCGGACCCCGGTCGGGCACGGCGGTCGGGTCGGGCATGCCGGGGGCGCTCGACGCGACCTCGTGGCCGTCGCGGATCGCCACGACGGCGAACCGGCGCGGCTCGTCCTCCGAGATCTTCAGCAACTCGCGCATCATGGCGCGGTAGCGCTCCTCGAAGACGTTGAGGGGGAGCACGAGCCCCGGGAACAGCACCGTGTTCAGGGGGAAGAGCGGGAGCCGGACGGTGGTCACGACGCAAAAGCCTAATGGTCGCCGGAGCGGACTCGTCCGCCCCGTCCATTCCTTGAATGGCCGACGTCCGTGACGGAGGAACCGGTTCCCGCCCCGGAGGAACCGGACGCGACCGCCGCGCACACGTCCTGACGCACCTCCAGGAACCGCCCGAGCGGGTCGTCCGCGTCCCGGTCCCAGGGGAAGGACGTGGCGTACGGGCCGGTCAGGCGCAGCTGTTCCAGGGCGTCCGGCCAGCGTTCGAGGCGGACCAGGACGTAGGTCAGCAGATTGCGCAGCTCGGCCGGCCAGGAGTGGGCCGCGGGCAGCCGGGCGGACAGGGCGGCGGCGCGGTCGGCCGCCGCTTCGAGCCGTCCGCGCGGCACCTCGGGGCCGCCGCCGTCGGTCAGATAGCCGAACGCCGCCCGCAGCGGCAGTGCCTGGGTGAGCGAGCCGTCCGGCGCGTCCTGGGCGGCCAGGTCCGCGAAGTCGAGGCACTCGCGGTGTGCGCCGCGCCAGGAGGACGACAGATAGCGCAGGGCCGCCACATGGCAGCCGTAGTGGTGCGGGGCGCGGCGGACCGCCGCCTCCCACAGCTCCTGGAAGTACCGGTGCCCGGCGCGCGCGCCGCGGGCGTGGTCCAGGGCGAGCCGCCACGGCACCGGATCGTGGTCGTTCCCCTTCGCGGCGGCGGTGATCAGCGGGCTCACCCCGCGCAGCAGCTCGGCCCGGGCCGGTGAGGCCCAGGCGCGGTCCACCGCCCGCTGGGTCTCCACCAGCAGCCCGTCGGGGTCGTGCGGGTCGAGGGCGCGCCAGGTGTCCAGCCACTCGGGGCGCGAGCGGGCGAAGGCGGCCAGCCGCCGCACATAGCGGTCACGGTGCTCCCAGGCACCCCGGCGCCGGGTGGCGGCGAGCAGGTCGGCGGCGGGCACGTGATCGCCGTCCGCCGCCGCGACCAGCGCCGGACCCAGCGCGTCGTCGGGCGCGTCGAGGAGCACGTCGTCGTCGGCGGGCAGCGCGACGGCGGCGGCGGGTGCGACGCCCGTCCTGCCTCGTGCCCGGGACGTACGGGTGAATCCGTGCAGCAGAGCCATGGTGCCGACCATTGAAAGACCGCAGGTCACAGCCGCGCCAGAGCCCACGCTGAAGTCGCGGAAGGTTGTACGCGGCTCGGTCAAGGCCCGGTAAAAAGCCGGTGGTTCCGCACCGCGCGCGATGCCCGCGGAGCACTGGAGGGCTCAATCGTCATACAGGATTCGTCGTACGAGATGTCGTCCGCCCCGCGGGGTCCGCCCCGCTAGGTCCGCCGCAGCGTCCGCGTCGCCCCCGCCGCCACCGTCGTCGCCAGGATCCAGCCCAGCAGGATGAACGCGGACGTCAGCCACTGCCAGCCGCCGCGCAGCTGCCAGAAGCC
>NZ_JAPSKQ010000009.1:12660-47702 GCF_031181555.1 Streptomyces sp. | reverse complement strand
GTCCGCCCCGCTAGGTCCGCCGCAGCGTCCGCGTCGCCCCCGCCGCCACCGTCGTCGCCAGGATCCAGCCCAGCAGGATGAACGCGGACGTCAGCCACTGCCAGCCGCCGCGCAGCTGCCAGAAGCCCACCTGCCCCAGATCGATCACCGGCAGCAGCAGGTCCAGGGTGAACAGGGCCGGGTTCCACGCGGGATGCTCACCGCTCTTCAGGGGTGGATGGTGCGCGTGCGCGAAGGCCAGCGAACCGCCCGCCCACAGCACCGCCATCCACACCGCGGCCCGGCCCGGCCGGTACCCGTAGGCGACCGTCCAGTCCTGCGCGTAGCCCCACAGCTTGGCCGCGAGCGGCAGGCTCTCGCGGCGGCGGCGCTGCTTGGCGAGCAGCACCTCGCGGGCGTCCTCGTCCTCCCCGCTCGCCCGCAGCACGGCGGCCAGCCGCTCGTACGGCTCCGGGTTGTACTCGGCGCTCGCCGCGTCCACCCACCGCAGCCGGAGCGGCAGCGGGAACGGACCGCGCGGCACCAGGTTCTCGTAGGTGAAGCCGCCCATGTGCAGCCGGCCCGGTCCCGGCCAGCTGTCCGCCCGGTCCATCAGGTTGACCACCCGCGCCCCCGACAGCACCACCCTGCCGCGCGCCGGCCGCTCCCCGAGGAAGCGCAGCTCCGGCGTCTGCACCCGGCGCAGCGACAGCTCCTGGTCGTCGGTGAAGGTGAACCTGGCCCCCTCGAAGTCGACCGCGTCCCCGAACCGCCCGTCGTCCAGCCGCACCCCGCCCTGGCACTCGAACCGCTGGATCCGCGTCCCGCGCGCCGGGGTCATCCCGCTCCGCGCCTGGGCGCCGACGCCCGCCGGGGTCAGGTACAGCGAACGCTCCACGGTCAGCTGGGGCGCGTTCAGCGCGAGCCGGGTGTACGGACTGACCAGCCGGGCGCCGCGCAGGCTGAGCGAGACGCCTATCGTCGCGCTGCGCAGGCTCAGCTCGCCGTGCGACTCCAGCATCTCGGCCTGGAGGTCCTGGCCGACCGTCATGCCGTCCCCGGCGATCGAGCGGCCGCTGCGGTCCCGGTGCACGATCGCCTGGTTGAGCAGCAGATCCGTACCGATCCGGGCGTCGGTGAGCCGTATGCCGCCCAGGAACCGGCAGCGCGGCAGGTGCAGATCACCCTCGGTGTGCAGCCGGGCCGCCTCCAGGCGCGGTATCGAGCAGTCCACCAGCCGCACCGTCGTGAAGCGGGCCTCCGGCAGCAGCACGTCCCGCTCGAAGCGGCAGTCCCGCATCTCCACGTACGGCACCACCGTGCCGCCCGCCAGGTCCAGGGCACCGGTGATCTGCACCCCGACCAGCTTCAGCGAGGACACCCGGCCGGCCAGGGCGGGCGGTCCGTCCAGCAGGAGCCAGCACACGACGCGGGCCCGGACCGTCCGTTCGGGGCCCCACGGATGCCCTCCGTGCGGATCGTCGACGACCGTGTCCCCGCTGCTCAGGTCGTACACGCTGCCGTTCCGGAAGGCCTGCCACATCCCGGCCTCCGTGGCGGTCAGATCCTCCGGCACTTCCCCGGCGTGCGGCCCCGCCCCCTCGGTCACGGTTTCCCCCTCCCTCCCGGATACTCGTCGGTTCGTCCCTTCGTACAACCGTTCATGCCCGTTTCCGTGAGGGGTTGAACACGGAAAGTGAAGGAGATCTCCGGCGTGTGCGCGCAGTGTTACCGAAGGGTCCCGTATCAGCCATTGGAACGGGCGGACGGCTTACCACGCGGGTCTGAGAGAATTGAGCACGTGATCTCCCGAATCGATCTGCGCGGCGACGCCCTTCCCGAGGGCCCCGCCCTGCGCGACCTGCTGCCCCGAGCCGACTTCGACGTCGCGACCGCCCTGGAGAAGGTGCGTCCGATCTGCGAGGACGTGCATCATCGCGGCGACGCGGCGCTGATCGACTTCGCCGAGAGGTTCGACGGGGTGCGTCTGGAATCCGTCCGGGTCCCGGCGCAGGCGCTCACCGACGCCCTGGAGGGCCTGGACCCGGCCGTGCGGGCCGCCCTGGAGGAGTCCATCCGGCGCGCCCGCCTCGTCCACCGCGAGCAGCGCCGCACGACCCACACCACCCAGGTCGTGCCCGGCGGCACGGTCACCGAGAAGTGGGTGCCGGTCGACCGCGTCGGCCTGTACGCGCCGGGCGGCCGGTCGGTGTACCCGTCCTCCGTGATCATGAACGCCGTGCCCGCCCAGGAGGCCGGCGTCCCGTCCGTCGCGCTCGCCTCCCCGGCCCAGGCCGAGTTCGGCGGGCTGCCGCACCCGACCATCCTCGCCGCGTGCGCGCTGCTCGGCGTCGACGAGGTGTACGCGGCCGGCGGCGCCACCGCCGTCGCGATGTTCGCGTACGGCACCGAGTCCTGCCCGCCCGCGAACATGGTCACCGGTCCCGGCAACATCTGGGTCGCCGCCGCCAAGCGCTACTTCACCGGCAGGATCGGCATCGACGCCGAGGCCGGCCCCACCGAGATCGCGATCCTCGCGGACTCCACGGCCGACCCGGTGCACGTCGCCTCCGACCTGATCAGCCAGGCCGAGCACGACCCGCTGGCCGCCGCCGTCCTCGTCACCGACTCCGCCGAGCTCGCGGACGCGGTGGAGAAGGAGCTCCGGCCGCAGGTCGAGGCCAGCAAGCACATCGAGGACCGGATCGTCCCGGCGCTGTCCGGCCGGCAGTCCGCCATCGTCCTGGTCGACGGCCTCGACGAGGGCCTGCGCGTGGTCGACGCCTACGGCGCCGAGCACCTGGAGATCCAGACCGCCGACGCCGCCGCGGTCGCCGACCGGGTGCGCAACGCCGGCGCGATCTTCGTCGGCCCCTGGGCCCCGGTCTCGCTCGGCGACTACGCAGCCGGATCCAACCACGTCCTGCCCACCGGCGGCTGCGCCTGCCACTCCTCGGGCCTGTCCGTCCAGTCCTTCCTGCGCGGCATCCACATCGTCGACTACACCGAGGACGCGCTGGCCGAGGTCGCGCACCACGTGGTGACGCTGGCGGAGGCGGAGGACCTGCCCGCGCACGGCGCGGCGATCAAGGCGAGGTTCGGGTGGAAGGTACCGACGAGCAAGTGAACTTCGGAATCGACGATCTCCCCGTACGGGACGAGCTGCGCGGCAAGTCCCCCTACGGCGCGCCCCAGCTGGACGTCCCCGTACGGCTGAACACCAACGAGAACCCCTACCCGCTGCCCGAGCCGCTGGTCGAGCGGATCACCGAGCGGGTGCGCGAGGCCGCGCGGAACCTCAACCGCTACCCGGACCGGGACGCGGTGGAGCTGCGGACCCGGCTCGCCGAGTACCTGACGAGGACGGCCGGTCACCGGGTCGGCCTCGAGAACGTGTGGGCCGCCAACGGCTCCAACGAGGTCATCCAGCAGCTGCTGCAGACCTTCGGCGGGCCCGGCCGCACCGCGATCGGCTTCGAGCCGTCGTACTCGATGCACGGCCTGATCGCCCGCGGCACCGGCACCGGCTGGATCTCCGGCCCGCGCCACGACGACTTCTCGATCGACCTCGCGGCGGCCGAGAAGGCGATCGCCGAGCACCGGCCGGACGTCGTCTTCGTCACCACCCCCAACAACCCCACCGGCAACGCGGTCCCGGCCGAGACGGTCCTCGCCCTGTACGAGGCCGCTCAGGCGGCCGGGCCGTCGATGGTGGTCGTGGACGAGGCGTACATCGAGTTCAGCCACGGCGACTCGCTGCTGCCGCTGCTCGACGGACGGCCGCACCTGGTCGTCTCCCGCACCATGTCGAAGGCGTTCGGCGCGGCGGGCCTGCGCCTCGGCTACCTCGCCGCGCACCCCGCGGTCGTGGACGCCGTGCAGCTCGTCCGGCTGCCCTACCACCTCTCGGCGGTCACCCAGGCGACCGCCCTGGCCGCCCTGGAGCACACCGACACGCTGCTGAAGTACGTCGAGCAGCTGAAGGCCGAGCGGGACCGGCTGGTCGCCGAACTGCGCGCCCTCGGCTACGAGGTCACCGAGTCCGACGCGAACTTCGTCCAGTTCGGCAGGTTCGCGGACTCCCACGCCGTCTGGCGGCAGATCCTCGACCGGGGCGTCCTGGTCCGGGACAACGGCGTACCGGGATGGCTGCGGGTCACCGCCGGCACCCCGGCCGAAAACGACGCGTTCCTCGACGCGGTCCGTGACATCAAGAAGGAGCAGAGCGCATGAACCGCGTTGGACGCGTGCAGCGGACGACCAAGGAGACGTCCGTCCTCGTCGAGATCGACCTCGACGGCACCGGGAAGACCGAGATCTCCACCGGGGTCGGCTTCTACGACCACATGCTCGACCAGCTCGGCCGGCACGGCCTGTTCGACCTGACCGTGAAGACCGAGGGCGACCTGCACATCGACTCCCACCACACCATCGAGGACACCGCCCTCGCGCTCGGCGCCGCCTTCCGGCAGGCGCTCGGCGACAAGGTGGGCATCTACCGCTTCGGCAACTGCACGGTGCCGCTGGACGAGTCCCTCGCCCAGGTCACCGTCGACCTGTCCGGCCGCCCCTACCTCGTGCACACCGAGCCCGAGAAGATGGCGCCGATGATCGGCGAGTACGACACCACGATGACCCGGCACATCCTGGAGTCCTTCGTCGCCCAGGCCCAGATCGCGCTGCACGTGCACGTGCCCTACGGGCGCAACGCGCACCACATCGTGGAGTGCCAGTTCAAGGCGCTCGCCCGCGCCCTGCGCTACGCCTCCGAACGCGACCCGCGCGCGGCCGGCATCCTGCCCTCCACGAAGGGCGCGCTGTAGGCATGAACGGACTGTCCACCGTCCTGATCGTCGTCGGCCTCTTCTTCCTCGGCGGAGTCATCTCCTTCGTCAAGCAGAAGATGCCCAAGAGCCTGATCGTGCTGCTCTCGACCGGCGCCGCGCTGTGTCTCGCCGCGGGCGTCCTGAGGCTGGAGGTGTGACCTCTTGAGCACCACCAAGAAGGTCGTGGTCTTCGACTACGGCTTCGGCAACGTCCGCTCCGCCGAGCGCGCCCTCGCGCGCGCGGGAGCCGACGTCGAGATCACCCGTGACTTCGACCGGGCCATGAACGCCGACGGCCTGCTGGTGCCCGGCGTCGGCGCCTTCGCCGCCTGCATGCGGGGCCTGAAGGAGGCGCGCGGCGACTGGATCGTCGACCGCCGGCTGGCCGGCGGGCGCCCGGTGATGGGCATCTGCGTCGGCATGCAGATCCTGTTCGCGCGCGGCGTCGAGCACGGCGCGGAGACCGAGGGCCTCGACGAGTGGCCCGGCTCGGTCGAGCCGCTGCAGGCCGACGTCGTGCCCCACATGGGCTGGAACACCGTGGACGCACCGGCCGGCTCCGAGCTGTTCGCCGGCCTCGACGCGGACGCCCGCTTCTACTTCGTGCACTCCTACGCGGTCCACGACTGGACCCTCGAGGTGCACAACCCGGCGATGGCGACGCCCAAGGTCACCTGGTCCACGCACGGCAAGCCGTTCGTCGCCGCGGTGGAGAACGGCGCCCTGTGGGCCACCCAGTTCCACCCCGAGAAGTCCGGCGACGCCGGTGCCCAGCTCCTCACCAACTGGATCGGAACCCTGTAGAGACATGGCCAAGCTCGAACTGCTCCCCGCCGTCGACGTCCGCGACGGCCAGGCCGTCCGCCTGGTGCACGGCGAGTCCGGGACGGAAACCTCGTACGGCTCCCCCCTGGAGGCCGCCCTCGCCTGGCAGCGCTCGGGCGCCGAGTGGCTGCACCTGGTCGACCTGGACGCCGCGTTCGGCACCGGCGACAACCGCGAGCTGATCGCCGAGGTCACCGGCGCGATGGACATCAAGGTGGAGCTGTCCGGCGGCATCCGCGACGACGACACCCTCGCCGCCGCCCTCGCCACCGGCTGCACCCGCGTCAACCTCGGCACCGCCGCCCTGGAGACCCCCGAGTGGGTCGCCAGGGTCATCGCCGAGCACGGCGACAAGATCGCCGTCGGCCTCGACGTACGCGGCACCACCCTGCGCGGCCGCGGCTGGACCCGCGACGGCGGCGACCTCTACGAGACGCTGGAGCGCCTCGACAAGGAGGGCTGCGCCCGCTACGTCGTCACCGACATCGCCAAGGACGGCACCCTCCAGGGCCCCAACCTGGAGCTGCTGAAGAACGTCTGCGCCGCCACCGACCGCCCGGTGGTCGCCTCCGGCGGCGTGTCCTCGCTGGACGACCTGCGCGCCATCGCGGAGCTCGTGCCGCTCGGTGTCGAGGGCGCCATCGTCGGGAAGGCCCTGTACGCGAAGGCGTTCACCCTGGAAGAGGCCCTGGAGGTCACCTCGTGAAAAAGGACACGGTGCGATGACGTCCGGAGCCGTACGGCGCGTGCAGAGCGGAAGCCCCTGGGAGGAGTCCTTCGGGTCCGCGCGCGCCGTGGCGGCGGGTGACCGCGTCCTGGTGGCGGGCACGACCGCGTTCCGGGGCGAGGTGCTCCACGGGGAGGGCGACCCCTACGAGCAGGCCAAGACGGCCTTCACCATCGCGCTGGAGGCGATCGGCGAGTTCGGGCTCGGCATCGAGTCCGTGATCCGCACGCGCATCCACCTCGTTCACGCGCGGGACGTCGACGAGGCCGGCCGGGCCCACAAGGAACTGTTCGACCCGGTGCGCCCGGTCACCACCCTCCTGGTGGTCGAGGGCTTCGTCGACTCGCGCGTACTGGTCTCAGTGGAACTCGAAGCATTCAGAGGAGCCGTGACTTCATGACCCTGGCGGTCCGAGTCATCCCCTGCCTGGACGTGGACAACGGCCGGGTCGTCAAGGGCGTCAACTTCCAGAACCTGCGCGACGCGGGCGACCCCGTCGAGATGGCCAAGGTGTACGACGCCGAGGGCGCCGACGAGCTGACGTTCCTGGACATCACCGCCTCGTCGGGCAACCGCGAGACGACGTACGACGTGGTGCGCCGCACCGCCGAGCAGGTGTTCATCCCGCTGACGGTCGGCGGCGGCGTGCGCACCGCCGAGGACGTGGACAGGCTGCTGCGGGCGGGCGCCGACAAGGTGGGCGTGAACACCGCCGCCATCGCCCGCCCCGACCTCATCCGCGAGATCGCCGAGCGCTTCGGCCGGCAGGTCCTCGTCCTCTCGGTCGACGCCCGCCGCACGGAGTCCGGCTCCTTCGAGGTCACCACGCACGGCGGCCGCCGCGGCACCGGGATCGACGCCGTGGAGTGGGCGCACCGCGCCGCCGAGCTGGGCGCCGGCGAGATCCTGCTCAACTCCATGGACGCCGACGGCACCAAGGACGGCTACGACCTGGAGATGATCGCCGCCGTCCGCAAGCACGTCACCGTCCCGGTGATCGCCTCGGGCGGCGCCGGCGAGCTGGCCGACTTCCCGCCCGCGGTCGAGGCGGGCGCCGACGCGGTCCTCGCGGCCTCGGTCTTCCACTTCGGCGACTTGCGCATCGGCCAGGTCAAGGACACCCTGCGCAAGGCCGGGCACCCGGTCCGCTGACGTCCGGCCCGGCCCGGTCACGAGCCGTGCCCCTCGGGTGCCGGTCAGATACCGAGCTGCTTGGTCTCCTGAAGCTTCGCGATCGCGCTCTCGTCGCCTTCCAGCCCGACCTTCGCCGCACTCTGCCGCCCGTAGGCGAACAGCACCAGCTCCGACGGCTCGCCGGTCACCGTGACCACCGGGGTGCCGCGGTGGGCCACCACCGTCTGGCCGTTCGGGCGGCGCAGCACCAGGCCCGTCGGAACGCCGCGGCCCACCAGGCGGGCGGCGCGTTCCAGCCGGGACCACAGGACGTCCTGGAACACCGGGTCGAGGTCACGCGGCGTCCAGTCGGGCTGGGCCCGGCGGACGTCCTCCGTGTGGACGTAGAACTCGACGATGTTCGACATCTCGTCGACCTGCTTGAGCGAGAAGGGCGAGAAGCGGGGCGGGCCGGTACGGATCAGCTGGATCAGCTCCTCGTACGGCTTGGCGGTGAACTCCGCCATCACCCGCTCCAGCCGCGGCGCCAGCTGCTTGACCAGCATGCCGCCGGCGGCGTCGGGGCGGCGCTCGCG
This sequence comes from Streptomyces sp., assembly GCF_031181555.1. GTDB lineage: Bacteria > Actinomycetota > Actinomycetes > Streptomycetales > Streptomycetaceae > Streptomyces > Streptomyces fimbriatus. The sequence continues at coordinate 39,636 of NZ_JAPSKQ010000009.1, read as the reverse complement.
CACCACCACGTGGGCGGCGAGGTCCCGGGTCGTCCAGCCCTCGCACAGGGTGGGGGCCTCGGGCCCCGCGGTCTCCAGCAGATCGGCCAGAAGGAGTCGTTCACGCTTGGCATGGGTCGACATGCCAGCCAGCCTACGACCGCCCGTCCGCTCCGCCCACCCGTCACCCGGCCGCCGCCCCCACGGGAACTCCCCCGGGGCACCCCCGGCGCGTCACCGTTCCCAATCGGTGGACGCCCTCCGTGGCTCGCCGGCGGAGCGCGGCACAATGGCACCCATGACCAGCACGTCCCGGCCCAGCCGCCTCGACCCGGAGATCGCCGCGCGCCTCAAGCGCAGCCCCGACGGCCTCCTGCCCGCCATCGCCCAGCAGTACGACACCGGAGAGGTGCTGATGCTGGGCTGGATGGACGACGAGGCGCTGCACCGCACGCTGACCACCGGCCGCTGCACCTACTGGTCGCGCAGCCGGCAGGAGTACTGGGTCAAGGGGGACACCTCCGGCCACTTCCAGCGGGTCAAGTCGGTCGCCCTCGACTGCGACGCGGACACCGTGCTGGTCAAGGTCGACCAGATCGGCGCCGCCTGCCACACCGGCGCCCGTACCTGTTTCGACGCCGACGTGCTGCTGAAGGACGGCCCCGTGGCCGTCTCCCCGGACGTTCCCGCCGACGGCGCCGGTTCCGGCGCGGCCGCCCCGGATCAGTAAGGTCTGCCGCCATGGACCTCGAGACGTTCCGCAAGCTCGCCACCGACCGCCGGGTCATCCCGGTCACCCGCAAGCTGCTCGCCGACGGCGACACCCCGGTCGCGCTCTACCGCAAGCTCGCCGGCGAGCGCCCCGGCACCTTCCTGCTGGAGTCCGCCGAGAACGGACGCTCCTGGTCCCGCTACTCCTTCGTCGGCGTCCGCAGCGCCGCCACCCTCACCGAGCGCGGCGGACGGGCCCACTGGCAGGGCGCCCCGCCCGTCGGCGTCCCCGCCGACGGCGACCCGCTCGCCGCGCTGCGCGCCACCCTCGAGGCCCTGCACACCCCGCGCGACCTCGCCCACGACCTCGGCCTGCCGCCCTTCACCGGCGGCATGGTCGGCTACCTCGGCTACGACATCGTGCGCCGCCTGGAGAGGATCGGCCCCGGCGAACGGGACGATCTGCGGCTGCCCGAGCTGACCATGCTGCTCACCAGCGACCTGGCCGTCATGGACCACTGGGAGGGCGCCGTCTGGCTGATCGCCAACGCGATCAACCACAACGACCTGGAGACCGGCGTCGACGAGGCCTACGCCGACGCCGTGGCCCGCCTGAACGCCATGGAGGCCGACCTCACCCGCGCGGTGGCCCAGCCCCCGGCCGTGCTGCCGCCCTCCGAGCTGCCCGAGTACACCGCACTGTGGGGCGGCCCCGACTTCCAGCGGGCCGTGGAGGACGTCAAGGAGCGCATCCGCGCGGGCGAGGCCTTCCAGGTCGTCCCCTCCCAGCGGTTCGAGACCCCGTGCACGGCGAGCGCCCTGGACGTCTACCGGGTCCTGCGCGCCACCAACCCCTCGCCGTACATGTACCTGTTCCGCTTCGACGGCTTCGACGTCGTCGGATCGTCCCCCGAGGCACTGGTGAAGGTCGAGGACGGACAGGCGATGGTCCACCCCATCGCCGGCACCCGGCACCGCGGCGCCACCCCGCAGGAGGACCAGGCCCTCGCCGACGAACTGCTCGCCGACCCCAAGGAGCGCGCCGAGCACCTCATGCTCGTCGACCTGGGCCGCAACGACCTCGGGCGGGTCTGCGAGCCCGGCTCGGTCGAGGTCGTCGACTTCATGTCCATCGAGCGGTACTCGCACGTCATGCACATCGTCTCGACGGTCACCGGCCGGGTCGCGGCCGGCCGCACCGCCTTCGACGTGCTCACCGCCTGCTTCCCGGCCGGCACGCTGTCCGGTGCGCCCAAGCCCCGCGCGATGCAGATCATCGACGAACTCGAGCCGTCCCGGCGCGGGCTGTACGGCGGCTGCGTCGGCTACCTCGACTTCGCCGGCGACTCCGACACCGCCATCGCCATCCGCACCGCGCTGCTCCGCGAGGGCACCGCGTACGTGCAGGCCGGCGCCGGGATCGTCGCCGACTCCGACCCGGTCGCCGAGGACACCGAGTGCCGCAACAAGGCGGCTGCGGTGCTGCGCGCCGTTCACACGGCGAACCGGCTGGGAAAGCCCTGAGACGAACCCCGGGTGACGGTTCGCCCGGGGTTCAGGCGATAGTGGAGTACGTGACTGCCGTACCTCCCTCCCGTTCCGAGGCCGTGGGTTCCGCCCGGGCCGGCCGCATCAGCCTCGCCGCCGCCCTGCTGTGCGGCGCCCTGGGCGCGGCCGTGGCCCTGCTCGCCACCCGGCAGCAGTGGGCGGAGGGCACCGCGAGAGTGGCCGGCGGCGCCTTCCCCCTGACCGCCCGGGGCAGCGACGTCACCGGCGTCCCCGCCGCCCTGGCCATCGTGGGCCTGGCCGCGCTCGTCGCCGTCTTCGCCGTCCGCCGCGTCGGACGCCTCGCCGTCGCCGCGCTGCTCGCCCTCGCCGGGGCGGGCACCGTCACGGCGGCCCTGATCGGGGCCTCGGACAGTGCCGCGCTCGACGAGAAGGCCGCGGAGGCCTCCGGTGACACCTCCGCCACGGTGGACGCCCTCGCCCACACCGCATGGCCCTACGTCGCGGCCGTGGGCGGCCTGCTGCTCCTGCTGGCCGGACTGCTCGCCCTGCGCTACGGCCGGCTGTGGCCCGCCATGTCCGGCCGCTACGAACGGGGCGGTGCCCCCCGGCAGCGCCGCAAGGCCCCCGCCGTGGACCCCGACCGCCCCGAGGACCTCTGGAAGGCCCTCGACCGCGGCGAGGACCCGACCGGCGCCTGAAGCCCGCCGGCGGCCGCCCGGGGGACCGGACCGGCGCGCCCGGGACACCGCACCGTGGGCCGCCCCTCCCGCCGGGGGCGCGCCGGGCCCGGATCCGGCGCCGAGAGCCGCCATGTGCCGCGCGGGATGCCAGCCCCGCGAGTCGGTCGGCCGGGTGGACGGGGAACCGCGCCGGGGGCTGTCGCCCTTCGCGCGGAGGGTGGGTCCGCGCCGACGGCCGACCGGGCGAAACCCCTGGCCGGGGGGCCGCCACCACCCGCGCGGTGTGCGGGAACCGGCGCCGGGGCCGTCGGTCCCCTCGCGCGCTGTCGCGTCGGACGGTCGCTCCCGCGCGGGCGTGCGGGAGGGCCCCGGCGGGAGCCGGTGGGGGCCGCCCGACCGGGTCCGGGACGCCGGAGCGGCCCCGGCGGGACTTCGCCGGACGCTCCGGCAGCGCGCCGGGGAGCACCCCCGCTCACCCCGCACGCGCGCGTGCGGGACAATGAGCGTGAGCGTCCTGCTCAGACACGCACACAGCAACGAGGAGCAAGCAATGGCGGGCAGCAGCCACGGTCACACCCCGGCCGCCTGGACCGGTGTCATCATCGCCTTCATCGGTTTCTGCGTCGCGGGCGCGTTCATGGTCATGGCCCAGCCCGTGGGCTTCTGGGCCGGCATGGGCATCGTGCTCCTCGGCGGTGTCGTCGGCGCCGTCATGCGCTCGATGGGCCTGGGCCAGCCGAAGAGCGACCACCCCGTTCACCAGGTCACCGGCGACCGCGAGCCGGCCCGCGCCGAGGGCTGAGCGCCGCGGAGCACCCCCGGCAGGGGCGGTCGGCACGGTGGTGCCGCGACCGCCCCTGACGCGCGTCCGGGGCACAATGCACGGTGTGAACGCCCCCGCCCCCAGCGTGACCCGCGGCAGGGCGGCCCGGCTGGCCCTCCCCGCCGGGGTGCTCGCCGCCGTCGCCGGAGCCTTCGCCTACGTCGGGATTGTGGACCCCAACGAGCCCGGCCACTACCCGGCCTGCCCGCTCCTGCGCCTCACCGGCCTGTACTGCCCCGGCTGCGGCGGACTGCGCAGCGCGCACGCCGTCGTCCACGGCGACCTCCTCGCGGCCCTCCAGGCCAACGCGCCCGCCGTCCTCGGCTACGCGGGCCTCGCCGTGCTGTGGACCGTATGGGTGGTCCGCGCGGTACGGGGACAGCCGCTGCGGATCGACCCCCCGCCGGTGCTGCTGTGGTCCCTGGGGGCGTTGCTGCTGGTCTTCACGGTTGTCCGGAACCTACCGTTCGGTGGCTGGCTGCATCCTTGATCAGCAGGTGAACGTCCAGGTGGTGGGACCGGCGTCAACCGGATGCGAGGCATACGCCCGGCTGCGGATACCATCGCAGTGACCACCGGTTTCGTCCGGCGACCCGACCGCGAAGGCGGGCCCCGCGGCGGAAGCCGACGCATCGAAGACCGACCGTCTGGAAGGGGGCCGCTCGCGTGAGTGTGCTCGACGAGATCATCGACGGAGTCCGTGCCGACCTCGCGGAGCGGCAGGCGCGCGTCAGCCTCGACGAGCTCAAGGAGCGTGCGGCGAAGGCTCCCGCGGCCAAGGACGGCGTGGCCGCCCTGCGCGGCGACGGCGTCAAGGTGATCTGCGAGGTCAAGCGCTCCAGCCCGTCCAAGGGCGCGCTCGCCGCGATCGCCGACCCGGCCGGACTCGCCGCCGACTACGAGGCGGGCGGCGCGGCCGTCATCTCCGTCCTCACCGAACAGCGCCGCTTCGGCGGCTCGCTGGCCGACCTGGAGGCGGTCCGCGCGCGCGTGGACATCCCCGTCCTGCGCAAGGACTTCATCGTCACCTCGTACCAGCTCTGGGAGGCCCGCGCGTACGGCGCCGACCTCGCGCTGCTGATCGTCGCGGCCCTCGACCAGCCGGCCCTGGAGTCGCTGATCGAGCGCGCCGAGTCCATCGGGCTCACCCCGCTCGTCGAGGTGCACGACGAGGACGAGGTCGAGCGGGCGGTGGACGCGGGCGCCAAGGTCATCGGCGTCAACGCGCGCAACCTCAAGACCCTCGAGGTCGACCGCGGCACCTTCGAGCGGGTCGCCCCCGAGATCCCCGCCCACCTGGTCAAGGTCGCCGAGTCCGGCGTCCGCGGCCCGCACGACCTCATCGCCTACGCCAACGCCGGCGCCGACGCCGTCCTGGTCGGCGAGTCCCTCGTCACCGGGCGCGACCCGAAGACGGCGGTCTCCGACCTGGTGGCGGCGGGGGAGCACCCGGCACTGCGCCACGGCCGGGGCTGATCTCCCGGTAGGCTGACACCGATGACGCTTCCGATCACCGTGACGACCCGGGACCCGTACGCCCGCCTCGCGCGCGGCTGCCGGCCCCGCGGCTGCCGCGCGCCCGCACGCCGGGTGCACGGCCGGCGGGTGCGGTACGTCATCGGTGACGAGCCGGGGCAGGTGAACGGCATGCGATGGCAGCAGCCGGTCTTCGGGGGCGCGGGGCTGCACCCGACTGTGCGACCGCGTCGCGCGGGCGCGACCGGCCACGGCGGGCCCGCGGTCGGCTGACCCTCCCCGCCCCCACGGCGAACAGTGTTCTTTCCACGCACTCACCGTGAGGTTTCCGCATGCCCAGCGAGTTCTTCATCCCCGACCCGGAGGGCCGGGTCCCCAGTGCCGAGGGCTACTTCGGCGCGTTCGGCGGCAAGTTCATCCCGGAGGCGCTCGTCGCCGCCGTGGACGAGGTCGCCGTCGAGTACGACAAGGCCAAGGCCGACCCCGAGTTCGCCCGCGAGCTCGACGACCTGCTGGTGAACTACACCGGCCGCCCGAGCGCCCTCACCGAGGTGCCCCGGTTCGCCGAACACGCCGGTGGTGCCCGGGTCTTCCTCAAGCGCGAGGACCTCAACCACACCGGCTCCCACAAGATCAACAACGTGCTCGGCCAGGCCCTGCTGACCAAGCGCATGGGCAAGACCCGCGTCATCGCCGAGACCGGCGCCGGCCAGCACGGCGTCGCCACCGCCACCGCCTGCGCCCTGTTCGGCCTCGACTGCACCATCTACATGGGCGAGATCGACACGCAGCGCCAGGCCCTCAACGTGGCCCGGATGCGCATGCTCGGCGCCGAGGTCATCGCCGTGAAGTCGGGCAGCCGCACCCTCAAGGACGCCATCAACGAGGCGTTCCGCGACTGGGTCGCCAACGTCGACCGCACCCACTACCTCTTCGGCACCGTCGCCGGCCCCCACCCCTTCCCGGCGATGGTCCGCGACTTCCACCGCGTCATCGGCGTCGAGGCCCGCCGCCAGCTGCTGGAGCGCGCCGGACGGCTCCCCGACGCCGCCGTCGCCTGCGTCGGCGGCGGCTCCAACGCCATCGGCCTGTTCCACGCCTTCATCCCCGACGAGGGCGTCCGCCTCGTCGGCTGCGAACCCGCCGGGCACGGCGTCGAGACCGGCGAGCACGCGGCCACGCTGACCGCGGGCGAGCCCGGCATCCTGCACGGCTCGCGCTCCTACGTCCTCCAGGACGACGAGGGCCAGATCACCGAGCCGTACTCCATCTCGGCGGGGCTCGACTACCCGGGCATCGGGCCCGAGCACGCCTACCTCAAGGACTCCGGCCGCGGCGAGTACCGCGCGGTCACCGACGACGCCGCGATGCAGGCCCTGCGGCTGCTGTCGCGCACCGAGGGCATCATCCCGGCCATCGAGAGCGCCCACGCGCTCGCCGGCGCCCTGGAGGTCGGCAAGGAGCTGGGCGAGGACGGGCTGATCGTCGTCAACCTGTCCGGCCGCGGCGACAAGGACATGGACACCGCCGCCCGCTACTTCGGGCTGTACGACACCGACGCCGAGGTCGCCGCCGACGAGGCCGGCGGCGCCGCCGAGATCGAGGGGGACGCCAAGTGAGCGGCAACATCCAGCTGTTGACGGACACCCTCGCCGCGGCGAAGTCCGAGGGGCGCTCGGCGCTCATCGCCTACCTCCCGGCCGGGTTCCCGACCGTGGACGGCGGCATCGAGGCGGTCAGGGCCGTCCTCGACGGCGGCGCCGACGTCGTGGAGGTGGGTCTGCCGCACAGCGACCCCGTCCTCGACGGTCCCGTCATCCAGACCGCCGACGACATCGCCCTGCGCGGCGGCGTGCGGATCGCCGACGTGATGCGCACGGTCCGCGAGGCGCACCGGGCCACCGGCAAGCCGGTCCTCGTCATGACGTACTGGAACCCCATCGACCGCTACGGCGTCGAGCGGTTCACCGCCGAACTCGCCGAGGCGGGCGGCGCCGGGTGCATCCTGCCCGACCTGCCCGTCCAGGAGTCGGCGCTGTGGCGCGAGCACGCCGACAAGCACGGCCTCGCCACGGTCTTCGTGGTCGCGCCCAGCAGCAAGGACGAGCGGCTCGCCGAGATCACCGCGGCCGGCAGCGGCTTCGTCTACGCCGCCTCCCTGATGGGCGTCACCGGAACCCGTGAGTCGGTCGGCGCGCAGGCCCGGGACCTGGTGGAGCGCACCCGGGCCACCGGCACCGGGCTGCCGGTCTGTGTCGGGCTCGGCGTCTCCAACCCCGCCCAGGCCGCCGAGGTCGCCGGCTTCGCCGACGGTGTGATCGTCGGCTCGGCCTTCGTCAAGCGGATGCTGGACGCCCCCGACCACGCCGCCGGCATCGAGGCCGTCCGCGCGCTCGCGGGCGACCTCGCCAAGGGCGTGCGCGGACAGGCGTAGGGGACGGGCACGGCGGACGGGCCCGCGCGGCCGGATATCCGCAGGTAGTCATACGGGTCCCTCGTACGGGTGGACCTGTGACCGGGGAGGCGCGGTGCGCCTCCCCGGTTCGTTCTGCGGGGTGTGAGCGAGAAGAATCGTGAGGGAAAGCGCACCGCCCGGGAGCGGCTGGCGGTCGAGCGCGAGAAGCGGAAGGCCGCGGAGAAGCGGCGCCGCGGTCTGATCGTGGGTGCGAGCGTGGTCTGCGTCCTGGGGCTCGCGGCGGTGATCGGCGTCGTCGCCGCCAACTCCGGCAAGGACGACGGGAGCGACTCGGCGGGCCCGGTCGTGGCGCCCTCGGGCGCGGTGGGCGAGGACGGCACCGTCATCCCGGTCGGCAAGGAGGACGCCAAGGCCACACTCACGGTGTGGGAGGACTTCCGCTGTCCGGCCTGCAAGGCCTTCGAGCAGGCCTACGGCCCGACCCTCGACGAACTGACCGGAGCGGGCCGGCTGAAGACGGAGTACCACCTGGTCACCCTCATCGACGGCGGCATGGGGGGCACCGGCTCCCGCAACGCGGCCAACGCCGCCGCCTGCGCCCAGGACGCCGGGAAGTTCGCCGCGTACCACAAGGTGCTCTTCGACAACCAGCCGATGGAGAGCGACGACGCCTTCGCCGACAACGACAAGCTCATCGAGCTGGCCGGCAAGGTCGACGGCCTCGACACCCCCGCCTTCCGCTCCTGCGTCGAGGACGGCAAGCACAACAGCTGGGTCGCCAAGTCCCACGACGCCTTCCAGAAGGGCGGCTTCACGGGCACGCCGACCGTCCTGTTCGACGGCAAGAACATCTACCAGGACCGCTCGATGACCCCGGAGAAGCTGAAGCAGATGGTGCAGGAGGCCAACAAGGGCTAGCACCGCCCCCGGGAATTCCCGGGGTCCTGTTATGGAGCCGTAGCCGGGCCGCCCGTCGTGCGGCCGGTCCGGCACGGTAGCGTCGACCCTGCCATGGAACTTGCCTACATTCCCAGCCCGTCGAGCGGGGTGCTGTACCTCGGCCCCGTTCCGCTGCGCGGCTACGCGTTCTGCATCATCATCGGCGTCTTCGTAGCCGTCTGGCTCGGCAACAAGCGCTGGATCGCCCGGGGCGGGCGGGCCGGCACGGTGGCCGACATCGCTGTCTGGGCCGTGCCGTTCGGCCTCGTCGGCGGCAGGCTCTACCACGTGATCACGGACTACCAGCTGTACTTCAGCGAGGGCCGTGACTGGGTGGACGCCTTCAAGATCTGGGAGGGCGGCCTCGGCATCTGGGGCGCGATCGCGTTCGGCGCCCTGGGCGCGTGGATCGGCTGCCGGCGCCGGGGCATCCCGATGCCCGCCTACGCAGACGCCGTCGCGCCGGGCATCGCCTTCGCCCAGGCGATCGGACGCTGGGGCAACTGGTTCAACCAGGAGCTGTACGGGCGGGCCACGGATCTGCCGTGGGCGGTGGAGATCACCTCCTCCGCCGACGGCCGGGTTCCGGGCACCTACCACCCGACGTTCCTGTACGAGTCGCTGTGGTGCGTCGGCGTCGCCCTGCTGGTGATCTGGGCCGACCGCCGCTTCGGGCTCGGCCACGGGCGGGCGTTCGCGCTGTACGTCGCCGCGTACTGCGCGGGCCGGTTCTGGATCGAGTACATGCGCGTCGACGAGGCCCACCACGTCCTGGGCATGCGGCTGAACAACTGGACCTCGATCCTCGTCTTCCTGCTCGCCGTGCTGTACATCGTGCTGTCGGCGAGGAAGCGGCCGGGGCGCGAGACCGTGGTGGAGCCGGGAGCCTCCGGCGGTGCCGACGAGGCCGGGGCCGTGGAGAAGGACGAGGCGGACTCGCCGGACGCCGAGGGCGGTGCCACGGCGGAGGAACCCCCCGGGGCTTCCGAGAGCCCCGAGAGCTCCGGGAACCCCAAGGACGGGGCCGGTTCGGCGAAGAAGGGCTGACGGCCCGCCGCACGACGCCGAGGGCGCCCGGAGACGTTCCGGGCGCCCTCGGCGTGTGCCGGGCGGTGGTTCCGGTGGATTCCGGGGTGGCTTCCGGCATCAGGTCCTGCGGACCAGGGACAGGGTTCGCCGAGCCGCCGCCACCACCGCCGCGTCGATGAACCCGCCGTCGGGCAGTGCCTGGGCGCCCTGCCCGGTCGCCGCCGCCTTGACGATCGTCTCCGCCTGCTCGATCTCCTCCTCGCCGGGGAGGTAGGCCCGCTCGATGACCGGCAGCTGGCGGGGGTGGATCGCGGCGCGCCCCAGGAAGCCCAGGGCGCGACCGCGGGCGCAGGAGGCGATGAGGCCCTCCAGGTCGCGGGTGTCCGGGTGGACGGACTGGGCGGGCGGGGCCAGGCCCGCCGCCCGCGCGGCCACGACCACGCGGGAGCGGGACCAGTCGAGGCCCGCGTCCTCCCGTACCCCCAGGTCGGCCCGCAGGTCCGCCTCGCCGATCGCGATACCGCGCAGGGACGGGTGGGCGGTGGCCACGGCGTGGGCCCGTTCGATGCCGAGGGCCGACTCCAGGAGGGCGTACAGGGGGAGCACACCGCCGTGCGCGGACACGGCGCGGCGCGCGGCGCGCACGACCTCGGACGGGGAGGACACCTTGGGCAGCCGCAGACCGGACAGGCCCGGGGCCGGGGCGACGGCCGCGAGGTCGGCCTCGCCCCAGGGGCCGCCCAGGGCGTTGACGCGGACGTGGACCGGGACCGGCTGCGGGTCGCGCAGCAGCTCGGCGGTGGCCGCGCGGGCGTAGGCCTTGCGGTCGGGGGCGACCGCGTCCTCCAGGTCGATCACCACCACGTCGGCGCCGGAGGCGAGCGCCTTCGCCACCACGGCGGGGCGGTCCCCGGGGGCGTAGAGCCAGGTCAGCGGGAAGTCCGTCACAGGGCGCCCTCCGCGCGCAGCGCCGCGAGGTCGGCCGGGGCGAGGCCCAGTTCGGTCAGCACCTCCTCGGTGTCCGCGCCGTGCGGGCGGCCGGCCCAGCGGATCGCGCCCGGGGTGCCGGAGAGCCGGAAGAGGACGTTCTGCATGCGCAGCGGACCCAGCTCGGGATCGTCGACCGTGGTGATCGTGTGCAGGGCCTGGTACTGCGGATCCGCCATCACGTCCCGTACGTCCTGGACGGGGGCGACGGCCGCCTCCGCCTTCTCGAAGGCCGCCAGCACGTCGGCGCGGGTGCGCTGCGCGATCCAGCCGCCGACCGCCTCGTCCAGGACGTCCGCGTGCCGGGCCCGGCCGGCGCCGGTGGCGAACCAGGGCTCGTCGATCAGCTCCGGCCTGCCCACCAGACGCATCACGCGTTCGGCGACCGACTGGGCCGAGGTGGAGACGGCGACCCAGGTGCCGTCGGCGGTGAGGTAGGTGCCCCGGGGGGCGTTGTTCTGGGAGCGGTTGCCGGTGCGGGGCTGGACGTGGCCCAGCTGGTCGTACCAGGTCGGCTGGGGGCCGAGCACGGTGAGGATCGGCTCGATCAGGGCCATGTCGACGACCTGCCCCTCGCCGGTGCGGTCGCGGCCGGCCAGCGCGGTCATGACCGCGTACGCCGTGGCCAGGCCCGCGATGGAGTCCGCCAGGCCGAACGGCGGCAGGGTCGGCGGGGCGTCCGGTTCGCCGGTGATCGCGGCGAAGCCGCTCATCGCCTCGGCGAGGGTGCCGAAGCCCGGGCGGTGCGCGTACGGGCCGAACTGTCCGAAGCCGGTGACCCGGACCAGGATCAGGCGGGGGTTGACGGCGGACAGCTCGGGCCAGCCCAGGTCCCACTTCTCCAGGGTGCCGGGGCGGAAGTTCTCGATGACCACGTCGGCGGTCCCGGCCAGGCGCAGGAGGGCGGCCCGGCCGCCGGGCCTGGACAGGTCCAGGGTGATGGTGCGCTTGTTGCGGCCGAGCACCTTCCACCACAGGCCGACGCCGTCCTTGGACGGGCCGTGGCCGCGGGAGGGATCGGGTTTCCTCGGATGCTCGACCTTGACGACCTCCGCGCCGAAGTCACCGAGCAGGGTCGCCGCCAGCGGGCCGGCGAAGAGGGTGGCGAGGTCCAGGACGCGCAGGCCGGTCAGCGGGGGTCCGGCGGGGGACGGGGCGGTCGGTGGGGCGGCGGTCGGGTCGGGCCGGGTCATGGGCGGGAGGCCTCCTGGTGGGTGAGCTGGGCCAGGGTGTCGAAGCCGGTGCCGTGGAAGCCGCCGACGGAGGTCGCCAGCCGGTTCCTCAGCGGGGCCGTCCAGCGGTCGGGCAGCGCGGCCGGGGAACCGGCGAGCAGGCCGGCGATGCTCCCGGCGGTGGCACCGTTGGAGTCGGTGTCCCAACCGCCGGACACCGCCCGGCAGACGGAGCCGGCGAAGTCGCCGTCCGCGTGGGTGAGGGCGGCGGCGATCAGGGCGGTGTTGGGGACGGCGTGCACCCAGTGGTGGGTGGCGGCGTACGTGTCGTGCAGCAGGTCGACGACGGTGGTGAAGTCACTGTGCTCACGGGCCAGCCGGACGGCGTGCTCGACGGCCCGGGCGAGACGGGAGCGGGGCGGGACGACCGTGAGGCCGGTGCGCAGGCAGGCGTGCACGTCGCGGGTGCCGGTGGCGGCGTCGGCGATGACGGCCGCGGTGAACATCGCCGCGTAGACGCCGTTGGCGGTGTGCGTGAGGGTCGCGTCGCGGTGGGCCTGTGCGGCGGCGGCGGCCGGGTCGCCGGAGTTGGTCCAGCCGTGCACGTCGGCGCGGATCAGGGCGCCGATCCACTCGCGGAAGGGGTTGTGGTGACGGGCGGTCAGCGGCGGTTCCAGACCGCTGAGGAGGTTGCGGTAGGCGACGCGTTCGGCGGTGAACGCGCGGCCGGCGGGCAGTTCGTCGAGCCAGACGCGCGCCACGTCCGCGGTGGTGAAGCCGCGGCCGTGGCGGCGGAGGACGAGGAGGCCCAGCAGGGGGTAGTTGAGGTCGTCGTCCTCGGGCATGCCGTCGATGTTCTCGGCGAGGGAGGTGGGGGCCGAGCGGCGGTTCCAGGGGTACCGGGCCAGCAGTTCCTCCGGGACGCCGCGGGCGGTGAAGTAGCCGGCCAGGGGCCAGTTCCCGGCGGCCCGGGCGAGGCGGCGGATGCCGTCGAGGGGGAGCTTCTCGACCGGTTTGCCCAGCAGGCAGCCGACGGCCCGGCCGAGCCAGGCGGCCTCGAGGCGTTCGGGGCCCGGCGGGGAAGGGGGATGCGCGGGCGGTCGCGGCCAGTCGGGGCACAGGGCCCGGATCCCGGTCAGGCCGGTCGGCTCGTCGTCCGCCAGCGCACTGGGCAGGTCGGCCAGTTCGTCCAGCAGGTCGGCGGCCAGCAGGCGCAGGCAGCGGGACGCCGGCCGCGGGGACGCGCCCGCGCCGAGCGGGGCCTCGGGGCCGCCCGCCGCCCGCCAGCGGGCCGCGACCACCGAGGGCTCGCGGCCGTCCTGGGCCGCCTGGCGCAGCTCGTGGCCGATCAGGTCCTCCGGCTGCACCCACGTCAGTCTGAGCATCCCGGCCCTCCCAGCTCCGCGAACGCCCGCTCGTGGGCCCGGCGGCGCCGTACGTCCCGGGCGAAGACCTCGCGGGCCACGCCGGTGAGCGTGACCGCGGGTTCCCACAGGTCGAGGCGGCTGGCCTCCGCCACGGTCTTGGCCCAGTCCTCGGGGACCGGTGAGCCGAGGGCACCGGTCACGGCGCCGGCCATGGTGGCGATGGAGTCGCAGTCCCGGCCGTAGTTCACCGCGCCCAGCACCGCGTGCCGGAAGTCGCCGCCGGCCACCACCACCATCCCCAGTGCCACGGGCAGTTCCTCGACGGCGTGCAGCCGGGAGGGGCGGCGGGCGCCCAGGGAGGGGGAGCGGTAGTCGGGGCCCACGGTGTCGTACGGGGCCACCGCCTCCCGCAGGGGACGCAGCGCCGACTCGAAGTCCGGGTGCCGGGACGCCTCCTCGCAGACCCGCTCGATCGCCGCCCGCGTGCCGTCCTTCGCCAGGGACAGACACGCGGCGACCACCGAGTCCGGCGTCGCGCCCGGCGCGCACGCCGCCGCGACGGCCGCCGCGAGGACCCCGGCCGCCTCCCGGCCGTACGACGACTGGTGGGCGCCCGCGACGTCCAGCGCCTCGGCGTAGGCGGCGGCCGGATGGGCCGCGTTGACCAGGCCGACCGGCGCCATGTACATCGCGGCACCGCAGTTGACGATGTTGCCGACGCCCGCCTCGCGCGGGTCGACGTGACCGTAGTGGAGCCGGGCCACCAGCCACTTCTCCGCGAGGAAGATCCGCTGCAGCGGAAGCGCCTCCGCCTCCAGTTCCGGGATCCAGCGCGGGTTCGTCATCAGGTCCGGGACCAGGTGGTCGGCGACCGCGTGGGCGTCCAGGTGGTCGCGGACCGTCGCGTACACCCGGACCAGCGCGTGCGTCATCAACGTGTCGTCGGTGACGTGGCCGTCGCCCTTGTGGTACGGGGCGATGGGGCGGGCGGTGCGCCAGGCGTCGCCGTTCCAGGGGCCGACGACGCCGTGCACGCGTCCGCCGTGGCGCTCGACGATCTGTTCGGGGGAGTAGCCCTCGACCGGCCCGCCGAGGGCGTCGCCGACGGCGGCTCCCACGAGGGCACCGGTGATCCGCTCGTCCAGGGGCACGCCCTGATCACGTTTTCCTGCCTCTTCGCGCGTCATGCCCGAATCATCCCTCCGGTGGAGCCGGTTGCACGGCCTCCAGGAGTCCGGCGAGTTCCACCAGGTCCGTGCCGGTGAGCCGGGGGAGCGCGCAGCCGGAGAGGACGCGGCAGCTCTCCCGCCACGTCCGGGGGATCGCCGCGCCGCCGCCCAGCGCGCCGGTGAGGGCGCCGGCGAGCGCCGGGGCGGAGTCCGCGACCCGCGACAGACAGGCCGCCGCGGGGACGGCCTCCGCGATCCGGCCGTGGGCGGCGGTGGCCAGGGCGAGGGCGACGGGGACGGTCTCGGCGGCGGCGATGCCGTAGCTGTAGACGTGGTCGACGATCTGGTGCTCCAGCGGCGGTACGAGCGCGAAGGCGCTGTCGGCGTCGGCGGCGAGCCGCAGGGCGTGCCGGGCGTTGCGGCCGATCTCGGTCTCCTCGGGCAGCTCGGCGAGCGCGGCGGCCACGCACGCGTGCGTGTCCGCTCCGGCCAGCGCGAGACAGACGGCGGCGGCCATGGCGCGGGCGCCGTGCACCCCGTCGCCGTCCTGGGTGTAGCGGGCGTCGAACTCGGCGAGGGCGGCGGCGCCCGCGGGATCGCCGGGGTGGGCCACGGCCAGCACGCAGGCCCGTACGCAGGCCGCGTCGTCGAAGTAGTGCGGGTTGTCGTGGCCGGTGGCGGGCGGGCGCAGACCGGTGGCCAGGTTGCCGAGACCGGCCCGCACGGAGATGCGGGCGCGCAGGGGGAGGACCGCCGACTCGGTCTCGGGGGCGCGTTCGGTGGCCGCGGCGACCTCGGCGGCGACGGCGTTCCAGGTCAGATCGATGGCGGCACGCGTCCGGCGACCCCTGCTCAGATCCCCGAGCACGCTGTCGTCCCCGGCCAGCAGCACCGCCTCGGCCGCGAACGCGGCCCACTCGGCGTCGTCGGAGGGGCCGAGGCGCAGGGGCTCCGGGGGCTGGTTGAGGGCGATCGGCACGGGAAGGGTGGTGGTCGCGTTCTGCTCGGCGAAGGTGTCCAGCTCCCGGGTGAGGCGTCGTGTCCACTCGGGCATCCGGGCGGCGCGGTGCCGTGCGGCGGGCCATCCCGCGGCGTCCCCGGCGGCGAGGCCGAGGAGGAGCCCCTCGACGCGGTGTGCCCGCGGCGGCGGTGCGGGGTTTTCGGCCCCGGCTGCGCCTTCGGCCCGGGGGGTGTTCCCCCTCGCACCACCCGTACGGGTTTCGTGGTCGGGTGCGGGTGGCCCCTGTGCGGGCTGCTCGCCGTCGGCGGGTGCGGGTGGTTCCTGCGGGGGCCGGGCGTCGGCGGTGGCTGCGGGGTTCCCCGGGGGCCGGGTGCCGTCGGCGGGCGCGGGGCCCTGCGTGGGCTTCTCGGTGCCGGTGCCGGTGCCGGTGTCGGTGGCCGTGGGGCCGGGGGGAGTCATGAAGGGGCCTCCGTCGTGTCGTCCGCCACCAGGACGAAGGTGTCCGGGGCCGGCTCGTCGCCCCGCAGCGGCGTCTCGCCCGGCGCGCACCCCGCCGTGTCCCGCTCCCCGTCCCCGTCCGGCGCCAGCAGGTCCGCGATGTCCAGGACGTGGTGTCCCGCCATCGCCGGGAGGCAGCTGCCGCGGGCCGGGCCGATGGCGGCCGCCCAGGGCTCCGGGATCGCGCGGGCGCCCTGCGTCGCGCCCGCCAGGGCGCCCGCGACCGCCGCCGTGGTGTCGGCGTCGCGCCCCATGTTGACGGCCGTCAGCACCGCCTGCTCGAAGTCGCCGTCGGCCGCCGCGTACGCGCCGAAGGCGAGGGCGACCGCCTCGGGGGCCAGGTCGGTCCAGGGGTAGCCGCCGATCACGACCGCCGAGCGGACCGCGCGTTCGCCGAGGTGGGCCGCGGTGACGGCGCGGCGCAGTGAGCGGGCGGTCCAGGAGTCGTCCGGGACCACCGCCAGGGCGGAGGCCACGACCGCGACCACCGGGGCTCCGGCCATCGCCGCCGCGACGCCCGCGGCGACCGCCTGCCCGCCGTAGATGCCCTCGCCGTCGTGGCTGACCGAGCCGTCGACGGCCGCCAGCCGGGCCGCCTCGTCGGGACGGCCGGCCGCGAAGACCCCGCAGGGCGCCGCCCGCATCGCCAGCCCGTCGCTCCAGGCGTGCCGGTGCTGGGCGGAGATGGGCGCGGTCAGTCCCCGGCGCAGGTTCTCCAGCGTGCCGCGCTCGCTGAAACCGGCGCCCCGGAAGGGGCCCTCGGCACGGTCGGCGATCAGCTCGTGCCAGGCCGCCTCGACATGCGCCGGGGTGAGCGCGTGGCCGTGCCGGGCCAGCAGCAGGCCGGAGAAGATCGCGTACTCGGTGTCGTCCGTGCCCGCGGGGCGGTCCGTGACGTATCCCGTGATGCGGCCCCAGACCGCACGGATGTCGGAGGGCTTCATGTTCTCGGCCGGGGCGCCCAGGGCGTCGCCGACGGCCAGGCCGAGCAGCGCGCCGCGGGCCCGTTCGCGGAGCCCGATGGCGTTCCCGAGCGCCGGGACCGAGGGGGTGCGGGCGGTCGATGCCATGCGCGGCTCTCCTCTCAGGGGCGCCCCGAGAGGCGCGAGGCCCTTTGCGGAACTGTCCCCGGTGCGGTGCTCCGCGCAGCCTCATGAGCCCCAGCGTCACCCGGTCGACATGTGAGCAGCCCTTCACACAACCGAGCAGAATCCGTAAAACCGCAGGTTAGCCCAGCCTTTCCTTGCTGGCGGCGGAGAATTTCGCGGCGTACATTGGGAGTCGTCGAAAAGTAGAACCAGTCCAAAGAGAGCTCGGAAGGGCTCGGCTCAAGCTCCCCGGGGGGACGCGTCATGGCCATCATCGAGACCGAGGCGGTGCTGCACGAGGCGCACCGCGACAATCACACGCACCGGGACGTGAACGGCGGCTGGCTGCGCCCGGCCGTCTTCGGTGCGATGGACGGCCTGGTCTCCAACCTCGCCCTGATGACCGGTGTCGCCGGCGGCTCCGTCAGCCAGCAGACCGTCGTCCTCAGCGGCCTCGCGGGCCTGGCCGCCGGCGCCTTCTCCATGGCGGCCGGTGAGTACACCTCCGTCGCCTCCCAGCGCGAGCTGGTCGAGGCCGAGCTGGACGTCGAGCGCCGCGAGCTGCGCAAGCACCCCAAGGACGAGGAGGCCGAGCTCGCCGCGCTCTACGAGGCCCGCGGCGTCGAACCGGAGCTGGCCCGCGAGGTGGCCCGGCAGCTGTCCCGGGACCCCGAGCAGGCCCTGGAGATCCACGCCCGCGAGGAGCTCGGCATCGACCCCGGCGACCTCCCCTCGCCCACCGTCGCCGCCGTCTCCAGCTTCGGCTCCTTCGCGCTGGGCGCCCTGCTGCCCGTGCTGCCCTACCTCCTCGGCGCGAGCAGTCTGTGGCCCGCCGTGCTGCTGGCGCTGCTCGGACTCTTCCTGTGCGGTGCGGTGGTGGCCAAGGTGACGGCGCGGACCTGGTGGTACAGCGGGCTGCGGCAGCTCGCCCTCGGTGGCGCGGCGGCCGGTGTGACGTACGCCCTGGGCACGCTGTTCGGAACGGCCGTAGGATGACCCGGCTCGCACTTATGCGCCGGACCGCATAATTAGTCGTTACTCGCTGGTTTCGGCCGCGTGACCACCGGGCATGAGCCGTAAGCGCTGTGGGCAATGAGGCCGACGGCGCGCCCGCGGGGCGGACGAAGGAGCCCGCCCCGTCGCCGGCCGACGGACACCGATCTGTCCCGCTCGGTCCCCACAGCTTCCACCGCCGGGCGCGGAACCCCCGCCGCGACCCACGAGGTGTCCGCATGATGGAACGGATTATCCCGGTTCCCGAGAACCGCTCCATCATGTAACCTGCACGAAATTTCGCACCCCACGCAGAGGGCCAACGTCGTCCCTCGGCACCTGCTCCCCCAGAGCCCGAAGGGCCTGGGAGGTACTTCCAGCCACATGACGACGACGGGAGAGCCGATGCGTACGCCGCGCCAGCCGTCCCAGCATTCCGCGAATGGCCAGAACTGGTCCTTCATGGATGCTCGCCCTGCTGCGCAGGGTATGTACGACCCCCGCAACGAGCACGACGCCTGTGGCGTCGGTTTCGTCGCCACCCTCACCGGCGAGGCGTCCCACACGCTGGTCGACCAGGCCCTCACCGTCCTGCGCAACCTCGAACACCGTGGTGCCACCGGCTCCGAGCCGGACTCCGGCGACGGCGCCGGCATCCTCTCCCAGGTCCCGGACGCCTTCTTCCGCGACGTGGCCGGATTCGAACTGCCCGAGGCCGGCGCCTACGCCGTCGGCATCGCCTTCCTGCCGCAGGACGCCACCGAGGACGCCGTCGCCCGGATCGACGGGATCGCCGCCGACGAGGGCCTGACCGTCCTCGGCTGGCGCGAGGTGCCCGTCGCCCCCGAGCTGCTCGGCGCCACCGCCCGCTCGACGATGCCGGCCTTCCGCCAGATCTTCGTCTCCGACGGCAGCAGCAAGGGCCTGGACCTGGACCGCAAGGCGTTCGTGCTGCGCAAGCGCGCCGAGCGCGAGGCGGGCGTCTACTTCCCGTCCCTGTCGGCCCGCACCCTCGTCTACAAGGGCATGCTGACCACCGGCCAGCTCGAGCCCTTCTTCCCGGACCTGTCCGACCGCCGCTTCGCCTCCGCGATCGCGCTCGTGCACTCCCGGTTCTCCACGAACACCTTCCCGTCGTGGCCGCTCGCGCACCCGTACCGCTTCGTCGCGCACAACGGCGAGATCAACACGGTCAAGGGCAACCGCAACTGGATGCGCGCCCGCGAGTCCCAGCTGGTCTCCGACCTGTTCGGTTCCGACCGGAAGGCCATCGAGCGCATCTTCCCGGTCTGCACGCCCGACGCCTCCGACTCGGCGTCCTTCGACGAGGTCCTGGAGCTGCTGCACCTGGGCGGCCGTTCGCTGCCGCACTCCGTGCTGATGATGATCCCGGAGGCGTGGGAGAACCACGACTCGATGGACCCGGCCCGGCGCGCCTTCTACCAGTACCACTCCACGATGATGGAGCCCTGGGACGGCCCCGCCTGCGTCACCTTCACCGACGGCACCCAGGTCGGCGCCGTGCTCGACCGCAACGGCCTGCGCCCCGGCCGCTACTGGGTCACCGACGACGGCCTGGTCGTCCTCGGCTCCGAGGTCGGCGTCCTCGACATCGACCCCGCGAAGGTCGTCCGCAAGGGCCGCCTGCAGCCCGGTCGCATGTTCCTCGTGGACACCGCCGAGCACCGCATCATCGAGGACGACGAGATCAAGGCCCAGCTCGCCGCCGAGCACCCGTACGCGGAGTGGCTCGAGGCCGGCGAGATCGAGCTGTCCGACCTGCCCGAGCGCGAGCACATCGTGCACACCCACGCCTCGGTCACCCGCCGCCAGCAGACCTTCGGCTACACCGAGGAGGAGCTGCGCGTCATCCTCGCGCCGATGGCCAAGGCAGGTGCGGAGCCGATCGGTTCGATGGGCACGGACTCGCCGATCGCCGCGCTGAGCGAGCGTCCGCGGCTGCTCTTCGACTACTTCACCCAGCTGTTCGCGCAGGTCACCAACCCGCCGCTGGACGCGATCCGCGAGGAACTGGTCACCTCCCTGCGCTCCGCCCTCGGCCCGCAGGGCAACCTGCTGGAGCCGACGGCCGCCTCCTGCCGCAGCGTCGTACTGCCGTTCCCGGTGATCGACAACGACGAGCTGGCCAAGCTCATCCACATCAACGCCGACGGCGACATGCCCGGCTTCAAGGCCGCGACCCTGTCCGGCCTGTACCGGGTCTCCGGCGGTGGTGACGCGCTCGCCGCCCGCATCGAGGACATCTGCGCCGAGGCCGACGCGGCCATCGAGAACGGCGCCCGCCTGATCGTCCTGTCCGACCGGCACTCCGACGCCGAGCACGCGCCGATCCCGTCGCTGCTGCTCACCGCGGCCGTCCACCACCACCTCATCCGCACCAAGCAGCGCACCCAGGTGGGCCTGCTGGTCGAGGCCGGCGACGTCCGCGAGGTCCACCACGTCGCCCTGCTCATCGGCTACGGCGCCGCCGCCGTCAACCCGTACCTGGCGATGGAGTCCGTCGAGGACCTGGTCCGCGCGGGCACCTTCCTGCCGGGCATGGAGCCCGAGCAGGCCATCCGCAACCTCATCCACGCCCTCGGCAAGGGCGTGCTGAAGGTCATGTCCAAGATGGGCATCTCGACCGTCGCCTCCTACCGCGGCGCGCAGGTCTTCGAGGCCGTCGGCCTGGAAGAGGCCTTCGTCGAGAAGTACTTCAACGGCACCGCGACCAAGATCGGCGGCGTCGGCATCGACGTCATCGCCAAGGAGGTCGCCGCCCGCCACGCCAAGGCGTACCCCGTGTCGGGCATCGCTCCCGCGCACCGCGCCCTGGAGATCGGCGGCGAGTACCAGTGGCGCCGCGAGGGCGAGCCGCACCTGTTCGACCCGGAGACGGTCTTCCGCCTCCAGCACTCCACGCGCACCGGCCGCTACGACATCTTCAAGAAGTACACCGAGCGCGTGAACGAGCAGTCCGAGCGCCTGATGACGCTGCGCGGCCTGTTCGGCTTCAAGTCGGACCGGGGGCCGATCCCGATCGAGGAGGTCGAGCCGGCCTCCGAGATCGTCAAGCGGTTCTCCACCGGCGCCATGTCGTACGGCTCCATCTCCAAGGAGGCGCACGAGACCCTCGCCATCGCCATGAACCAGCTGGGCGGCAAGTCCAACACCGGTGAGGGCGGCGAGGACCCGGAGCGCCTGTACGACCCGGCGCGCCGGTCGTCCATCAAGCAGGTCGCCTCCGGCCGCTTCGGCGTGACCTCCGAGTACCTGGTCAACTCCGACGACATCCAGATCAAGATGGCCCAGGGCGCCAAGCCCGGCGAGGGCGGCCAGCTGCCCGGCCACAAGGTCTACCCGTGGGTGGCCAAGACCCGGCACTCGACGCCGGGCGTGGGACTCATCTCCCCGCCGCCGCACCACGACATCTACTCCATCGAGGACCTCGCCCAGCTGATCCACGACCTGAAGAACGCCAACCCCCAGGCGCGCATTCACGTCAAGCTGGTCTCCGAGGTCGGCGTCGGCACCGTCGCCGCGGGCGTCTCCAAGGCGCACGCGGACGTGGTGCTCATCTCGGGTCACGACGGCGGCACGGGTGCTTCGCCTCTCACGAGCCTGAAGCACGCGGGCGGTCCCTGGGAGCTCGGCCTCGCCGAGACCCAGCAGACCCTGCTGCTCAACGGCCTGCGCGACCGGATCGTCGTGCAGACCGACGGCCAGCTCAAGACCGGCCGCGACGTGGTCGTCGCCGCGCTGCTCGGCGCCGAGGAGTTCGGTTTCGCGACCGCTCCGCTGGTCGTCTCCGGCTGCGTCATGATGCGCGTCTGCCACCTGGACACCTGCCCGGTCGGCATCGCCACGCAGAACCCGACCCTCAGGGACCGGTTCTCCGGCAAGGCCGAGTACGTCGTGAACTTCTTCCAGTTCATCGCCGAGGAGGTCCGCGAGCTGCTGGCCGAGCTGGGCTTCCGCTCCATCGAGGAGGCCGTCGGCCACGCCGAGGTGCTCGACGTGACCCGCGCGGTGAACCACTGGAAGGCGCAGGGCCTGGAACTGGCCCCGCTGTTCCACGTGCCCGAGCTGCCCGAGGGCGCCGTCCGCCACCAGGTCGTCGCCCAGGACCACGGCCTGGAGAAGGCGCTCGACAACGAGCTGATCAAGCTCGCCGCCGACGCGCTGGCCGCCTCCGGCGCCGAGGACGCCCAGCCGGTGCGCGCCCGGGTCGCCATCCGCAACATCAACCGCACGGTCGGCACCATGCTCGGCCACGAGGTGACGAAGAAGTTCGGCGGCGCAGGGCTCCCCGACGACACCATCGACATCACCTTCACCGGTTCCGCCGGCCAGTCCTTCGGCGCCTTCGTCCCGCGCGGCATCACGCTGCGCCTGGAGGGCGACGCCAACGACTACGTCGGCAAGGGCCTCTCGGGCGGGCGGATCGTCGTCCGCCCGGACCGCGGCGCCGACCACCTCGCCGAGTACAGCGTCATCGCGGGCAACACCCTCGCCTACGGCGCCACCGGCGGCGAGATGTTCCTGCGCGGCAAGGTCGGCGAGCGGTTCTGCGTCCGCAACTCCGGCGCGCTGGTCGTCTCCGAGGGCGTGGGCGACCACGGCTGCGAGTACATGACCGGCGGGCACGCGGTCGTCCTCGGCGAGACCGGCCGCAACTTCGCGGCCGGCATGTCCGGCGGCATCGCGTACGTCATCGACCTGAACCGCGACAACGTCAACGCCGGCAACCTGGACGCGATCGAGGCGCTGGACGACGCCGACAAGCAGTGGCTGCACGACGTGGTCCGCCGGCACCAGCAGGAGACCGGCTCCACGGTCGCCGAGAAGCTGCTCGCCGAGTGGTCCGTCTCCGTGGAGCGCTTCAGCAAGATCATCCCCACTACGTACAAGGCAGTGCTCGCCGCCAAGGACGCCGCCGAGCGAGCCGGTCTGTCCGAGACCGAGATCACCGAGAAGATGATGGAGGCGGCGATCAATGGCTGACCCGAAGGGCTTTCTGAACCACGGCCGCGAGGTCGCCACCTCCCGCCCGGTCGAGGAACGCGTCAAGGACTGGAACGAGGTCTACGTCCCCGGCTCCCTGCTGCCGATCATCAGCAAGCAGGCCAGCCGGTGCATGGACTGCGGCATCCCGTTCTGCCACAACGGCTGCCCGCTGGGGAACCTCATCCCCGAGTGGAACGACTACGCCTACCGCGAGGACTGGGCGGCGGCGAGCGAGCGCCTGCACGCGACCAACAACTTCCCGGAGTTCACCGGCCGGCTGTGCCCCGCCCCGTGCGAGTCGGCGTGTGTGCTCGGCATCAACCAGCCGCCGGTCACCATCAAGAACGTCGAGGTCTCGATCATCGACAAGGCGTGGGAGACCGGGGACGTCGCCCCGCAGATCCCGGAGCGCCTGTCCGGCAAGACCGTCGCCGTCGTCGGCTCGGGCCCCGCGGGCCTGGCCGCCGCCCAGCAGCTGACCCGGGCCGGTCACACGGTCGCGGTGTACGAGCGGGCCGACCGCATCGGCGGTCTCCTCCGCTACGGCATCCCCGAGTTCAAGATGGAGAAGCGGCACATCAACCGCCGTATCGAGCAGATGCGCGCGGAGGGCACCAAGTTCCGCACCGGCATCGAGATCGGCCGGGACATGCCGGCGACCGCGCTGCGCAAGCGGTACGACGCCGTGGTCCTCGCCGTCGGCGCCACCACCGCGCGCGACCTGCCGGTGCCGGGCCGCGAACTCAAGGGCATCCACCAGGCCATGGAGTACCTGCCGCTCGCCAACAAGGTCCAGGAGGGCGACTACGTCGCCCCGCCGATCTCGGCCGAGGGCAAGCACGTCGTCGTGATCGGCGGCGGTGACACCGGCGCCGACTGCGTGGGCACCGCCCACCGCCAGGGCGCGGCCTCCGTCACCCAGCTGGAGATCATGCCCCGCCCGAACGAGGAGCGGAACCCGGTCACCCAGCCCTGGCCGACCTTCCCGATGCTGTACAAGGTCACCTCGGCGCACGAGGAGGGCGGCGAGCGGGTCTACTCCGTCTCCACCACCCACTTCGAGGGCGACGAGGACGGCAACGTCCAGTGGCTGCACCTGGTCGAGGTCGAGTTCGTCGACGGCAAGCTGACCCAGAAGCCGGGCACCGAGCGCAAGATCCCCGCCCAGCTGGTCACCCTCGCCATGGGCTTCACCGGCACCGACCGGGAGAACGGACTGGTCGAGCAGTTCGGCCTGGAGCTCGACGAGCGCGGCAACATCGCCCGCGACGCCGACTTCCAGACCAACGTGCCCGGCGTGTTCGTCGCCGGTGACGCCGGACGCGGCCAGTCGCTCATCGTGTGGGCGATCGCCGAGGGCCGCTCGGCCGCCCGCGGCTGCGACCGCTTCCTCACCGGGGCGAGCGAGCTGCCGGCCCCGATCCGCCCGACCGACCGTGCGCTGACGGTCTGACGGAACACGCATGGGCGGCCTGCGGGCCGCCACCCCGCACGTCCCGTACAAAGGCGTACGGAACACAGACGGCGCCCGCCCCCGTCCCCGACCGGATGAGGGGGCGGGCGCCGTCGCATGCTCAGGGCAGCGTGTAGCCCTCCCCGTACATCTCCCACACCAGCGGCGTGTCCAGGTCCAGGTTCCCGGCGTCCAGGAACCGGCGCTGGGCCGTGTCGACGCGGGAGGTGTCGCCGTCCGGGTGCTGGGCCAGCATGGCCTCGCGGCGGACGTCGAGGAAGGCGTCCAGGTAGGCCTTCTCGGAACCGCCCTCGGCGGGCGTTTCCGCCTGCTTCATCGCGCGCTCGCGCAGGCCGTAGAAGCCGTTCGCGTCGAGGTCGGGGCCGTGGAAGACCATCGCGTCGAAGTAGACGAACTGGCCCAGCGTGCCGAGGCCGTCCAGCTTGGCGAGGCGGACCGCCGGTTCGAAGTAGACGCGGTCGCGCTCCTCCTCCTGGGCCTTGCGGAACGCCGGTACCTTGGCCTCCGCCTGCCAGGCGGCCGTGAAGCCGGGGTCCAGGCCCTCGTGGGAGTCGGTGCCGTCGACCTCGCGCAGGGCGGGCAGGTAGGAGGCCAGTCCGTTGTCGGGGTGGGCCTTGGTGTACCGCTCGACCAGGGTGAGCAGGTCGTGGGTGCCGGTGCAGAAGCCGATGATGCCCGCGGTGTAGCCCCTGCCGTCGCCGTGGTCCTCGATGGCGCCGTAGGTGGTGCGCCAGTCGGTGGTCGAGTGCCCGGCGCTCGCCACCAGCTGCTGGGCCAGCTCCTTCTTCGCGGGGGCGGCGAGCCCCGGCGGCAGGTCGGCGATGAGCGCGTCGTCCGCCGCCCGCTCCTGCTCGGCCCGGTCCTTGGCGTCCTCGCGGGCCGACTGGGCGGTGGCCGCGGGCGGGACGGCCGGGGCGTCGGCCGAGTCCGTCGGCATGACGAAGTACACCCCCGTGGCGATCACGGGAAGGGCCGCGAGGAACAGCACACCGGAACGTTTCACTGGGGAACCCCTCCACCCGTCAGCTCGGACACCTTGACCGCCGCCAGCGCCACCAGCAGCACCAGCAGCCCCACGCACGCCGCCGCCTGGACCAGGCCCCTGCGCGGCCCCCGCGGCACGTACGCGAACACCAGCGCCACCGCACCGCCCGCCAGCAGCCCACCGAGGTGCCCCTCCCAGGAGGTGACCACCGCGGAGACCACCAGCCACAGCAGCAGACCGGTCATGAACCGGTTGACGGTGCCCATGTCGATGCCGACCCGCCGCGCCACGACGTAGTATGCGGCACCCACTCCGAAGATCGCCCCGGACGCCCCGACCACGGCTTCCCCGGGCGCGAGCAGCAGCACCAGCACCGAACCGCCCAGCGCCGACAGCAGATACAGGGCCAGGTAGTGCACGCGGCCCAGCATCGGCTCGACGAGCCGGCCGAGGTTCCACAGCGCCACCATGTTCATCACGATGTGGAAGACGCCGAACGTCCCCCCGGTGGGCGGCATGTGCAGGAACGCGCCGGTCAGCATCCGGTACCACTCGCCGTCCACCAGCCCTTCCGGCCGGTAGTCCCCGAAGTACGAGCCCTCGACCCACAGGTAGCGCGCACCGTCCGGTCCGACCAGTCCCGCGCCCAGCATCGCGAACCGGTCCACGATCTCCGGCCGCGCCAACTCCGCCAGATACGCCAGCACATTGACCGCGATCAGCACGTACGTCACCACGGGCACCGCCGAGACCCGGCCGCCCACCACGGTGCGCGCCTGCCGCATCGACCGCGCGCCCTCCTTCACGCACTCGGGGCACTGGTGGCCCACGGCCGCCTCGCGCATGCAGTCCGGGCAGATGTACCGCTCACAGCGCGTGCAGCGGACGTGGCACTCCACCCTGGGGTGGCGGTAGCAGGTGGTGACGGTGGAATCGGGATCCACGGACCGGCTCCTTGCGGGGGACGGGGACGGGACTGAGCCGGTGGGGGCGGCGGCGAACAAAATAACGAACGCGGGTGGACGGAAGGAGCGGCGGGGTGAGGGTGCCGTACCCTCGGGTCCGGTTCCGGTGGCCGAGCAGCCGGTCCCGGTGAGGGCGAGGGGGAGTTCACGTGGCCGCGATCAGCCTGCGCAAGATCGAGGAGACCGCGCCCGCGCTGGTCGGCCTCTACAAGACCGCCGGCGCGTCACTGGCCGAGCACGGACTGGACGGGCTGCGCGCCGCGGTCTACCTGGTCGTCGACTACTCCGGCTCGATGAAGCCGTACTACAAGGACGGCAGCGTGCAGGCGCTCGCCGACCGGGTGCTGGGCCTGTCCGCGCACCTCGACGACGACGGCACCGTGCCGGTGGTCTTCTTCTCGACCGACGTGGACGCCGTCACCGACATCGCCCTCGACGACCACCAGGGGCGCATCGGGCGGATCGTGGCCGGGCTCGGGCACATGGGCAGGACCAGCTACCACCTGGCGATGGACGCGGTCATCGACCACTACCTGGACAGCGGTGCGACCGCGCCCGCGCTCGTCGTCTTCCAGACCGACGGCGGCCCCGTCAACCGGCTCGCCGCCGAGCGCCACCTCTGCAAGGCGGCGCGGCTGCCGCTGTTCTGGCAGTTCGTCGGCTTCGGCGACCCGGACAGCCGGCAGTTCGACTACCTGCGGAAACTCGACGAGTTGGCGGTACCGGACAAGCGGGTCGTCGACAACGC
>NZ_JAPSKQ010000009.1:0-12560 GCF_031181555.1 Streptomyces sp. | reverse complement strand
GGGCCCAGCGCCCGGGGGAGTCCGGCGGCCCCGGAACCCACCGTCCCTACCGTCCCAGCGAGAAGCCCAGCACCACGCCCGCCGAGACCTCCACCATCCCCGGCACGAGGTCCCCGGACGAGGCGCCGCCCCCGCCGCCGTGACCGCGGTACTGCTTGAACTCGTACGACTCCGAGTCCACGTCCTGGATGTGCAGCACCGTGCCGAGCCGCACGCCCGCCGCCTCCGCGTACACCTCCGCCTTGCGCCGGGCCGCGGCCACGGCCCGGCGGCGCGCCTCGTCCCGCAGCGCCGGCTTGTCGTGCACGTCGAACTCGACGCTGTCGATGGCGTGCGCCCCCGCCTCGACCGCTTCCACGATCAGCTGCTGGAGGTCGTCCAGCGCCCCGCTCTCGACGACGTACGCGGCCCTGCAGCGGTAGCCGCGGAACGTCCGCTCGCCGCCGTACCCGTCGTACTCCGAGCTCAGCTTGAGCCGCGAGCCGGACACCGACGCGTCCGGTATCCCGTGCCGGCGCAGCACCTCCCGCAGCCGTGCCGCCGCGGCCCCCGCCTCCTGGAACGCCTGGTCCGGCCCGGGCTCCAGCACGTCCACCGCGAGCCTGACCCGGACCAGCTGGGGCTCGACCCGCACGCTGCCCGCACCGAACACACTGAGCCCCCAGGGCTCCTTGATCGTCTCCGTCATGAGGGCATTGAAGCACCGCCGGGCCGCGGCGCGCCGGGTGATCGCCGGGCCCCGGTCCCTCACCCGCCCCGCGTCCGTGCGCCCGTCCACCCCGGGCGCGCCCCTCTCACGTGTCGCACTCCAGCACCGTCCGGCACAACCCGCACCGCGCCCGCACCCGCCCCCGTACCGGCACCCGGATCCGCTGCTGACAGGTCGGGCACGGGAAGGACACCCGCAGCGGGCCGTGGCCGTCCGGCATGAAGCTGTACGGGACATCCGGCCGGCCGGCCGCCGGGACGGGGGAGGGGCGGTGGTCCTGGGCGTGGCGGCGGTCCCGCGCGTAACGCCGGCGGCCCGCCCAGCCGGCCGCCGTCAGCGGCGGCTGCCGCTCGTCACGGCGGGCCAGCGCCATGCCCTCGGCGTACGCCGTGTACGCCTGCGCGCTGGTGAACCACACCGACGGATCCTCCCCGAACACCAGCGACCGCTTCGCCAGCACGTACCCGAACTCCTCCGGCGTGAGGTATCCCAGCTTCTGAGACGACACCCCGTCCTGGCGGAACGCGTCCAGCAGCAGCCACCCCGTCCCCAGATACGTCGCCGTCGTGTCCGTCAGGATCTCGTTGTCCCGCGTACCGGGGAACGACAGCCCCAGGCGGTGCAGGTACACATGCGTCACCTCGTGCGCCAGAGCCGCCCCGATGTCCCGCCGATGCGTACGGAACCGGTCGTTCAGCTCGACGAAGTACTCCGGGCCGGCCTCGAGTTCGACGTTCGCCGCGTGCCCCATCTCCCGGAACCCGACGATCAGCCGCGCGTCCGGCAGCCGGTAGTGCCGCACCAGCTCGCGGGCCACCCGCTGAGCCCCCAGATGAAGATCGTCCGTGTCGCAGAACGCCACGTCGGCCGGCGCCACGCTGGACGAGAACGTATGGATCGTGTCGTACGACAAACGCCTGTACAACGCGGTGATGGCCGCCCGCACCGTCTCCAGATGTGGGTAGCCGTGCTCGACCGGTCCGTCGTTCGCCACGCCTCACCCCCGGACGCCGTGAACCCGATTCCACTGTACGGGCACGTCCCGGCCACCGCCCTCGATCGCCCGGACCGCGCCCCCTTCTGCCCCGTAGGCTGACCTCCCATGACCACCAGCCACACCGGTACCGGAGACGTCGACCCCGCCGTCCGCGAGGAACTCGCCCGGCTGCGCGACAGCATCGACAACATCGACGCGGCCGTCGTCCACATGCTCGCCGAGCGCTTCAAGTGCACCCAGCAGGTCGGCCGCCTCAAGGCCGAGCACCGGCTGCCGCCCGCCGACCCGGCCCGCGAGGCCCGCCAGATCGCCCGGCTGCGCGCCCTCGCCGAGAACGCCAAGCTCGACCCGGCCTTCGCGGAGAAATTCCTGAACTTCATCATCGCCGAGGTGATCCGCCACCACGAACACATCGCCGACGCGGCAGTGAACGGCTCCACGCCCTCGGCGAACCGGACCACAACGGCCTCCCCCGGGGAGTGACACGACGGCCCGCGCGGGGCATGCTGCGCTGTGCACTCCTTGTCAGCCGGCGGGCACCACCCGTCAGCACCCGGACAGCTCACCTCCGGTCCCTTGCGAGGAGGGACGTGCGCCATGCCACCGGATGCCCGCATCCTCATCGTCGCCGACCACGAGGACACCCTGTACGCGCTGGAGAACGCCCTGGCCCCGCTGGGTCACCTGCTGGGCCGGGCCACCAGCGGCGACGAAGCCCTCAAACAGCTGCTGCGCGGACACGTCGGCCTGCTGCTCCTCGACGCCCACCTGCCCGGCACCGGCGGCCTGGAGGTGGTGCGCTACATGCGGCGCCTGGAACAGACCCAGCACATCCCCGTCGTCCTGCTCACCGGCTTCGTCCGCGACCGGCAGCTCGGCGCCGCCGCCTACGCCCTCGGCGTCGCCGACCTCGTCACCAAACCCGTCGACCCCTGGGCCCTGCGCACCAAGATCCGCCACCTCTACGACACCCACCAGCGCCGGCTGGCCCTGGAGCGCGAGATCCGCACCCTGCGCGCCCGGCTCGAGGAACGCACCGCGAACCCCGGGCGTCCCGGCCTGCCCCGTCCCCTCCCGCGCGTACCGCCCGGGCAGCCCGCAGGGGCGCACACCGGGGAGCTCGAACGAGACCGGACATAGGCCGCGTACCGATATCCGCCCCTGTGCCTCGCCGACGGCATCGGGCAGCATGGCCTGCATGTCCGTACTGACGCGCGACGAAGCGCAGAACCGAGCACAGCTCCTCGACGTCCACCGTTACACGATCGAACTCGATCTGACCACCGGGGACGAGACCTTCGACTCCCGCACCCTGATCAGGTTCAGCGTCCTCGCGGACCAAGAGGTCACGGACACCTTCGTCGAGATCAGGCCCGCCGAGCTGCGCTCCGTCACCCTCGACGGACAGCCCCTGGACGCCGGCACCCTCGACGGCAACCGGCTGCCCCTGAAGAACCTCACCGCCGGCGACCACGAACTGCGCGTCGACGCGCGGATGCGCTACTCCCGCACCGGCGAGGGCATGCACCGCTTCACCGACCCCACCGACGGCGAGACCTACGTCTACACCCAGCTGTTCATGGAGGACGTCCAGCGCGTCTTCGCCGCCTTCGACCAGCCCGACCTCAAGGCCGTCTTCGACCTCACCGTCACGGCCCCCGAGAGCTGGACCGTCCTCGCCAACGGCATCACCGAGCACCTCGGCGACGGCCGCTGGCAGGCCGCCCCCACCCCGCTGATCTCCACCTACCTCGTCGCCGTCGCCGCCGGCCCCTGGCACTCCGTGCGCACCGAGCACCGCGGCCTGCCCTTCGGCATCCACTGCCGCCGCTCCCTGGCCCCCCACCTCGACGCGGACGCCGAGGAACTCCTCGACATCACCCGCGCGTGCTTCGACCGCTACCACGAGAAGTTCGAGGAGCCCTACCCCTTCGACTCCTACGACCAGGCCTTCGTCCCCGAGTTCAACGCGGGCGCCATGGAGAACCCCGGACTGGTCACCTTCCGCGACGAGTTCGTCTACCGCTCCGCCGTCACCGACGCCGAACGCCAGACCCGCGCCATGGTCGTCGCGCACGAGATGGCCCACATGTGGTTCGGCGACCTCGTCACCCTCAAGTGGTGGGACGACATCTGGCTGAACGAGTCCTTCGCCGAGTACATGGGCTACCAGATCCTCACCGAGGCCACCCGCTTCACCGGCACCTGGACCGACTTCGGCGTCGCCCGCAAGGCCTGGGGCTACGACGCCGACCAGCGCCCCTCCACCCACCCCGTCGCCCCCGAGGACGTGGCGGACACCGCCTCCGCGCTGCTCAACTTCGACGGCATCTCCTACGCCAAGGGCGCCTCCGCCCTGCGCCAGCTCGTCGCCTGGCTCGGCGAGAAGGACTTCCTCGCCGGCATCAACACCCACTTCGAGCGGCACCGGTTCGCCAACGCCACCCTCGCCGACTTCATCGACTCCCTCGCCTCCGCCACCGAACGCGACGTCCACGCCTGGGCCGACGCCTGGCTGCGCACCACCGGCGTCGACCGGCTCACGGCGTCCGTCGACTCCCGCCCGGGCGAGTGGACCCTCGCCCTCGACCGGGACGGCAGCCGCCCGCACCGCGTCACCGTCGGCGTCTACGACCGCGACCTCAGCGACGGCCGCAGCCTCGTCCTGCGGGAGCGCTACGAGACCGACGTCCCCCGGGACGGGACCCCCGAGCCGCGCCCCGGCACCCGCCCCGCCCTGGTCGTCCCCAACGACCTGGACCTGACCTACGCCAAGATCCGCCTCGACGACACCTCCCTGGAGACCGTCCTGCGCGGCCTGTCCGGCATCCCCGACGCGCTCACCCGCGCCGTCGTGTGGAACGCGCTGCGCGACATGGTCCGCGACGGCGAACTCGAACCGGAGGCCTACCTCGCGACGGCCGCCGCCCACCTGCCCGAGGAGACCGACCTCGCCCTCGTCCAGGGCGTCCTCGCCTTCGCCACCGGCCACATCGCCGACCGCTACCTCACCCCCGGCCGGCGGCCCGCCGGGCTGGCCACCCTCACCGGGCTGTGCCGCGACCTCATCCGGCGCACCGAGGACGGCGACCACCCCGGCCTGCGCCTGATCGCCGTGCGCCACCGCATCGACACCGTCGCCCACCCCGACACCATCGCCGCCTGGCTCGCCGACGGCACCGTCCCCGGCGGCCCCGAACTCGACCCCGAACTGCGCTGGCGGGTCCTCGCCCGGCTCGCCGCCCTCGGCGCCGTCGACGAGGCCGACATCGCCGCCGAACTCGAACGCGACCCCAGCGCCACCGGCCGGGAAGGCGCCGCCCGCTGCCGCGCCGCCCTGCCCGACGAGAGCGCCAAGGCACGCGCCTGGAAGGCCATGTTCGGCTCCGACGACCTGTCCAACTACCTGTTCACCGCCACCGCCCGGGGCTTCTGGCAGCCCGAACAGGCCGACCTGGTGCGCCCGTACGTGGCCCGCTACTACAAGGACGCGGTGGCCGTCGCCGCCCGTCGCGGCCCCGCCATCGCCGAGGCCGCCGGCCGCTGGGCCTTCCCCGCCCACGCCGTCGACGCCGAGAACCTGAAGCTCGGCGAGAAGTGCCTGCGCAAGGCCGACCCGATCCCCGCCCTGCGCCGCAAACTCGTCGACCAGCTCGACGACCTGGCCCGCGCCCTGCGCATCCAGCAGGCCTAGGGCCTCCCGTTCGGACCGGACAGGATCAGGGTGCCGCCGGCGGCCCGGCGGCACCCTCCGCGGCACCTCACCCCTCCCCGAAGGGGACGTACCTCCTCCGAAGGGCCGGGGAACGATCAGAACACCGGCGTACCGTCCCGGGTCAGCCTCCAGTCCACCGACGCGAAGTCCTCCGGGTCCAGCACCCCCTTCGCCGTCACCCACTCCGCGATCCGCGTACGGATCTCCGTCGACTCCGACCACACCTCCTTCGCCGACGCCACGTGCGGGAACGCGCCGCCTCCGTTCGCCCGGTAGTTGTTCACCGCGAACACGAACCGCTGCGCGTCGTCCAGCGGAGCACCGCCGAAGGTGAGGTTCCTGATCCGCGACCCGGCCGGCCGGGCGATGTCGATCTCGTAGCCGAGCCCCGAGACGTAGTCGTAGTTGTAGTCCGGACGGCCGTTCGCGTTCGTCAGCTTCGCCACGTCCACGGGAGCACCGGCCGCCGTCCGCACGAAGTACTCCGCCGAGTACTCCAGGTACGCCCGGACCTGCGCCCCCGTCATCACCTTCGCGACCAGCGTGTTGTCGTACACGTACAGGCTCGACAGATCCCGGATCGTCACCTCGCCCGCCGGGATCTCCGACGTCCGCGAGAACGGCGACGCCTGCGACAGCACCGGAAGGGAGGCGTACTCGGTGCCCGCGAGGGCCGCCTTCACCACGTCCTCCTGCACCTTGGCGATCAGGTCGATGATCGGCGCGTCCTTGTAGCGCGCCTCCACCGTCGTCAGGGTCTGCGTCGCCGTGCCCACCACCTGATTGACGTACGCCACGACCTCGGCGTGCTCGTCCGACAGCAGCTCGGTGATCGCCGGGTCGTCCTCCACCGTCGCCGCGTCCCGCAGGGACGCCTTCACCGACTCCACCCGCCACCGGCCGCGTTCGAAGACCAGCTCGAAGTCGAACAGCGTCAGCCGTTCGGCGTAGCACAGCGGCTCCGACAGCACGACGTCCTTGCCGGTGGCGTCGTTGGTGACCCTCAGCTCCTCGATCTCCTGGTGCGCGTGCCCGACCAGGATCGCGTCGATCCCCGGCACCTGCCGCGCCACGTTCGCCGCCGCGTTCTCCACGTACGGCAACTGGTCACCGTACGACGACGTCCCCGACGACCCCGAGTGCGCCGACACCACGACCACGTCCGCGCCCATCGACCGCAGCCTGGGCACCCACTTGGCCGCCTGCTCCTCCAGACCCGGGAACGTCAGCTTCCCCTGCACGTACGCCTTGTCCCAGATCGCGATCCCCGGGTTCGTCAGGCCCAGCACCGCCACCTTCACCGGCGGGGCGCCCTTCACCCGGAACGTCTTGATGAAGTACGGCGGGAAGGCGGGCCTCAGCGTCTTCGCGTCCAGGGCGTTCGCCCCCAGCAGCGGGAAGTCGCACTGCTCCTCGAACGTGCGCAGCGTCTCGATGCCGTAGTTGAACTCGTGGTTGCCGAGCGCCACCGCGTCGTACCCGATCGCGTTCATCGCCTGTGCCATCGGGTGCACCGGGCCGCCCTCGGCGGTGATCGGGTCCACCTTCGCGTAGTAGTACGTCAGCGGGGTGCCCTGGATCGTGTCACCCGCGTCCAGCAGCAGCGTGCGGTCCCGGCCCTTCTCCTCGCGGACCTGGTTCACCAGCGTCGACACCCGCGCCAGCCCCTGCGCGTTGCCGGCCGCGTCGGAGTACTCCGCGTCCTTGAAGTAGTCCCAGTTGAACACGTGCCCGTGCAGGTCGGTCGTCCCCATCACGGTCAGCGCGTACCGCTTCACCGGCTTCCTCCCCCGCCCCGCCCCGGCGGCCTCGGCCGCGGGAGCCGCCGCACCCGCCAGCGCCACCCCCGCTCCCGTCACAGCGGACCTCTTCAGGAACTTCCGGCGGTTCAACGGCATGGCAGACTCTCCTCGGACAACGACGAACAACGCGCGTAGATTCGCGCGACGATTCTGACCTGAACACGCCGACCTCGAACAGATCCCCCAGGTTGCGATCCGGTGACCGGCACCGGCGCGTCCCCCGGACGCTCATCGGAGCGGCCCGGTGCACACTTCGACGCTTGTCAACGACCCTTCACCCGCAGGCCGTTGAGTCGTCACGTGCCGCCGAATCGCTACCCGCCGGTAAGCCCTAGGCTCGAACCATGCGCCGAGCGAAAATCGTCTGCACACTGGGTCCCGCCACCGACTCGTACGACCAGCTCAAAGCCCTGGTCGAAGCCGGCATGGACGTCGCCCGATTCAACCTCAGCCACGGCACCCACGCCGAGCACGAGGAGCGCTACCGACGCGTACGCAAGGCCGCCGACGAAACCGGCCGCAGCGTCGGCGTCCTCGCCGACCTTCAGGGCCCGAAGATCCGCCTCGGCCGTTTCACCGAGGGCCCCGTACTCCTCGAACGCGGCGACACCTTCACCCTCACCGTCGAGGAAGGCGTCCAGGGCGACCGCCACGGCTGCGGCACCACCTACGCCGGCCTCGCCGCCGACGTCACCGCCGGCGAACGCATCCTCGTCGACGACGGCAGGGTCACCCTCGAAGTCACCGCCGTCGACGGCCCCCGCGTCCGCACCACCGTCATCGAGGGCGGCATGGTCTCCGACCACAAGGGCCTCAACCTCCCCGGTGTCGCCGTCTCCGTCCCCGCCCTCTCCAAGAAGGACGAGGACGACCTCCGCTGGGCCCTGCGCACCGGCTTCGACGTCGTCGCCCTCTCCTTCGTCCGCACCGGACGCGACATCAAGGACGTCCACCGCATCATGGACGAGGAGGGCCGCCGCCTCCCGGTCATCGCCAAGGTCGAGAAACCCCAGGCGGTCGAGAACATCGACGACATCGTCGCCGCCTTCGACGGCATCATGGTCGCCCGCGGAGACCTCGGCGTCGAGATGCCCCTCGAACAGGTGCCCGTCGTCCAGAAGCGCGCCATCAAGCTCGCCAAGCGCAACGCCAAGCCGGTCATCGTCGCCACCCAGATGCTCGACTCGATGATCGACAACGCCCGGCCCACCCGCGCGGAGGCCTCCGACGTCGCCAACGCCGTCATCGACGGCACCGACGCGGTCATGCTCTCCGGCGAGACCAGCGTCGGCAAACACGCCGTCGAGACGGTGCGGACGATGGCCCGCATCGTGGCGGCCGCCGAGGAGGACATCCTCGCCAAGGGCCTCCCGCCCCTCACCGAACGCAACAAGCCCCGCACCCAGGGCGGCGCGGTGGCCCGCGCGGCGGCGGAGATGGGCGACTTCCTCGGCGCGAAGTTCCTCGTCGCCTTCACCCAGTCCGGCGACACCGCCCGCCGCCTCTCCCGCTACCGCTCCCCGATCCCGCTGCTGGCCTTCACCCCGGAGCCGGCGACCCGCTCCCAACTCAGCCTCACCTGGGGCGTGGAGACCTTCCTCGGCCCGCACGTGGACAGCACGGACGCGATGGTCGGCCAGGTCGACGAGCTCCTGCTGAAGTACGCCCGCTGCGAGAGGGGCGACACGGTCGTCATCACGGCGGGCTCCCCGCCGGGAGTCGCCGGCTCGACGAACCTCGTCCGGGTCCACCGCATCGGAGAGGACTGATCGGAGAGGACGGGGCGGGCGGATGCGGCGGATGCACGAGAAGGTGAAGATCCGCTTTCCGGGTGATGACCTTGGATACGGAGGAAAAGTACCCCGGGTCGGATTCGAACCGACGCTGGATGGTGTTTGAGACCATTGCCTCTACCGCTGGGCTACCGGGGCCCCCTTCGAAACGAAGGTCGGCAGTCACCCGCCGTGCCCCCACCTTACCGCAGCTGGGTACGCTCTTGTCAGCAGTACCGGCCTGCCCCGCACCAAGGAGCCCACGTGAGCGCCCCCGAGTCGCCCCAGCCCGTAGACGTGCCCGACGAGGACAAGTCGCACGTCCCTCCGATGACGACCCGCGTCGTGATCGCCGAGGACGAGGCCCTGATCCGGCTCGACCTCAAAGAGATGCTGGAGGAGGAGGGGTACTCCGTCGTCGGTGAGGCCGGTGACGGTGAGCAGGCCGTCGAGCTGGCCCGCGAGCACAAGCCCGACCTCGTGATCCTCGACGTGAAGATGCCGAAGCTGGACGGTATCTCCGCGGCGGAGAAGATCGCCGAGGAGCGCATCGCCCCCGTGCTGATGCTGACCGCGTTCTCGCAGCGCGACCTGGTGGAGCGGGCGCGGGACGCGGGGGCGATGGCGTACCTGGTGAAGCCGTTCAGCAAGAGCGACGTGGTCCCGGCCATCGAGATGGCGGTGTCGCGGTTCACGGAGCTGAAGGAGCTGGAGCGCGAGGTCGCGGACCTGAGCCAGCGGCTGGAGACGCGGAAGCTGGTGGACCGGGCGAAGTCGGTGCTGCAGACGCAGTACGGGCTGACGGAGCCGGCGGCGTTCCGGTGGATCCAGAAGACGTCGATGGACCGGCGGATGTCGATGCAGCAGGTGGCGCAGGCGGTCATCGACGACGCCGAGGAGAAGAAGGCGTCGAAGGGGTAGTTCCCCCGGCAGCGGGAGGCCCGCGCTCCCGGGGCCGGGGGCGCGGGCCTCGTCGTGTCCGCTCGGACCGGTTCAGTCCTCGCCGAGGTAGGCCTTGCGGACGGACTCGTCGTGCAGGAGGTCCTGCCCGGTGCCGGAGAGGACGATCTTGCCGACCTCCATGACGTAGCCGTGGTCCGCGAGGGAGAGCGCGGCCTGGGCGTTCTGCTCGATGAGCAGGATGGTGGTGCCCTGGGACTTCAGCTCGGCGACGGTCGCCATGATCTTCTGCATCATGATCGGCGAGAGGCCCATGGAGGGTTCGTCGAGCATGAGCAGTTTGGGCCGGGACATCAGTGCCCGTCCCATGGCGAGCATCTGCTGTTCGCCGCCGGAGAGGGTGCCCGCGGCCTGCTTGTGACGTTCCCCGAGGATGGGGAAGAGGTCGTAGGCGCGCTGGATGTCCTTCTCGATGCCCTCCTTGTCGTCGCGGAGGTAGGCGCCGAGGCGGAGGTTGTCCTCGATGGTCATGCGGGGGAAGATGTGCCGCCCCTCGGGGGAGTGGGCGAGCCCCAGCGAGACGATCTTGTGGGCGGGGATCTTCTTCAGCGACCGGCCGTCGAACCTGATGTGGCCGGAGACCGGCTGGAGGAGTCCGGACAGTGTCCTGAGGGTGGTGGTCTTGCCGGCTCCGTTGGTGCCGATGAGGGTGACGACCTGGCCCGCGTCGACCGTGAACGAGATGCCCTTGACGGCCTCGATCTTGCCGTAGGCGACCCTGAGGTCCTCGACCTCCAGCAGTGCGGTCACTTGTCGTCCCCTTCTGTGGTGCTGTGCGCCTCGGCGGCCTCGACCTCGGCGACCTCGTCCTGGCCGGGTGCGCCCTCGAAGGGGGTGCCGAGGTAGGCGGCGATGACGCGTTCGTCGGCCTGGACGACCTCGGCGGGCCCTTCGACGATCTTCTCGCCCTGGACGAGCACGGCGACCCGGTCGCAGAGGTTCATGATGAATCGGATGTCGTGCTCGATGACGAGGACGGCGATGCCCTGGTCGCGGATGGCGAAGATGAGTTCTTCGGCGGCGCGGGTCTCCTGCGGGTTCATGCCCGCGGTGGGCTCGTCGAGCAGGAGCAGGCCGGGTTCGCTGGCGAGGGCCCGGGCGATCTCGAGCTTGCGCTGTTCGCCGTAGGGCAGGTTGCGGGCGAGGTGGTCGGCCTTGGCGGCGAGCCCGGTGAACTCCAGGAGTTCCATGGCGCGTTCGCGGGAGGCCTCTTCCGCCTTCTTGAAACCGGGCAGGCGCAGGAGGGCCGACCAGAGGCCTTCCTTGGTGCGGGTGTGCCGTCCGACGAGCACGTTCTCCAGAACGGTCATGTTGGCGAAGAGCCGGATGTTCTGGAAGGTGCGGGCGATGCCGGCCTGGGTGACCAGGTGCGGCTTGGGCGGCAGGACGGTGCCCTTGTACTCGACCTTGCCCTCGGTGGGGACGTACAGGCCGGTGAGGCAGTTGAAGAAGGTGGTCTTGCCGGCGCCGTTGGGTCCGATGAGGCCGACGATCTCACCGCTGTTGACGGTGAGGTCGACGGAGCGTACGGCGGTGAGGCCGCCGAAGCGCATGGTGACGTTGCCGGCGTCGAGGACGGTCGTGGTGCCGGGTGCGGTGGTGGTGGTCATGGTGGTCACGCCCCTGCCTTCGCGACGCCGGTCGCG
This sequence comes from Streptomyces sp., assembly GCF_031181555.1. GTDB lineage: Bacteria > Actinomycetota > Actinomycetes > Streptomycetales > Streptomycetaceae > Streptomyces > Streptomyces fimbriatus. Next base: position 959 of record NZ_JAPSKQ010000009.1, on the reverse strand, counting down.
CCGTCGGGAAGCGGCTTGTCGTCCGGTACGTCGAGCTGTCCGGTCTCGTGGAACTCGAGCTGCTTCCTGCGGTCGGCGACCAGGCCCTCGGGGCGGAAGCGCATGAGGAGCATGAGCGCGATACCGAAGAGGAGCAGCTGGTACTCCGCCATGAACTGGAGCTTGGCCGGGATGAGGTAGAGCAGCGCGGCGCCGATGAGGGGGCCGCTGATGGTGCCCATGCCGCCGAGGATGACGGCGGCGAGCAGGAAGGCCGAGTTGGGCGGCACGGAGCCGGCGAACTGGTACTGCTCGGGGGTGACGCTGTAGGACACGTGGGCCTGGACGGTGCCGGCGAGGCCGGCGAGGCAGGCACCGAGGGCGAAGGCGAGGAGCTTGAGGCGGAAGCCGTTGATGCCCATGGCGGTGGCGGCGGTCTCGTCCTCGCGGATGGCGACCCAGGCGCGGCCGATGCGGGACTCCGCGGAGCGGCGGAAGACCATGACGACGACGGCCGTGAACAGCAGCATCAGCAGGTAGTAGTTGCCGGAGCGGGTGAGCTCGTGGCCGAGGACGTCGTGCGACACTCCGAGGTTGAAGCCGAAGATCTCCAGGTCGGGGATGTTCGGGATGCCGTTGGAGCCGTTGGTGACGTCGGGTCCGCTGTTGCCGTTCAGGTTGTTCATGGTGATGCGGAAGATCTCACCGAAGCCGAGCGTCACGATGGCGAGGTAGTCGCCGCGCAGCCGCAGGGTGGGAGCACCGATCACCACGCCGAAGATCAGCGAGGCGACGGCGCCGGTGAGGACGGCCGCCCAGAACGGGAACTGGACGCCGATGGCCGACTGCGGCGAGCCGGAGACCAGGGCGGCGGCGTAGGCGCCGACGCCGAGGAAGGCGACGTAGCCGAGGTCGAGGAGGCCGGCGAGGCCGACGACGACGTTGAGGCCCAGGGCGACGGTGGCGAAGATCAGGATGTT